>CAYRLQ010000086.1:0-14834 GCA_964425145.1 uncultured Nitrospiraceae bacterium
CATATTCGTCCCCACGCGAATGTTACGCGCGCAACAATCCCCAGCATCGCCAAAGGTGTAACACGGCACCCGCGACGCCCGGATAAAAGCTTCGGCGCTGGGATCGTCCTTGTTGACCACAGTAAACCGTTGCGGCCCGTCGATTTGGTCGAACAGCTTGAGTTTCGCACGCCGGTACTGGTCCATATCCTGATGATAATCCAAGTGATCCTGCGTCAGGTTCGTGAAGGCCGCCACATCAAAGTCGATCCCCGCGACGCGGTCCTGCTCAAGCGCGTGCGAACTAACCTCCATAACGGCATGGGTTACGTGGGCGTCCCGGGCCTGTGCGAAGATGGCCGCCAGGTCTTCGCCAAACGGCGTCGTGTGCTTGGCTGGCAGCAGCGTATCACCGATGGCGTAGCCCAGCGTGCCGAAACTCGCTGCCGCATGTCCGCACGCTCGGAGAGACTCGCGGGTCAGCAGCACGGAACTGCTCTTGCCATTGGTGCCGGTGATCCCGATCACCGTCATCGAGCGCGATGGCTCGCCGGCCAAGGCTTGCGCAACCTCGCCCAACGCCTTGCGTGGATTCGCCACGGGCAAATACGGCACCCCTGCATACTCGGCCAGGCCCGGCCGAGCGCCAGCGATGGCCACAGCGCCCGCCTGTACGGCCTGCTGGGCGAATGCGTGGCCATCGGCATGAGCGCCGCGCGCGGCGAAGAACGCCGTTCCGGGCATGACACGACGCGAGTCTTCCGTGACCGCGATGACCTCGACATCGGCCGCGTTCGGCACTTTAGACCCGAGCATCTGGGCAAGTTGGTTCCGTGTCATCTATAAGGCGTTCCCACGCCATCCTTCTTCGGTCTTCAACCTCTTGTTCGAGAACACCAGCCGGCACAACGTGACCTCGCTGAGGAGGGTTTGGGCCGGAGGGTCTTGAAGCACCACGCGCCCGGCCCCCTGGAAGTCCCAGTTCAGTCCGAGCGTCATGAGCTTGGATTTTACCTGGCGCATCGTGAGGCCTGTGAAGCACGGCAGGACCGGCGCCCCTTCGGCGGCGTGATGGCGCGGCAGGAGTTCCAGCCCGTCAAGCAAATCGACCGGGTCTTCAGGCGTTAGTCCCAGATATGCCGCTATTGTGTCAACGTCCTCGCGAACGGGCGCCGATTCATCCACGGGCTCCTCCGGGCAACCAAGCCGAATCAGCGCCTCGCGTACCACCGCCTGGAACACCGGGCCGCAGCAATGGCTGCCCCAGTGCTCGCGTATCCCCGGCTCATGGAGCACGATGACCGCGCAAACCCACGGGTCCGCCACGGGGGCGAATCCCGCGAACACCGCTGTGTACTTATCCTTATAATACCCTTTCCCGTCTGGCCGGGCGACTTGGCCGGTGCCCGTCTTCCCACCCACACGGTACTCGGGTATACTGGCCGGTCGTCCGGTGCCCTCGAGCACGACCTGGTGCGATAGTTCTTTCATAGTTGACACGGTGGCCGCCGACAGGACCCGTTCGGGCACCCCCGCTCGATGCTGATAGATAGTGTCCCCGTCGCGATTGGTTGCTCGCTCGACCACGTAGGGCCTGATTAGATAGCCGCCGTTGGCGATCACACTGTAGGCCCGAGCCAGTTGCAAAATGGTCACCGAGACCTCCTGCCCAATGGGCACTGCACCCATCGAGTACCGGGTCCAGGACTCGAGAGGTCGGACGATCCCGCGGCTTTCAGCGAGGAAATCGGCGCTGGCCTTCTCGCCGAACCCGAACCGGTGGACCCAGCGCTCGAGCCGTGCGGGACCCAACATTGCGGCAACCTTGATCATAGCGATATTGCTGGACTGTGCGTAGCACACTGAAAACGGCTCGATGTCCATTTTATGATAGTCGCCAATGCGATGACCGTAAGGATTGAACGAGCCGCCTTCGCAATCGATGAGTGTGTCCAATGCGACCAGCCCATGCTCGAGCGCCGCGCTCGCTGTGACGACCTTGAACGCCGATCCGGGCTCAAACACATCCACCAGCGCACGGTTCCCGTACTGCTCGGGTGAAAAATCCGAATACCGGTTCGGGTCAAACGCCGGCCGGCACGCCAAAGCCAAAATCGCACCGGTCCGCGGGTCCATCACCACACCCATCGCCCGGGGCGAGTCGGTCCGCAACAGGGCCTCGTCGAGTTCGCGCCCCAGGGAGTGCTGAATCGCCTTGTCGATGGTTAGAATAACCGTGTCACCCCCCTCCGGTTCGACGTACTCAAGCGTGAGCGAGGCCAGAATGTTACGTTTAGCGTCCACGCGCGACTTTTGTCTGCCCGGCACACTTCGCAGGTACTTGTCGAAAGCCCGCTCCACGCCCTCGCAGCCCAGCCCCTCCCGGTTGGCAAATCCCAGCAAATGCGCCCCCAGTTCCCCTTCGGGGTAGAAGCGCACGGCTTCGTTTTTCAGGGCCAGGCCAGGCCCGACCCGGCGCCGAAGTTCCTCGACCCGGGCCAGCTCATCATCGCTGAGCCAGCGTTTAACCCAGACAAACTTCTTCAGGTGGCCCTTTGCATCGCGCTTGGACAGCCGCCTGGACATGTGGTCTTCATCGAGGCTCAACCGGGCGCTCAACTGCAGCGCGGCTGTATAAGGGTTATCAATGAAGCGGGGATCGGCCCAGAGCGACGGCACCTGGCGGTCCGTAGCCAGCAGGCTCCCACGGCAGTCACGGATGTCGCCGCGCGGCACACGCAGCTCGATTTGGCCAATATGGCTATTGCTCTCCTCGCTGAGCTTCTTGCCCGGATCGACCTGTAGCCAAATCAAGCGGCCTCCAATTGCGCCAAAAGCGACCAAAAACGCCCAAAGGAGGACCCGCATCCGCAGCAAATGACTTTTCGAGAGCGAACCCCCATAAGGTGCGCGTGCAGGCCGTCCACTTATCCCTTGGACTTCCACGACCGAGACCTCAGCGTCGTTGGAGCGCGGCGCTGCAAACTTCCAGGGGGCCTTCATGGGCCGCTTCTTCGGGCGCGACCGCAATACGGGCCACAGTATAAGGAGGTGTGCAAGCAGGGGGGGCGCTGTCGCGTTCCTCAGACCGGTAAATGGTTTTGATCTGAGAAGGATTCGGCTCGACGAGCCCCAAGTCCGGAGCCCTCACTCCAATGCGGTCCATGGCCGCAAGCCGCGCCTCCTCGACTTTAAGCGCATCCAGGGATCGCTGCAATTCGCGCATGCGCTGGTTGAGCTCGAAGAGTTCATAATCGTTTACCCGCGTCTGGACATTCAGCCACGTCTCGAAGAACAACACCGAAAACGGCAAGATCAACACCGGCAGCCACTTCAGCCAGCTCGTCAGTGGGACCGCGCGCCGCCGTATGTCTCGAGGCCGCGTCATAGGCTCTCTCCTGTGGCCAAGCGTTCTGCGATCCGCAGCCGCCCGCTCTGCGCGCGGGGATTGGCCCGGATTTCGTCCGCCGTGGGGCGCACCGGTTTTCGAGTCACAAGGCGTACTTGGCGCGGCGACGTGCGCAGCACCCGGCCATCGGGGTTTCGCTCCTGATGCGGGCGCGATGCGTTTCTAAGCACGTTCTTGACGATCCGGTCTTCCCCAGAATGAAAGGCGATGCAAACAAGCCGCCCGCCGGGCGCGAGCGCTGCAATGGCTTGGTGGAGGCCGGCTTTCAACCAGCGCAGTTCGTCATTTACCGCGATGCGTATGGCCTGAAACACCGTCCGAGTCTCTTCAGGAACGCCGTGAACAAGATCGAGTGCTTCAGCCACCGACTCAGCAAGGTCCTGGGTGCCCTCCAATCGCCCGGCGTCCCGCCGCCGGACGATAGCTGCCGCGATGCGCTTGGCGGGGCGCACATCGCCGTAGGCTCTCAAGACCTGCACGAGGTTCCCCTCGCTCACCTCGGCGAGAAACTCCCGCGCCGTCGCGCCGCACGTCGGGTCCATACGCATATCCAACGGCCCATCCTTCTCAAACGAGAACCCCCGAAGCGGATCGTCCAGTTGCAGGCTCGATAAACCGACGTCAAACAAGACACCATCGATGTGCACCACCTCGAGCTCGTCTAGCACCTTGGACAACTCGCCAAAGTTCCGGTGCAGCACTGTCGCCCGTAAAAATGGCGCCAGCCGCGCTCGCGTCCGCTCAATAGCGGCCGGATCGCGGTCCAGCGCGATGAGGCGGCCGTGGCCCTTCGCAAGCACCTCCGCAATCAGCGCGGAATGCCCGCCCGCGCCCGCGGTACAATCCATATAGACGCCGTCGGCTTGGACGCACAACCCTTCGAGGGCCGCACCCGCAAGCACGGGAATATGTCCGCTCGAGGGGGCGGCCGGAAATTCCGATTCCGGCGCCATGCGCCACAGACTCCTCTCGTTACTGGAGGTAGGAAGACTCTGAACCCGGCGCGTACCCTGGCGTCGGACGGCGTCTCACGCCGCTTCCTGGTAAACTTGAACCGCGTGCGCTTCGCTCTCGTACACCTCGAACAGCGCGCCGACCCCTGCCATCCGGAACATCCGCTTCAACAATAGGTTGATGCCCACGAGTTTCATGTCCCCGTTGCACGCCCGGAACTGGCGAAGCCGCTCGACAAGCACGCCAAGGCCCATATAGCTGACCAGCTCGACCCCGCCGAGATTTAACACGAGGTTAAATCGCTTCTCCTTGATGCAGCCCAACAGGCCGATACGCAGGGCATTCACCCCACTCTCGTCAATATCGCCCGCCAGGCGCAGCACCGTTACGGGTCCCACCTCCATTCGTTCAAGTTTCATCGCTCGCTCCACTTTCTTCCGTTGAGTTACTCAACTGCTTATCACCCGCGAAAAGCTGGGCGGCCATCGCTTTGAATTCCGGTTCCTGCTGCTCTTGGAACGCCCGCCAGGCATCCCGGCTCCACAGCTCAAGGTGGTCATCCACGCCGATCAGTACCGCGTCCCGGTCCAACCGCGCGTACGCACGCAGGTGAGGCGGAACCGGCATCCGGCCTTGCCGGTCCGGGCGGACCTCCGTGACGCTGGCGAAGAAAAGGCGCCGGAAATCCAGAGCCCGTGTATCCATTGAAGAATACTGCTTGACCTGGTCGCGGATTTTGTTCCACTCGTCACGTGGGAACAGGAATATGGAGTGATCAAACCCACGCGCCATATACCACAGGGCATGGCCCAGGACTTCCATGGTCTCGCGGACACGGCGCGGTACAGTGATGCGATGTTTAGCGTCCAGAACTGTCTCGGCTGTTCCGATATACACGGTTTAGCTCCTGGCCACCATTTTGTGCTAATTCATACCCAATCTTGCCCCATTCTACCACCCTCCACCCCGCTTGTCAAGGGCAATTTTCGCCCCTAAATACCTTTTGGTCAAAGGTTTAGGCCACATGGAATACAAGATACTGTATTTTTTCTCAGAAATCCTCCAGTTTTGGCACAAGATGTAGTACCCACTGCTGAACTTAAAGTGAAAAGCACTTGATAAATGGGGTGAGGAGGGGTAGGTGTGGTGTTGCGGGATAGGCTTGTGTAGCGATGACGCGCGACAATGTGGCAGTTGCCGGTTTCAAGATTCCTCAGAGGCAAGCAAGAGGTTTGGGGTGGTGGGAAAAGGCGGGTACGTGGCTAACGGGGGGAAATGAGGACTTTGATGCGGTGGTCCACGCTGACTAGGATATGGCAAACCGCGTAGCGGGATCAGGCATTGGTTGGTTCATTCTCGCGCTCATACCACTCGCGCCACCTGGCCGCGTGTTTCTGGATCCAATCCAAAACCGCATCGTTGCCTAAATCACGGCGGGCCTTTTCAGATTCGATCCATTTGTGGCGCATAATCTCCTGGCGCTCGAGTTCGAGCATGCTGACCTGGCGCTCGGTCCGCCAAGGCAAGGCGCGGTTTTCCAGCCAGTCCGACATGGCGCATTCGAGGTCCACATCACAAGACCTTTCAGCGCACAGGAACTGCCTATGCTTGAGTACGGCACATTGCTCCGCTTTGCTCAGTTGCTCGAACATAGCCTTACCTTGGAGGGCTGCAGGGCCGTAAACGGCCGCCCGATGTCCTGGCCTTCCCCGTTGTACCAACCGAATTAATTATCTCACACAAATCGCAAAAATGCAAACAACACTTATAGCTCGACCACGAGCGCTTCGATTCATCTAACATAATACGGCGCCAAAGTCAAGACATTTTATCTCAAGCCTCATGTTTTACGTAAATCCGTACTGTGGGCAAACCGACCCTTCGCGGGGGAACAACAAAGCAGCTAGCAATGGTACAAAGGGGTTGCCCGCATGTCTAGTATTCTGTCTATCTATCATTGATTGGGTGGATGCGCCTGATTTTCTTCACGCTCGTGCTCGTTATCGAGCTTTCGTTTCTGGTTTCGAGCACGGGCACGAAAACGTTGGGCTGCCAAACTACCAGCCGCCTTAAGATTGACTAGGCGCCAGGCTGTTACGTGGCAGGAAATTCGTGTAAAATAAGAGCCATGAAGGGCAATCTCGAGGTCACGCGCCGAGAATTCCTGGCCGCATCCGCAGCGGCCTCGTGGACGGTGGCTGGGGCCGCTGAAACACCAGGGAGGTCGTCTATGCCATCGAAACGGCCGAACGTGCTGTTCATTCTGGTGGACCAGATGCGCGCGGATATGCTGGGGTGTATGGGAAACCCGGTGGTGAAGACACCGCATCTGGACGCCTTGGCGGGAGGGGGGGTCCTTTTCATGAACGGCATTGCGAATTGTCCAGTGTGCACGCCAAGCCGGGCGATGCTAATGACGGGCAAGTATCCCCTGGCCAACGGCACGCTCGTCAACGACCTGCCAGTGCCCTCGAACCAGCGGTTCCTCGCGGAGGTCTTTCGCGACGCAGGATACCAGACCGGACATATCGGCAAGTGGCATCTGGACGGCATCCCGCGAGAGAAGTTCACCCCGCCGGGCAAGCGCCGCGGCGGGTTCGACACCTATTGGGCCTCGTACGAGTGCCATCACGACTACTTCCATCCCAAGTACTACCTCGACACCGACGATCTGGTCACGGCCGAGGGCTATGAGCCAGTCGTGCAAACCGACCTCGCCATTGAATTCATGAAGCGCTGCGGCGAGGCCCCATTCTTCCTGATGCTTTCCTGGGGACCGCCGCATGCGCCATATCACCTGGTCCCGGACGAGTATCGTGCCGCGTATGACCCGGAGACAATGCTGTATCGCAAGAACTGCCAAGGGGTCAAGCAGCGCCAGTATTGTGATTACCATGCGCAGGTGACCGCGCTGGACAACCAAGTGGGGCACTTGACGGCGTTCCTCGACGAAAACGGCCTGACGGACAATACGATGGTGGTATTTACCTCGGACCACGGCGACATGATGTACTCGCACGGCCGCGTGAAAAAGCAGCAGCCCTGGGAAGAAAGCATCCACATCCCGCTGATCATGCGCTGGCCCGGCGGGCTGCCGCACCACGCGCGCCGCGACATCCTGTTCGGCATGGCCGATATGGCGCCGACGATTCTCACGTTGGCGCAGCTCGAGCCGCCTGCCGAGATGGCGGGATGGGACCTGTCCAGGGCTATCCTGGGAAACGGGCCCGAGCATGGGTCTCTACCGATCTTCGATTACATCCCTGTGGATCAGGCCCGGGACTGGGGCGGGCGTGAATGGCGTGGCGTGAGGACGAAGACCCATACCTATGCCCGGTTCATGGATGGTGGCTGGGTGCTGTATGATAACGCCAAGGACCCGTACCAACTCGATAACCTCATCGACCGATCCGAATACGAAGCCCTCCAGGCCCGACTCGAAGCGGAGTTGCAGGCCTGGCTCGAGCGCATGGATGACAAGTTCCTGACCGCTGAGGACCACCTGCGCGCCCTGGGTCAGTGGGAGCTGTTCTGTGAACGCAATGCGCACTTCCCCTGGAGTCGGAAGAGAGGCGATAAGGCGTGAAAACTAGCGTCGAGCAGGGAGCCAGTTGCCGAACTCCAGCGAAATATCGCTGTCGCGGTTAACGCCGGAGTTTCCAGATATACGCCCTGCAGCGGCTAAAGCCGCTGCAGGGCGATTTGCCTTTCTTGCCCAACTTGCTGATTACCAAAGAAGCCGCAGCCAGGTAGGAGGCATCTGGAGTTCTTTTGGCGGCAATGTGTTTGATTTGACCAGGGGAGCGACGATCCCATGTTGCACGTTGGGCATGCAAAAGTGAGAACTTGACAACAGTCCAAATGATACGTATAGTCATCCTTGCGGTATGCTTAGTGGCAACGCACAATGGAGAAAGCGAGACAGGATGGTGGAACGACCAACAGATTGCATCATACAAGGCCAGTGCCGAGCTACCATGTCCGCCGTAGTCAATGACTACTTCTCCGTCTGCATTACGGACCCTCCCTACAACTATGAGTTCATCGGGCGCAAATGGGATACAAATGAGATCCAGAGACGCCTTGATCGAATACAGAACTCAAACACCTTGGTGAAGAACATCCCATACGGAAGCGGGCTGGCTGGCGGCGTTCGAAACAAAAGGTGGTATGAGCGGAACCGTGAAAACATCCTTCAGTATCAGCAATGGTGTGTCGACTGGGGCCGAGAGGTTTTTCGAACGCTCCGTCCTGGTGCATTTGCACTCGTCTTCAACAGCACGCGGACTATTGCCCATGTTCAGGTTGCACTTGAGGACGCGGGTTTCTACGCGAGAGATATTTTGGTCTACAGGCGGCACGCCGGGATTCCAAAGGGGCTAAACGCCGCCAAGAAAATGAAGTCCCTAGGCGAGGAAAACTGGCAGGACTGGGAAGGATGGCATAGCTGCCTACGTAATGAATGGGAAGCCATCTGCCTGTTGCAGAAGCCATTGATAAATAACTACATTACGACTATCAGAAAATCTGGGGTAGGTTTGCTGCATGCTGACATGAATAGCACTGGCTTCTTATCGAATATTATTGAACGTGTCCAGAAATCTGGTGCCGACGAAGTGATTGGGCACTGTACAGTCAAGCCCCTAGAACTCATCAAGCACCTTGTTCGGCTCACTGTTCCGGATCGTGGTGACCATATCGTCCTTGACCCATTTGCAGGTTCCGGCACAACCTGCCTTGCCGCCCAGGAACTCGGACACCATTACGTAGGCATCGAGCTAGACGAAGAGTACGCTAATATTGCCCGAAAGCGCCTCAGAACGACGCCGCCAAGTCGCCCGCAAAGCAACGTCCAAATCGATCTCTTCAACGAATAATGTGGAACTCGTTTTTGAGAGAAATGAGCCACTCCTTGAGATCTACTTTCGTCGCTCGCCGAATGTATTTGAAAGTCTCGTCCCCAGTGCAAATCTGCCATTTTCCGACTTCACAAGCACCAATAGCCGCGCGAAGATTGTCCGTGCGAACAATCAGCAGAACTGGCCTAAAGCCCGCGTCAGTGAGCCTGGCCCCATATTGCTTGAATTTCTTCAGGGTTCCTGAGTCCCCAGAGCCTATCCTGTATTTCGTGTCTATCGCTTCTTTGCCAGCAATCAGGTCGCAGAGTTCATCTTTTCCTTCTCGATAAGCAGGCAGAAAATCGTGGACAGTAGCCTTGAAGAGTTCAGTCACAAGAAGCTGCCAGCACATCCCCAGTTCTCGCCCCCAGTATTGGCGATTCTCGCGCTTAATCTCCGGGGCCAATCCGAAGACATCCATTAGAACGTCGCGTTCTTCGTTTTCTTCGTTGTATGCCTTCTCTGCAAAGGAATCGGCGTATTTCTTGATAATGCTTCTAATCTTAGTTTCGTTTGGGATCACGTAAGTTATATGCCCTTCATCAGTTTAGACAACGTAACTCTCAGAACTGCGGCTATTTTCGCAATGTTCTGCAAAGACGGATTTCGTTCCCCCCGCTCGATTCCGCCCACGTATGTTCGATCGAGCCCACATTCGTGCGCAAGAGCCTCCTGCGAAAGACCCCTTTCGTGTCGCAAAGCACGAACTCTGGCTCCGAAAGAGCGAAGCATCTCGACGTTTTCTATCATGAAGAAAGCATAGGCGGAATGTAGACTTTGGTTCCACGGACTATAAGTATCATGCATGAGGTGAGCCGGGAACCCATCTCACTGAAGCCAAACACGCTGTCAAGCTGGCTTTGACTGGGATTGGCTCTCAGGCTGATTCGAGCCTGAGCACAGACGGGATTACCTTAGCGGCGACACACAGTTTGTGACCGCTGACCTGAACTAGGAAGAACGGAAAGCATGGCAGTTTGTCAGTAATACAAGTAAGGCTCAAGAACACCACGCAAGGCGTTGGGTGCTTTTCAGCTTTCCAATCATGTGCCCTTACCCAAGACCTGAAGGTGGACGTGGCGAGTCCTCCTGATTCTACGAATGAGGATGACCACCCACGCAGAGACAACAGTTCGCTGAGTTTGCAATACACGGAGGGGTTTTGAAGCACCCCCCTACTCGAGTCCTGTCTAAAATTCTTCAGTTTCGGCAAAGCGCTGCCAATGCTGCTCGATGGTTTCGGGCGTAGCGTCAGGGCCATGGGCGTAGAGGCGGTATCGTAAGGCCAGGTTTTCTCCCGGCCCGAGTTCGTAAGGCTCCGCATAGCAGAACGAGGCCCCCATCCAGCCGTCGCCCCGGACATGGTAGTAGGTGGGAAACCGTGGGTTGCTCGGATGATCGAAGAAGGTGATGCCGTTGCGCTCCTTGGATGTGACACGGCCGGTGTAGTCCACCCACCGGGCGCGCTTCCAAAGGACCTCCGCCTCGTTGACATCGCCCTCGGAATTGCGAATGATTCCACCGCCATCGTTGGTGCTCATGGTCTTGGCCACGCGTACGCCCAAGAAGCCGAAGGGCGTTTGCCCAAACCTGACCGGGGCCTCAGAAGGAGCCAGTTCCAACGTAATGTCGAGGTAGAGTTCGTCGCCGTCCAACGCGCGGACGGAGATGGTCCGGCGCTCGTCTACCAAGCTTTTTTCATCGGGCGCAAGCCAATGATTCCATACAATGACGGACGCTGCGTTGGAACCATCCGTCAGCTTCTCGATGTGGTCGTGAAGGATGCGCGCACCACCGCCTTCCTCCCAGAAGTTGACGCCGTTGACCCTCATGTGGGCGACCCAAATGCCGAGGTGGTGACGATGGCCGTGTGGGTCGTGCGGATGGGTCATCCGGGTGAGGCGGCGTCCCGCCGGTCCGATCAGCGGGAACACGTAGGGTTTCGATGCGGCAGCGCCGTAGTGATACCGCGCAACCTCATCGCCACCGATCTCGAAGGCGATTTCCTGATCGGGCAAAGGGACAGCCTGCACCCGCGGAAACGCCGGCAGGTCCGCATCCCCCGCGCCGGCCCAGAGCCATGGCGCGGCACAGAATAGCGTCAATAGCATGGCTTGGCCTCCTTGGTACAGCTCAATAGAATAAAAGGATACACATTCGGGCGCCACGGACAAACTCGTTTGTCCGTGTTCCGGCACAAGAAAGCCCGGGCCTCAAAGCACGCTCAAACAGAGTTTGAGCGTGGCACCCACCGAGTCTTTAGTGTAACCCTGTTTGTGTTGAGCTGTACTTAGAAAATGGTGACAATTACCGCCGCGCCGTTGCCTGGTGGTCTCACTAAAAGGTCGACTAAAGCCAACTGGGCGTTGAAGACGCGCAAGAGGCCTATTTCTTGAGAATCTTCGCGACCTTAGGCGCTGCGATACGTTCCACGACAGGCATCACTCCTATGAGCGGCCGCGCGTAGTTCTTGAACGCCTCGGTGACGTAATTCCCGCTCTTATTAATAAACTTACCGGGCATCTTGATGGCCTCGCGCGCCACGCTATCGAGCGACGTAAGGAAATACTCCACCGCGTAATCGCCCACGCGCCGAATCGCCACGGACCCGTCTTGGTGATACCAGATCGCATACTGGGCGGCCTTCTCGCCAACCTCACGGGCCTCGAACTGGTCAACCTCACTCACGCATCCCAGAAAGCTCCGCTGGAGATAGCCCAGCGTGTCGGCGCGGACACGTTTGATGTCCGTAGCGTCCTTCACCCACAAACTGAGCAAGTCGCCCAAAGCACCCGTGCCGGACAACTGCACATTGCCGTGGGCATCCTTTTCGCCGGCAGTGAGCTGCTCGGCGATAGGCCGGCCCTTCGTGTCGACGATGCCCTCGGACACCGCCACGATGCAACGCCCATGCTTGCGATACACAGACCGGACGTCGTCAAGAAACTGCTTTTTCGCAAAGGGACGTTCGGGCAGGTAGATGAGGTGCGGGCCATCATCGGGATACTTCTTGGCCATGCAGGCCGCCGCGGTCAGGAACCCCGCATGGCGCCCCATAACGACGCCGATGTACACGCCGGGGATGGCCCGGTTGTCCAGGTTGACCCCGGCAAAGGCCTGGGCCACGAACTTGGCCGCCGAGCCATAGCCGGGACAATGGTCCGTGACCTTCAAGTCGTTGTCGATCGTCTTGGGGATATGGATCACCCGCAGTTCGTACCCAGCCTTATCGGCCTGTTCGTTCACGATGCGGCAGGTATCTGCACTGTCGTTCCCGCCGATGTAAAAGAAGTAGCGCACTCCATGGGCCTGGCAGACCTTGAAAATCTGGAGGCAGTATGCCACGTCGGGTTTCTCGCGCGTGGACAGCAGGCCCGACGAAGGAGTCTGGGCCACAGCCTCGAGGTTGTGGGTCGTGGCTTCGGTCAGGTCGAGAAAATCCTCGTTGACAATTCCCTTCACGCCGTGCAATGCACCGTAGACCCGCGTCACTTGCGGAAACTTGCGCGATTCGAGCACCACGCCGATCATACTCTGGTTGATGACCGCGGTCGGGCCACCGCCTTGAGCTACCAACACCTTGCCTTCCAGTGTGGACATGGTTTTTCTCCTTCGCGGACGCACAGCCATTGGTTGTTCTCACGTTCGCTATTCGATGTGGGGCAGGATTCTCGCACGCCTGCGCGCGGCGAGTCAAGCATGCCTCACCCGGCATCACTCGCGGACCAGGCGCAAGCCCACATCGCTGTAGTAGCCGTCACGTAAGTAGTCGAACCGGGTCGCCGATCGCAGCAGGTGTTTCTCATAATACCAACTGCCGCCCCGGAGCATACGATAGTCGGGACTGTTCGTAACCCACGCGCTGCCGTCCTCCGGGGCGTCGGTGTAGTTCGCATGCCAGCGGTCCTGACACCATTCCAGCACATTCCCATGCATATCGTAGAGCCCCCAATCGTTCGGCTTTTTCGACCCGACCTCATGGGTCCGAGAGTTGCTGTTGTCCTTATACCAGGCCCAGTCACCCAAATCCGTGGGATTGTCGCCGTAACAAAACACCCTTGTGCGCCCCACGCGGCAGGCGTACTCCCATTCCGCTTCGGCGGGCAAGCGGAATGTGCCTTCATCCAGATTGTTGAGCTCCTCGACAAAGTCTTGGCAATTATCCCACGACACATTCTCGACGGGATGACTGTCGCCAGAATATCTCGAATAATTCCAGCCCATGACCTCTTTCCACTGGGCCTGCGTCACTTCATAGCGGCCCATCCAGAAGCCCTTCTCAAACGTAACTGGATGCCGGGGATGCTCGTCCTCAAAATCGCCGCTCGATCCGCCATATGCGTCGGCGACTTCCCCGGGTGTCAGCCAAGACCCCATCTCGAACGAGCCCGGGGGCACCCAGACAAACTCGACCCCTGCAAAGGCCCGCACTTCGCCGGGTTCAGGTTCCCCTTCACCCTCGCCCTCGCCTTCCCCTTCGCCCGCACCCGGCTCGGTCGCCGTGATGTAATCATTCTTCCGCAATGTGTCGGTCCCATCTGGGTAACTCACGGTCAACACCACGTCATACGTTCCCGGCTTTTCATAGGTGTGTACCGGGTTTTGCTTCGCGCTTGAGGCGAGGTCTCCGAACGTCCAATACCAGGTCGTAACAGGCCCATTCGGCGCCGTCGACTCGTCGGTGAATTGCACCTCCAACGGCGCGTCACCTGAACGCGGCTCGGCGCTGAATTGAGCGTCGGGGGCATCGGGGTTCGGTTTCGGGCAGCCCGCCAGCGCGCAACACCACGTCATTGCCACAATCAGTACGAGACCAATAGACAATCGCGAAATACTCATGGCCTTCTCCATCTATCTTCTTTTGTGGCTCCTCCATCGCTGGTATTCTGGTATTCTGGTATTCTGGGGACAGTATACTTAATTCAGTCGTTCTTGGTCTTTGGTTCTGGTTTTCGCTTCCTACTGAATTAAGTATACTGTCCCCAGAATACCCGACGTTGCGTCCTCACACTACGGCCTCTTCCAATTCCGCGAGGGAGGGCGCGATGCGGACAGGCGGAGGGATTCGCGCCTGAATCCCAGCCAGGTCCTTGAAGCCGGTTCCAGTAATGATACAACAGACGCGCGTATCCGGCTCAACATCGGGCAACTGCCCCAACGCCGCAGTGACCACAGCGCTGGTCGGCTCGCACAGAAGGCCTTCAGTCTCGGCGAGTTGTTTCTGTGCCGCGAGGATCGCATCGTCGTCCACGGCAATGGCCACGCCGTCCGTCTCGCGAATGGCCGGTAACGCCGTATGCCCATCGAACAGGATGTCATCCGCGATGCCGCCCGCGACGGTGTCTGGGTTCGGCCAGGGGTCTCGCAACGTGTCCAGAAACGGGGTGCCATTGTCGATGGCCTTCTTCAGCGGCGCGCAACCGCTGGCCTGCACACCGGCCAGCCGCGGCATTCGCTCGATAATGCCCAAGCGCTTCAGGTCCAGCAACCCGCGCCAAATCCCGCCGAGCAGCCCGCCGCCGCCCACTGGCGCGACGATCCAATCCGCGAGTTCTTGCCCGAGTTGAGCATACAGTTCATACGCGATGGTCTTG
>CAYRLQ010000087.1:0-14760 GCA_964425145.1 uncultured Nitrospiraceae bacterium
CAACGGGAGCTTCGCCATCCCAACCGACCCGCGAAAAGGTTGACCGCAGTAGTGGGGATGTTTATGCTATTAGCACGAACAGGCACGAGGCTGTCTCTGTGCTTGGCAACATACGGAAAAGGAAGGATGAAACATGGATAAATCAACGATCGCAACGGTTTTGACGGTGACCATGCTGGTGGCGCTGTTCTGCGGATGCGTGGGCCTGGGAAAGGGACCGACCGACGAGGAACTCATAGCCGGTGTACTCGCGGATTGGAAGGCAGCTTTGGAAGCGCAGGACCTCGATAAGTTGATGGTTGCGTACTCCGAGGACTTTGAAGGAGAACGTGGTGCTGGCAAGGCTGAGGTACGCGAGTTTCTCAGCCGGGCCATAGATGAGGGCTATCTGGAAGGTGTCGAGGCCGACCTCGAAGACGCCGAGACAGTCGTTGAAGGCGAAACGGCCTCGGTAGGCCCTGTGACATTGAGCAGCGATATGGGCAGCATGTCGCTCGACGTTACGATGCAGAAGGAAGAAGTTGACAGATGGCGTATCGTAAGCACCGAGGGGTACTAAACAGCTTGACCTCTTTGTGACACGAAACAGCAATTCATCACACGGGGCGACATCTGCGCGACAGGAAGGCGTGCCTTTTCAATCCACCGCTAGACTTCCTCGTACATGGTTTGCTTGCCCAGCGGGCTCCGCGTACTCTGCGCCTCTGCGTTTTGTGTTTCTCCAACGCAGAGTACGCGGAGTGCCGTTTTCCCATGGGAATACCTCGTTCCTGATTAGTTGCACAAGGATGGTACCGCGTATTCTAACTGCAAGTGCAACACTTGGGGCTGAGAGCGGAGGGTCGAGTTATCCACATATCCACAGCTGAGCGGTCACGCTGGTTGTAACCATAGTAGCTGTGGGTATGTGGGTAACTCGACCCGGCCCTTGAAGAAAAGGAGACATCGTGGTCCAATTCGGTACACTGTCTTTTCCAAAACCGAATGCACAGAAAGAAACCACGATGTCGTATCACCATTTTACACCAATCGAGCGAGGTAAAATCGAGGCCCTTTCGCGCACCGGCGAGACGGTCCGGGCGATAGCTAGACGCCTGGGCCGCGCCGGGTCCAGCATTTCTCGAGAACTCAGGCGCGGTCGGGTGCCCCCCCAATCGTTACTGTGCCCAACACGCTCAGGAACGCTATGAGCAAAATCGCAAGGCCTGTGTGCGCACGCAGGTCCTGGACTACCCGCCGTTGCGGCGATACGTCTGGGACAAGCTCGCCGAGGATTGGTCGCCTGAGCAAATCGCTGGGCGCATACCTTTGATACAGGAGGAAAGCCGCAAGGTCTGCGGCCTGCAAGAAGTACGAGTGTCCGCTGTCGCGAAAGTTCGGGTCTTCAATAATCTTTGTCATCACAGTGTTCCGTAAGCCCGGTCCGTATTCGATTTTACTGGGGATCGGGTTATACCGGCGCATTCTCCGAAGTAGTAGCGTGAGCTTCTTGTCGTCCGTATGATCGGGGAACAGCATTCCCCGATCATCTGGATTTCGCGGGCCTGAGAAGTTGCGCTGGGATAGGGTGTTCTCGAAACGCTGTAAATGTCAGCTCATTTATTGCAGTGCGTCTCGTACATGTTCGCGATTCTATTTGCCCGCTCGCTGGTCCGGCGGAAGGAACAGTTGCTCGAGGTCGTAGTGCACGTAGGGCTGTTTCCAGGCGTCTTCGGTGCCGCTGGCATGGGCGACCCACATCTCGCGGTCGGTCACGTTGCACAGGACGCTGTGCAAATTGACGTTGCGCATGGCGACCGCCTTGAGAATGTCGAGCGCGATGGCCTGGTCGATGTTGCCGAAGTTCTCCTGGATACGCGTGGCCATGCCCTTGTACCGGTGGTCGTAGGAATTGCTGCCATAGGGCATGTTCGGGTAGCCCTTGGCGCATTTCTGGAAGCGCCGGACGGTCTGGTCCATGGCCTCGTCAGCGCGGAACACCGCACCTTCGACGGGCAGGGCGTATTCGACCGTCTCCTTCGGGTCGTTCGGCCCGAAGATGGCGCAATGGTGGGCCGTGGTTTCGTAGGCACGAGCATCGGGCGCGTCCCCGTCGGCCACGACATAGTTGTAACCCACGGTGCGCCGGGCGGTCTTGATGATTTCCGTGGCCTCGTCAAGGGTATGCGCCTCCTCGAGAATCCGGCGCAGCAGGAGCATCAAGGGGATGCCGCGCAACTGCCCGTCCTTCGAGATAGCCCCGATCTGGCCCACCGCGATGCCTTCCATATTCATGCCGGAGAGCACGCCGATCATGCCGATGTAGCCCGCCGAGGCGAACGGCGCCATGTTATCCGGTTCGTAGAGCAGAAGCGCCGCATTGTCTTGCAGCCCGGCATCCATGACCCAGTCGAAATTCCGCCCGTGGTACAGCTTGCCGTCCTTGGTCGCCTTGCCGAACACTGCGAACACGCTGCAGCCGCGCTCCGTAACCACGGATATCACGTGGGCGCGCCGGACCAGCTTGAGGTCTACGCCCGCGCCATCGGCCAGGCCTTCCATCTCGCGCCTGTAACGCTCCGGGATGTGCTTTTCGCACAGGCTGTACACCACATCGAGCGTCAAATCGAACACGAACCGCGGGACACCAGTGTCTTTCGCCGCAAGTTCTATCAGGCTGTCGAACCCATCCGCCGTGGCGCGGGCCTTGTCGCGCAAAAGCGCGCCGTGCTGATACCCCATCTCGTAGGGTGAACCCTTAAGATGGAGCACTGTAGTGCCATCGACCTCTTCGACATAGCCGTTCTCGTGCGGGTCGATGTCCAGCGCCGGGCCGCGGCCGGGCTCGATGCGCCAGCAGCCGCCAAGAACCCCAACCAGGACAATGCTGAGAAAGTAAATCCGGATTTTCATCTCGCTGCTCCTTTTTAAAACAGAGTCTACAGCACATCAGCTTAAATTCCAAGAGTGTGGACGTCGTGAAGTGAAGGCGGATTCTGACACGGACTATCAGGCTGACAGCTACTCTAGGTGCATCCGCATCTGCTGCACAAAGGCGCCGACCTTCTGAAGGACGTCCTGCAGTTCCTCGATTTTGGCCGAATCGGGACCGGTCATCTTGGCATCCGATTGGGCCATGTTTTGCAAGGCCGTCACCATAAGGTCATTCACGTTACGGGCGAGCGAGGTGGCATGCGTCGCGGCAGTCGCCATCTGCGCGGCCGCTGCGAGGGCGTGTTCCATCGACTGGCGATCAACCAGATTGACCAGGCAGCAGCGCAACCCGGCGATTTGCCCTTTCTGAAGTATGGGTCCACAGATCAGCCGTACGGTGGTTTCCGAACCGTCCTTGAGCAGCATTCGGTACTCGCCGGGCTCGACGGTTTTCCCCTGAACCGTCTTCGCCAGGCTTTCGGTGGCCTGTTTCTTGTCGTCGGGGTGGAACAGGTCAACGAGGTTGAGCCCCGCGCTGACCTCCTTCTGCGTATACCCGAATGCTTCAAGACCGGCCTGGTTGAAGAAGACCACATGCGTATCCTTGCCCAGTTCACAGAACGGCAGCGGAAAGAGGTTGAGCGCTTCGGTCAGCCGCAACTCATTATCCTGGATGCCCTTTTCCAATTCCTTGACCTGTTCGCTGAGCTGCTGAAGTTGCGTGTCTTTCTCGCCCAACAATTGGTCGATTTCCGCGGCGTGCTTATCGGCCTCGTCAGCGCGCTGCTCGAGTTCTTTGAGGCGCTGCTGGTGTTCCGCCAGTGCATGCTCGGCCTGCCTTGCGGCGGTAATGTCGCGCCCCACGGCCAGGTACGCTTCGAGGTTTCCGTCGTCGGCAAAGAGCGCGCGCGTAGTCCACTCCTGGTGGCGTTGATCGCCCCCGGCGGTTACAGCGGCCAGTTCCAGCGTGGCCACCGGATTCTTTTTCGTCAGCGCGGCCAGATGTTTTTTCACCACTTCCTGCCCCGCTTCGGGCAGCACGGAAAGAAAGCTCTGCCCCAGCAGAGCTTGCCGGTCTCTCCCAAAGAACTGGCACAACGGTTCGTTCACAAACGCGAACGTCGAGTCCGGATTCAACCGGCAGGTCAATTCCGTTTGATCTTTAGCAAACGCCAGATAAAACTCCTGGTTCTCGCCAACTGTATCTTCCATCTGTTTGAACGCGGTGATGTCACGCGCCGACCACAGCAGCCCCGTCGTTTCGCCGGTATCATCGATCAGCAGACTGCGCGCGATCTCGAGCCACCGGCTGCCGCCCTGGGCGCTGACCTCCTGCACGTCGGTATGCGGGATGCCCGATCGCATCGCTTTATTATCCTCGTCTTGGAGTACTTTCGCGTCCTTTTTTGAAAACAGATTCTGGTCGGTCTGCCCAACGATCTCGTCCGGACTTTTGCCGAGGAACTGGCAAAACGCCGGATTCGCCGCCTCATACCGCAGCTCCTTGTTCTTCAACACCAGAAAGCCCGGCACACCAGTCAGGAACGCCTTAAAAAGTACACGCTGCTCCCCCAACCGCTTCTCCGTAGCTCGGCGTTCAACCGCATAGCCCACCACACGCCCCAGCAACGAATCTGTCTCATCTTTGAATAGCCAATCCGTTGCCCCGCACCCCATGATCGTGTTCACGGCTTTGCGGCTGCGCTGGGTCAGCACGACGACCACGGGCGTGGCGACGCGGCCGGCCTCATCGGACAGTTCATCCAGAAACCTTGCCGCGTCCATGTCCGCCAGCTTATCGCCCATGACCACACAGCCGGGCTGCTCTGCTCGACATATCTTGAGCCCCTCTTTGCCCGAGGCGGCCTCCTGCAGGTCAAAGCCACGTTCCGATGCCTCGCCGGCCAAAATCCCCTTATAGTGTTCCCGTTCCTCGGCGTTGCTCTCAACGACGAGCACGCGCACACCTGCTTCACTCATTGCCGCCACTCCTGATTGGACACAGCGTAAGGAAAAATGCAAAGCTCACAGCGCACCCCTTGTTATGCGCGGTCACTCAGGTGCGCGTTGATATAGTTATTGGCAGTACGCAGGCGGTCGCTCAAGGTAATCACGATATTGACCAGCAGTTGGATGGCCGCCTCTTTGGGCAGGATCTTCTCGAAGACGTCGAATGTCAGCACGAGCACGCTGGTGGTCTCGACGGCAACGGCGGTGGCGCTGCGTGGCTCGCTGCTAACCAGGGCCATCTCCCCGAACATATCGCCGCGCGACAGGGTGGCCAGCCGCCGATTCCCGTCGACAATGTCCACCTTGCCGCCGAGAATGGCATACAGCTCCTCGCTCTCGTCCCCTTTTTCAAAAATGGCGTGGCCGGCCTCGAACTCGAGCGTCATGCCTTTGGAGAATATCCTGGCCACCACTTCGGGCTCCAGCCCGCGGAACAATTCCATCCGGCGCGCGAGAATTGCGTAAGTGTCACGCATGCTGTCGCGCATCACGGAGACGACCTCCTGCATGATCGAACTGCCAACTTCACCTGTCTTCGAGGCAGCCAGGGCAACGGGCGCTTCCGCTTCGGCTTCTTCGGCCTTAAAGACTTCGTTGAGTACCGCTTCATCATCAAATGATTTCTCGGCGGCCGGCTTGGGCTCAGGCTCCGGCGGCGCCTGGGCGGGAGCTTCCACGGCCGGCTTGGGCTTAAGCTCCGGCGGCGCCTGGGCGGGAGCTTCCACGGCCGGCTTGGGCTTAAGCTCCGGCGGCGCCTGGGCGGGAGCTTCAGCGGCCTGTTTCACTTTGTCGCCGAACATGCGACTCGCCACCGTCTCATAATGATTCCATGCACAGAGAATTGGCTTAATCCGAAGATCGGGGCAGAGCTCCCGGACCTTCTCCAGGGCCTCCTGGTTGAGCGGATTGACCATGGCCACCGTCAGGTTTTTGCCCAACTTGTCGATGGGGAGCAGCCGGTACTTGAGACAGACCTCTTGAGGAATCATGTGGAGTTGGCTTTGATCGATAAGATAATCGAGCAAGCTCAAGTGGGGAATCTTGCAATATTTGGCGAGAAAAGATGTAAGCGAGTTCTCATCGATGAACTCGAGCTCCACCAATATCTGTCCCAGGAACGCCCCGGTTTCCTTCTGCTTCGCCAAGGCCTGGTCCAGTTGTTCCTGAGTTATCCTGCCCGCTTCGACCAGAACTTCCTCGAGCGTCTGGGGCACGGCCGCCATTGGCTTAGTAGACTCCCGCGCGGCGGCGTGGCGCGGCCGTTCGGGGACCGCAGGCCGCGCGGGTTCCGGCCGAGAAGGAGTCGGCCGCGCTGCCGGCGTAGGAGGTGCGCTTTCCTTGCGCTTGTCGGGTTTCTTCTCTTTACTCCACCGCAACATGGAACGTACCCCGCTTGCTCCGGCAACGCGCGCATACCATCTGCGCTGCCCACGCTACCAACTCGCTTATGCGCGAGCGGCATGCACACATCATTCTAGCACTTGGTCCGGCAAGCATCAAGCAGGACGCCCTGTAAACGCTTAGAAGCCGATTACCTGACTGGTGAACCATTTCATAGGCAGAGTCCAAGCGCGCACATATCCTGAAGAACTCCCCCGCCGAACCCCGCTTCAGCTACACACAACCCGCCCAAAGGGAGCTGGTTCCTGATTCCCAGCCCGGACGTGCCGGTACCATGCAAGTGAAAGTAATGAAAGGTTACTCGTAGGCTTGCTTGATGGCCATGGCGATTTCCGAGGCGGTGGCCACGACAGGCTCGACCTGGTGTTCCGTGGCGAGTTGAAGGTCCTCGATCGCAATTAAATCCAGCGGGTTGGCCATGGCCACGACCAAGCGGTCCTGTGAGGATTGGATCGGAATGCACATGTGTTTCGACGCAAGTTGGCCATTGATGAGCTGGGCCGCACTGGCGTTGACCAATTCCCGGCTCAATTCGATAAACGGGAGCTTGAGTTGACTCGCCAAGGTTCGCGCGATCATCTCTTCGGTAGTAAACCCCATGTCCACAAGCAGCGCCCCCAGACGGCGGTGCCGGGATTTCTTTTGCTCGGCCAGGCACGTATCGAGTTGTTCCTCGGTGATCACGCCCACATCCTTGAGAATTTGCCCCATCTGCCGTTTCCGCCCTTTCTCGTCGAAGGCCTCCAGCGCGATCGGCTCGGCGCGCTCCTCGGCAGCTAGGTCGGCCGGGCGCGTCAGGGTCTCGTTGGCACGGGATAAGGTCTCGGGCTGAGCGCGGAGACTGACGACTTCGCGCTGGGCGGCTTCGTCGGGGCGCGCCGCGGGGGCGCCACCGGCCTCCTTGAGTCGGGCCTCGAGATCCCTAGCCCGGGCGCGTTCCGCCTCGAGAAGCCCGGCCATTTCTTCAGCCTTCTCCGCCGTCTCGCGTGCCGAGGCCAATTCCGAACGGGCCGAATCGAGGTCGGCCGTCAAATCCTCGACCGAGCGTGCTGTCCGGGCCGCTTCCAGCCGCAATTCATCGAGCTCGGGGCTAAGCGTGGCAAGGCGCTGCTCGAGCTCCTGGTTTTGCTGCCAAGCCCTTTCCGCCGCGGTCTCGCGGTCGGCCAGCGCTTGCTCGAGCGACTGCGCTTCCAACCGGGTCTCCTCCAGCGCGATCGAAGCCTCAACCTTATCGACTCGCATCGATTGCAACTGGTTGCTCAGGTCCTCCTTGGCCTCGGAGAGCTCGCGGTCCCGCCCCCCCAGTGCATCCAGATCACCGTTAAGTTGGGCCAGGTCTGTTTCCAGTTGGGCCATCTGCTGGGCCGACAATTCGAGGGCGGATTCCCGTTCGGCCAAGGCATCCTTGAGCGATTCCAGCTCAGACCTCACCTCCGATAGTGAGGCCGACGCGGCATCCTTTTCGCTACGAATCGCTTCGAGTTCCCCTTGGGCTTGCTCGAGGGCCGCCGTTGCAACATCTCTTTCGCTGCGTGCGACCTCGAACTGCGATGCCAGCTCTCCTTCGGATGCCACGAGTTCCATTTCCTTGGCATGTAGCAGGTCGAGTTCGGCGTTCCGCGCGGCAATATGCTCCTCGAGTTCCGCAGCCTGTTGCGAGGCAATCTCGAGCGTATCGTCTCGCTTGCCCATGGTTGCATTCAGCGATTCGAGCGCCATAGCTATGGCGTCCTTCTCCTCACGGAGCGCGTCCAACTCTGCGGCCCGTTCAGCCTCTTTCGCACGCAAGCGCCCGATTTCGGCGTTCAGTTCCTCAACATGCTGTTCAAGGTGCACTGCCTCTTGAGTCGCGGTTTCAACCGCTGCATCACGTTCGGCCAAAGCCTGCCCTAGGGATTCAATTTGCGGGCTCAGTGTCTCATAACGTTCGGCTTCCTCAGCACGGACCGTGGCTAACTCCTCCGAAATGTCCGCCGCCGCGGCCAGTTGCGCCTCCTGGGCCAGCAGCGACTGTAACTCAGCATGCAACCGTGCCACTGTCTTGCGCAATTGGCCCGCCTGGTGGGTCGCGGCGTCGACCGCGCCGTCGCGTTCCGCGAGCAACTGGCTGAGTGATTCAAGTTTGTTGCTGGTGGCTTTCAGGGCTTCGTTCGCTACGTTTCTTTCGGCCACAGCAGCGGCAAGCTCTGCACTAAGAATCCGTTCCGCGGAGGCGGCGCGGACCTGTTGCGCCCGGAGCGCATCGAGCTTGGCAAAACGCTCCGTAGCCGCTTGTTCCAACTCCGAGGCACGCTCTTTGGCCGCCACAATGGCCGCATCACGCCGGACCAGCGTCTCCTCGAGCGACTCGAGCTCGGAGCGCGTCCGTGCCAACGCTGCGTCACTGCTTCCCTTCTCCGCGCGAAGCGTTTCCAGCTCTGCCGTCAGCACCCGCTCCGCGGAGCTCGCTTTAGCCTCGCGCGCGCGCAACGTTTCGACATCCCCGCGCAGGTCGGCCAAATCCTGCTCGATCTCGGCAAAATACGACACGGCCTTCTCGGCCGCTGCCTCTCGCTGTACCAGACCCTGTTTAAGCGATTCCATCTTAGCCTTGGCCGCAGCCAGCGTAGGCGAAGTTGTCCTGCGTGTCGAAAGAATGCTGACCAGCGAATCGAGATGTTCCTTAGCCCGCGCGATCTGGCGCGCCAGGCCCTGATGCGCGTTCGTTACCTCTATGTTCCACGAGGCGATGGTCGATTCAAGCCTGGTGAAGAGGTCCTCTTTCGTAACCTGGTCCATTGCCACACACCTTTGCTGTAACACTTTGTCAAATAATGACTAACTGTCCCGCACCCAACATTATAAAACCTATGAGCCGGAGCGTCAACAGTAAGATTTCGCCGCATGAAAACCCACAAATTTGACGCAGGCCCGTAGGATTTGGAGGGGAACCCGTTTGCGTTACCGCATCGCCGCGCAGAAAAAGGGCTACCCCTATGGTATAATTCCTGGTGATGGGCACTGCACATACAATTCCCCGTAACCGGGCAGTCCTCAGACCGAATGACAGGCTCAGGATGTCGCCGTTTCGCAGCTTACGGTGGCGCAAGGTGGACTATGGAGGGCCCTTGCAAGCGCTACAGGAGCACGGGGATGCAGAGGCGGCGCGGGAAGCGTTGCCGCGTGAACGGCGTGCTGCGGCCCGCGTGAAAACGTTCCGCGATGCCGTGTTCATCGCCTTGGCCGGCCCGGGATTGCTGCGTCAAGGGACGGCGCTCGACATCAGCCTTACCGGCGTGCAAATCCGCACCTTCCAGCCCGAACCCCCGGACACGTATGCCGAAATCGAACTAAACCCCAAACCCGGCGACCCGGCCAGTCGGGCGATTCTCATGCGCGGCCGCGTCGTTCGCGTCGCGGACTTAGGCACTGGCGAGTTCGCCATGGGCGTGCGCATACACATGCCTCTCTGGAGAGACTTGGCGCTCAAAACAAGGCCCATCGCCAGCACTCGCGTGGCGTCACCAGGGACGCTGATGGCCGGCCCTCGGCTAACGGCACGCAATAAGAGCTCTAAGCTGCCTGCCCGTACGCCCGCGGGAGCGGACCAGGACCAGACGAAATCCCGGCGTAAGGTCGCGTGGGTCATTTTCCTTTCTCTTCTACTACTGTTGCTCGGTGGACCAATTGGCCACCGGACTCTCATCTGGGCGGCGCACCCCGGGACACCCATCACGGCGCAGCGTGGGGCCAGCTCTGAAGATCGCTCGGCTCTGGTGGAATCACCAGAGATGTCCAAACACTCGGGCAACGCCGAGTCGCCGCGACAACTCCTCAGACGCGCGCAGCAATACCTTACCGCAGGCCGAATCGACTACGCGGCGCGAACGTTTCGGCTGGCCCTGGCACAGCAAGGCGAAACTCCACACGAGTCCTTGGCCACCCTCCCATCCCCTACTGAACAATTTCTGGTCCGACTGGGATATGCGCAGAGCCTGGCTGCGCAGGACGAGCCTGCCTTGGCGCTGGCCCTGGTGCGCAAGGCCTTGAAAGTCGTCCAAGGGGTGCCCGAGCCTTGGATTTATGCCGCACTCGAACTCGAGGCCACGCTGCTCGAACGCGGCCTGCGGCCGATGCCCGTCGAACCTCTGCGAGACGCACCGGTCTTGAAACCCGTGGAGAGTCTCGCCCTTGCCCACGAGCTGAGCATCGTCGTAGACAAAAGCGATTATGTGCTGACGATTTACCTCGATGGACAGCCGATCCAAGCTTTTCCGGTAGGACTCGGGCAGGACGGCGCGACCCCCGCAGGCGCCTTCCAAATCGTCAACAAAATCCGCAATCCCGACTGGTACAACCGCGGTCAGGTGGTCAAGGCGGACGACCCGCGCAATCCGCTCGGCGACTATTGGATGGGATTGGGGACCGATGCCCATGCCATAAGCTACGGCATACACCCCACAAACGAACCCAAGTCCATAGGCCGCAACATGAGCCGCGGCTGCATCCGCATGCGCCCCGCCGATGCCAAAACCGTCTTCCGCCTCTGCCCCAGCGGCACCCGCGTGCTCATCTACGATTAGCCATCCGGCGCGGGCCAGCAGTCATTATCGTGCGCGCGGGAAACGCACGCCCTGCGTGGCAAAAGGGGATTCCTGCATACCGAAGTCTCAGCCGCGGTGCATGGAAAAGAAATAACTGGACACAGCCGGGCGATTGTGCGAGAATCCACCTGGAGGATGGTGAAGACAATGGCGAACCAAGGTTCTGAATCGGTCAGCGGAACGAGTGCGCGGCAGCCGGCCTTTGACGCGGATGCAGTGTGCGTGAAATGTGCCACGGTAAACCCCGAGGGCACGCTGCTGTGCAAGACCTGCGGCAACAATCTGCGTGAACAGCGCGAGACGCGCCTGGCCGCGGCGCAGTTAGCTGGCACATCGACCATCGGAGGCGAGCGTTCTGGGTGGCTGTCGAAGGCTTTGGCGCTGCTCGGCATCCTCATTGTGGTTTGGGTGGCTACCAACATCTCGAAGGTCGAAGACTTCCTTATCAGCATTCAAATGCCCAGCGGGTCGAACGCTCACATGTTCTGGACAGGCCCCAGCAGTAAGATGTACGACGAACTGCTCGGGAAGCTCGAGGCTAATCCGATCACCGAAAAGGAAGTCGAGCGGGCGGTCACGGAACCACATATGGGCGACATGTACGACGGCCGCTACGTGCTGATGCAGGATCACCCGGTCCTTGGCAGGCGCGAGGTCGGCCAGGTCTTGGTCCGCCAGCAAGGTGAAAAGCTGAGCTTCGTCGCCAAACTCCAGCACAATGTCGAGATACGCGGCGATGCCTGGCTTGAAGCTGCGGACCAGCCCGTGGCGCGAGATTCCGCCGCAGTCCGGATCGACAAGGAGTACTATGTCGCCTATGGGCTTGCCTTGCGGCGCGACAACAATGGGCTCGAGTGTTTCGGCGGAAGCGACTACAGCGACTCCACCTATAAAGCCATGGCGTACCGCGTGCCGTTTGTCGAGTAATGCCAGTCCCCCCCTTAATCTGCCGCACGAGTACGCCGCGCCGTCCTGAGAGGCAAACACCCCACTTCCCACAAATACCTTACGGCGTTTTCCTATTCGGCTTGTCCGTGTATGTTGCGCCGTGGTAGGATCCCACGCTTGAAAACCATGGAGTCATAAACATGACCGAAGAAAGGCAAGGCGGCGTTCTGGCGCGGTTGCGCGATGGTCTGGGCAAAACCCGCACCCGACTCTCCGACCGTGTCAAGGCGGTCTTTACCGGGCGGTCATGCATCGACCCCCAAGTCTTTGAAGACATCGAGGAGATCCTGATCGAAGCTGACATCGGCGTGGAAACCACCCTCGCCTTGATCGAGGATATGCAGCGCACCGCCTCGGAACAAAAGTTGGAAACCCCCCAGGAACTCTATCAGGTATTGAAAGACGAACTGTGCGCGCTCCTCGAACCGGGCGACCACGCCCTGACCTGGGCAGTACCCGACGCGCCCCACCCGCACGTGACGCTTGTTACAGGGGTCAACGGATCGGGTAAGACCACGACGATAGGCAAGCTTGCCGCTAAACGCACCCAGGCGGGCAAGTCGGTGATTCTGGCTGCCGCTGACACCTTCCGTGCCGCGGCCATCGAACAACTGACCATTTGGAGCGAGCGCTCCGGCGCGGACCTCATCAAGCACCAGGACGGCGCCGACCCAGCCGCGGTGGCCTACGACGCCACCGGCGCAGCCATCGCGCGCGATGTGGACTACCTCATCGTCGACACCGCAGGCCGGCTGCATACCAAGGTCAACTTGATGGCGGAATTACAGAAAATCCAGCGCGTGATCGGTAAGCTCCTCCCAGGCGCACCCCATGAGGTGTTGCTCGTGCTCGACGCCACCACAGGCCAGAACGGCCTGCAACAGGCCCGGCTGTTCACCGAGGCGCTCAACGTCACGGGCATCGTGCTGGCCAAGCTCGACGGCACGGCCAAGGGCGGAATCGTCGTCGCAATTCAAACGCAGCTCGGCATCCCCATCAAGCTCATTGGCGTCGGCGAGGCCATCGAGGACCTCCAGCCCTTTGATGCCCAAGAGTTCGTCAACGCACTGTTTGCATAAGGAACCAGTCACGTGTCTTGGGCAATCGAATCAAGCACAGTAACCGTCGGAGAATGTACATGGCAATTCGCTTCTACAATACCTTGTCGCGGACGAAAGAACCGTTTGAACCGCTCAATCCGCCCGAAGTCGGCATATATACCTGCGGGCCGACGGTGTACAATTACGCACACATCGGCAATTTCCGCGCCTACGTGGCCCAGGACCTCCTAAAGCGCCACCTCAAATACCGCGGCTTCCAGGTTACCCATGTCATGAACCTCACTGATGTCGAGGATAAGATCATCCGGACCTGCCGCGAGACGGGTGAAGCACGCAAAGACCTCACGGACCGGTTCACGCAGGCCTTCTTCGAGGACCTCGACACCCTCGGTATCGAACGCGCCGATCATTGCCCCGCGGCCACCGACCACATCCAGGACATGGTCGAGCTGATCAAGAAGCTGCGCGACAAGGGCCATACCTACGAGCAGGACGGCAGTATCTATTTCAGGCTAAGCACCTGCCCCGACTACGGTCGGCTCAGCGGCTTCGACATTGCCCAACTTCGGGCCGGCGCCAGCGGCCGCGTGGACGCCGACGAGTACGACTCCGAAGACGCCCGTGATTTCGTCTTGTGGAAGGCCTACGCGGAGGACGACGGGGATATCTACTGGGACACCGAGCTCGGCAAAGGCCGCCCCGGCTGGCACATCGAATGCTCCGTGATGAGTATGAAGTACCTCGGCGAAACCTTCGACATTCACTGCGGCGGCGAAGACCTCATCTTCCCCCATCACGAAAATGAGATCGCCCAATCGACCTGCGCCACTGGGAAACCTTTTGTGCGGTACTGGGTCCATAACGCGTACCTCATCGTCGAGGGCAGGAAAATGAGCAAGTCCCTCGGCAACTTCTTTACACTCCGTGACCTGCTCGAGAAGGGCTACGAGCCGCTGCCAATTCGGTGGGTGCTGCTGGCCACCCACTACCGGATGCCCAACAACTTCGCCTTCGACGCACTTGAGGCCGCCAAGGAATCGCTCCGGCGGATTCGCGACTTCCGACTGCGCCTCAAAGACCTCTACGAGACCTCACGTATGGCACAGCCGCCCCCGGTTGCAGGCTACCTCAAAGATGTGCAGGGCGCCGGCTCCGGTGCGGAAGAGATCAGTGCCTGCGAAATGGCATTCGCCGAAGCCCTCGACGATGACCTCAACATCTCAGCGGCGCTCGCGGCGGCGTTCGATTTCATCCGCGACACCAACAAACTCATCGATCACAACACGCTCGGTGCCCAGGGTGCGCAGCAGGCCGAAGCCCTCCTCGATAGGCTCAATGCCGTAACTGGCCTTTTCCCCAGCCTGGCCGACGAAGCCGTTCCGCAGAGCGTCCTGGACCTTGTCCAAGAGCGGCAACAGGCCCGCCGCGACAAAGACTTCCCACGCGCCGACGCCATCCGCGATCAGCTCGCCCAAGACGGCTGGATCATCGAAGACTCCCCCGACGGTCCCCGCATCAAGCGGAGTTAGTCGTCACTTGCGTAGCTGTGGCGGAGTAACCGTTCACGGCCACCAGAGGCCGTGTGCGTGTTAGCGCTGAAAGCGCGTCTCTAGATCAGCCCAGGGCAACGCCCTGGGTTTGCGGGACAAACAAAACCCAAGACCTGAAAGGGCGGCCTAAAGAAGTTTAGATCGCACTTTCAGCGCTTTGGTATTCGATGGTGTCTTTTTCCCAGGGCGCTGCCCTGGGCTGATCTATATACAACGTCATAAATAATGCCGCATATTGACGGAAAAATTGCACGAGCGCTGCCCTCGCGTCATTGCGAGCGTAGCGAAGCAATC
>CAYRLQ010000088.1:0-14711 GCA_964425145.1 uncultured Nitrospiraceae bacterium
TTTCATCGCGCTGTCCACACGATCTACGGCAACGCGCCCAGCCTGGGCGAGGAAGGCCTGATTGTGGCCCTCGACCTCTCATGGGAAATGCTTCGGCAGGCCAAGGCGAGGGGAGGCAGCCACCGAATCGTCTGCCTTCAGGCCGACGTGATGGACCTCCCCATCGCAAGCGCGTTTTTCGACTGGATCATTTGCTATAGCGTTTTCCCGCACTTCAGCAATCAGCACCGAGGTTTGGCGGAACTTTCCAGGACCCTCAAACCGGGATGCCGGCTCGTGATTTGTCACAGCCAGAGCCGCGAGGCCATCAATGCGCTTCACCGCTCCGTTGGCGACGTAGTCGGCGGCCACACCTTGCCCGACGACCCGCACATGAAGGCCCTTATCAGCGAAGCCGGCCTGCACCTGACCCACCTCGAGAATCGTCCCGACCGCTACCTGGTTATCGCACAAAAACCTGCCTGAGCCGTGCTTCGTGCTTCGTGCTCCGTGCCTCGTGCCCGATTCGAGGCGAGCAGGATGGCGCCTCCCGGAATGGCCGTCTTGACAGGTTCAGGTGATGGGAATAGAATAGTTTGCGGTATGGTGTTGAACCGAGGTTCAGGTATCTTAGATTCACGAACATGAACTGGAGGGAGTGAGATGAAAACGCGGACATTTTTAACCATTCTAGTGCTGGGTTTCGTCGTAAGCACGTCTGTTGGCGCCGTTGAATTCTCGTTCGACAACGATGCGCAGGGGTGGACTGTGGGCAGCAGCGGTTCGCTCGAGGCTTCCGCAGGGACGATTATTTTCACGTACTCCGATCCCGCGCCAGATCCATTTGATCCGATACTGGTGAGCCCGGCCGGCTTAAGCATCGACACTGCACGTCAGCACTGGCTGGTTCTGGAATTGAACATTACTGCGGCTGTTGGCGCGGGAGACCAGCAGTTCCAGATTTTTTTCGACAATGGTGAAAGTTACAACGAGCCCGACTCGCGGACGTTTCCCGTAACCCCAAATATCGGCGATCAGACGGTCATTTTTGACATGGCGCCTCCCCAGGAGGACAGAGACCCCTGGACAGGCTTTGTTACGAGCTTCCGGATTGATCCCGGTCGGTCGGCCACCGACCTCCTGGGTTACGATTGCACCTTCACCCGGATTGCCATCACGGATGATACCGACATGGACGGCATTCGTGATGACGCGGAGTACGATTACTGGGGCAATCTCGACGAGGCGGATGCGACTACGGACCACGACGGGGACGGCCTTTTGGATAGTGTAGAGATAGCCCTTGGATTGAATCCCCTGTTTGACGAAGGCGCCACGCTTCCTGCGTCGAGCCCATGGTCCCTGAGGGTCTTGCTGGGCGTAATTCTCTTGGCCGGCGCAGGGCTGACCCTCAGGAGCGTCGCTGCCCGCTGTTACTAGGCGGTTAACATACCCAAGGAAAGGTCAATCGGGAGTGCTGGCCATAAAGTGACAGCGCTCTTTTTTTCAAATGATGTGGAGGTCAAACCCAATGAGGCTTTCTGTTGTAATCGCAATGCTCGTCGCGGCCGTTTTCATCACGGCCGGCTGTCTCAAAGCAGTTGCAGAGGTCGGTGAGCGTAAAGGTGCGCGCGTAGGGCCTTTCAAAGCGGAGGTGCGCACTGCCTATCACGCCGCCGACGGCCTGCCTGGTAATGACGTGCTCTCAATTGCCGTCACGCCGCAGAACCAGGTCTACGCCGGCACGAGTCTGGGCCTGGCCCGATTCGAGGATGGGCAGTGGTATCAGCTCGAGGGTCTGCAGCCACAGCCAGTCGTGTCGCTGGCGATGCACGGCGACGACCTGCTCGCGGCCTCGGGCGGTGTGTTGTACCGCGTTGGCCGCGAGAGGGTCAAGCCGATTGCAGTCTTCTTGGAAGGCATAGTGCACGACCTCGCTGCCGGAGAGGCCGTCTATGTAGGGTCAGACGCTGGCCTGTTCACACTAGGTGTGGGCGAGTTCGTTCCGGAAGAAGCGCTCAACGCGCTTCTCGGCGTGGACAGGTGGGTGAACCGGGTCGCCGTTGGACCGCAGGAGCAGGTGGCCGTTGGGGCCCGGTCGGGGCTCTTTGTGCGAAGTCCCTCCGGGCAATGGGACACACTGATCCCTCATCAGGATGGGCGCCGTTGGGCGCTCCGCGACGTCCGCGGCGTGGCCTTTGACAGCCTGGGCCGTTTATGGTGCGCCGCCCCTGAGGGCGTAGCCTGTCTCGACAACGAGTGGAGTCTGTACACGGGTTACGAGGGGCTTCCCTACGATGACTTTACAACGGCCGCCGGTGGTGAGGAGGGCGTCGTCTGGTTTGGTACCGAGATGGGAGCCGTTCGCTACGACGGGACCCATTGGGCCTACCGCCAGGGGCTTCGGTGGTTACCCAATGACGATGTGCGCGACATCGCTGTAGCGAGGGCGGGCCATGCGTGGATTGCCACGGCGAACGGGGTCGGCCTCATTGAGCGCCGGACGACGACCCTTGCCGAAAAGGCCGAGTTCTTTGAAGATGAAATCGACGCCCGGCATCGCCGGACGCCGTACGGCTATGTGGACGCCGTGCGGCTCATCCGGCCCGGGGACAAGACGGAGTGGGTGCAACGAGACAGCGACAACGACGGGCTCTGGACGAGTATGTACGGCGCGGGTGAATGTTTCGCGTACGCGGCGACGGGGAGCGCACTTGCCAAGAAGCGAGCCAAGGCGGCCTTCGAGGCCCTGCGTTTCCTGGGCACGGTTACGCAGGGCGGTGATCATGTGGCAGCGCCGGGTTTTGTGGCGCGAACGATCCTTCCCACCAGCGGGCCCGATCCCAACGAGGGCCGTGTGGAACGGGACAAGCGGACAAAAGAGACCCAGGATGGGCTGTGGAAGATCATCGATCCCCGCTGGCCCAAGAGCGAAGACGGCCATTGGTATTGGAAGTCGGACACGAGCTCGGACGAACTCGACGGCCACTACTTCTTCTACGCCGCGTATTACGGTCTGGCGGCCGACACCGAAGCGGAAAAGGCGCGGGTGCGCGAGCATGTCAAGGCGCTCACCGACCACCTCATCGCGCACGCCTTCAATCTGGTGGATTGGGACGGCAAGCCCACGCGGTGGGCCCGGTTCGGTCCCCAGACCTTCAACCGTGATTCAGCCTGGTGGATGGAACGCGGCCTCAACTCGCTGAGCATCCTCTCGTACTTGAAGGTGGCCGAGCACATGACCGGAGACCCGAAATACGCACAGGCGGCCCGGGGCCTCATCGAGGACCACGGCTATGCGATGAACGTCATGTATCCGAAGGCGCAGAACGGTCCTGGATCGGGGAACCAATCTGACGATGAGATGGCCTTCATGGGCTATTACAACCTGCTGAAGTACGAGAATGACCCGGAACTGCGGCAGATATACGCCCTTTCTTTGTACAACTACTGGCATTTGGAGGAACCGGAGCTGAATCCGCTCTTCAACTTCATCTGTGCGGCGAGCATCTCTGGAGAGACGTTCACGGACCCGTGGGGCGTTCAAGACCTGACACCTCGAGGCCCGTGGCTCGAGGATTCCGTGGACACGCTCAAACGCTTTCCGCTGGACCGTGTTGACTGGGCGCTGCGGAACAGCCACCGGAAGGACATCCTCACGCTGGCCCCCTATACCAGGGAGGACGGCGCCCGAGGCAAGGGGTATCGCCGAAACGGCAAGGTGCTGCCCATCGACGAGCGTCACGTGGAGCACTGGAATCACGACCCCTGGCAGTTGGACCAAGGCGGCCGCGGTGGGCAACTGGCCGACGGTGCAGCGTTTCTCCTGCCTTACTACATGGGCCTATATCACGGCTTTATCATCGAAGACTAACGCGGGGCTGACGTGCCCTCGCATTGCAGTGGCTCAAAGACGCCAGGGAGGGCGAAGCTCCTGCTGAGCCGTTTGCGAAGGTCAATTGCGACGGTCTGGGCCGCAGTCTGCGGCCTTAGTACAGCTCAACAGAATAAAGGATGCACATTCGGGTGCCACGGACAAACTCTTGTCCGTGTTCCGGGACAAGCCCGCCTCTGGCGGGCAAGAAAGCGCGGGTCTCAAAGCACGCTCAAACAGAGTTTGAGCGTGGCACCCATCGAGTCTTTGGTGTAACCCCGTTTGTGTTGAGCTGTACTTAGAGGGCCAGGTTCGACAACGAGGTCGTCAGCGGTGATACAGGAGGCGAAACCTTGCGAGCGGAAGAAGGAACCCATGGCGTTGAGGAAGGCGGGGCGCGCATCAGGCCGATGGTGAGCGGCGCCGTCCTCGCGGGGTGCGTGTTTGTTTCGGGCGGGGCGGTTATGGTCTATGAATTCCTGGCCGTTCGGTTCCTCCAGCGTTACTACGGCGGTTCCCTCGATGTGTGGGCGTCGGAGATTGCCGTCTGCCTGGCCGGCCTTGCGGCGGGCTATGCCATCGGGGGGATGTTGGCCGACAGGTATCGCTCCTGGCGGGTTCTCGGGCTCATGCTGGGCCTCGCCGGGCTGCTGGGATTCTTCATGGAGCTGCTCGCCGTCTGGATCGGCGAACGGCTTCTCGATGTTGAGGCGGCACTTTCGTGGCATCCATTCTTTGCGGCAGGCTTTTCGTCGTTCCTGACCTTCCTGTTTCTCGGAACGGTGCTGCCGCAGGCCATTCGGCTCCACGTGCGGCGCCTCGATCGGGTAGGTTCGGCTGCGGGCTGGATAGCGACGTTTTCAACCGGTGGCAGCATCGCCGGGGCCCTTATGACGGCGCACGTGCTGTTGCCACGGTGGGGCGTGCGCGAAACGCTTTACGGCATGTCAATGACGCTGGTGGCGCTTGGCGGGGCGGTACTATTGCCCGGGCTGTTGTCGAGGCTGCGAAAATCACCGCGCGCGGCGGCATTGATAGTGCTCCTCGCGGCCTGTCCCGCAGGCGCGGAGGTCATTTTCGACAACTACAGCGCCCACCACCATATCTTAATAGAGGATGTGCGGGTGGAGCGTCTGCTGCGTTTTGACAACGCCCCGCAATCGACCATGTCCCTGGCGGACCCGTATTCGGGGGGCTTTGAATACACCGATTTCTTCCACGTGCCGCTCGTCTTCGATCCGGCGATTGAGCGGACCCTGTTCATAGGCCTGGGCGGCGGCACTGGCCCGAAGAGTTTCCTGCAGTATTATCCCAGAATGCAGATCGAGGTTGTGGAAATCGACCCGATGGTGGAGCAGGTGGCCAGGGAATACTTCGCCGTACCCCGGGACCCGCGCTTGAGAATCGCTGTCGGCGACGGGCGGAATTACCTCCGCCGCACTCGAGGGAAATTTGGCGCCGTCATCGTTGACGCCTACGGCTCCGGTCCCTACGGCGCATATTTGCCCTACCACCTCGTCACGGTCGAGTTCTTTCACATTGCCTGGGGAAAGATGGAGAACGGCGGTTGCCTGGTCTACAACGTCATGGGAACCTATCGCGGTGAAAATGACGGTATTGTCCGGGACATGATGACCACGTTGAGCCAGGTCTTCCAAGCCGTGTACGCGTTTCGGGCCAGGACCAGTCAAAATACGGTTTTTGCGGCCATGAAGATCGACCTCGGAGAAGTTGCCCCCAACGGCACCAAGAATGGGGTGGGGTGGCCTGGGGGTCCATGGTTGCAACATCCCCTTACCGCGTCCCAGTTGAAGGACCTGGTCCTTTCACTCCAAAGTCAGCATCTCGCCACTTTCCCGAACCTCGAGCGGCGATTAACCCAATTCTCCCGTGTGCAAAGCGTCCCAGGGGCTGGGCGAGTCCTCACGGACAATTATGCCCCAGTCGACGTCGCGTCCGGCCGGCGACGACGCCCATAGGATTACAACCTGAAAAAGCTATCAGCTATCCGTGGAGAATCGCATCAACCCTAGACATCCGGGTTAGGATGCTTCAGCGGAATAGCTGGGGGAGCCAGGACACGGGGCCGAAATCATCGTCGGCATCAATCCGCGGACCTCCGTCGCTCCAGGATATGGATGAGCACCGTGTGCTCCGCGTGGGCCGCATCGAAGGGAATGCGGACCTCGATGCGGGCCCCGGTGAGGTCGCCTCGGCCATCTTTCCGGTATGGGTTGTGTGGCAGCGCCGGCCAGTGGAGCGAGGCGGTTTCCGGCACAACCACCCGGTATCCCCCGTAAGTCACGCTGCCACCGACCTCGTCCGCGGAGAGCGTTACCGGCTCGTCGCCGATAGTCGTTGTTTGACCGCCGCCGGTCTCGAGCGGCTGCTGCAAATGCGGAAGTAAGGTCAGGTGCGCGGCCACGGGCAGGCCGGATTGACTTGTTGCCGCAATGCGGTACTCGATGGAACGTGCATCCTTGGGCTGTACCCGGACGCGGCACGTCTCGGCGCCGTAGGCCAAATCAAGTCCGAGCTCGGGCTTCTCGACCAGGACCGCTCTCGATGGCACGTGGTACAGCTCGCCCTTCGGGAGGAAGTCCGGATTCTCATCGCCCGCTTCATGGCGCAGCAGGGCCATCTCGCCGACGGTGAAATTGCTCCATGCGGGCTGGAGTTTCGTATTACCCCCGCCGAGGATCAGCCCGACCTCATCGTGGTAAATGCTGACGAGGTTCTGCCGGTCCTGTATCCAGCGGCTTCGGGGAATGGGCGCGTGATACGCCGACACGCACACAAACCACGGGCCGTGGCGCAGGGTGGCGGCGCGCCCTTCACCGCCCTCGCGCAGCACGAACAGGGCTCCCGACGCCCCTGGGGGCTCCTCAGCAACGGGCCCCTCCTCGCCGTACAAGAGCAGGGAGGCAATGTAGTCCGCTGAAAACCGGTCCCAAGGGTGGTTGGCCCATTGATTGCGCAGATAGGCGCGGCCCACCGGCGTGAACGTGAATCCCACGTTGCCCGGCGTCACGCCGGGGTGATAGGGGTTACGTTCGTCGACGGTCTCGACCCTCGCCCCATCGGGATATGTAAATCGGCGGTGGAACACAGCGGCCTTGTCGATGTGCCCGAGCACGCGCTCATCCTTCGACATGGCGTAGTACGTGCCCAAGGCATCCGTGTAGACGAAGTTGTAAGACACCACGGGGCCGCTGCCCTCTGACCAGTAGCCCCCTTCCGCTTGTTCCTTGCACACCTTCAGCAAGAAGTCCGCCGCCTGCCGGCGCCACTCTTCGCGCTCCAGCGCCAAGCCCGCAGCGTAAAGGCCCATGGCGTGGTGCGCCGGGATGTTGTGCACGCGGCCGAGCGCGCGCTCGGCGATCCTACTGTAGCCCAGCATCAGCGCTGCTTCCCATTTCTCCCGGCGCTCCGGCGGCATGTCGTCGCGGATGAGCCCGAAAGAACGCGCCCACCGGGAATACACCCACGGCATATGGATCATGCCCCAGGTGCTGCCGTCCTTCTTGCGGAACTCCCAACGGCCCTCCTCGTCTGCGTCCTCGATCAGCGCGTCGCCTGCCTTCATGATGACCCCAAGCAGTTTCGGGTCCTTGTAGTACCTGCTTCCAGGTGACTCGTACGCATACGCAACCGCCAGTGGATATATGTTGTTCTGATCGTTGCAAATCCAGATGCCACTGCCAAAGTGGCCCGTTTCCGGATCATAGGCATCGAGGATTTCCGGAATCCGGCGCATCAATACCGTGACCAGCGGCGCCTTGAACGTCAAGTCCTCCGCCATCGCCGCCGGGCCAACGGATAACATTAGGATTGCTGTCATCCATGCACACTTCAACATCCTGCGCTTCCTCCGATTCCGATTGCCTTCTCGATAGGTGCGCACAGCACCGCTCCGGCGCAATCACCAGGACAGGAGCCACACCTACGGCTCATTTCGAGCGAAGCGAAGAATCTCAAACAGCTCCGGGCCAACCGGTTGCCGAGATATTTCACCTCACTCAGGATGACCCTTAGCCGCCGAGTTGTCGGCAGAATTTCCCTCAGAAAGTCAACGTGACTGACACAGATTGTGGCTGCGGCTTTGCCGCGCTGTAAACGGTTATTCTTCTTCCTTGCCGGCGGTGCCGACTTTGTCGCGCCGCTCTTTGAGTTCGCGCCAGGTGGTCAAGATGATGCCTTCTTCCTCGATGACCTTCTTGACCTCGGGCCCGGTCAGGACACGCAAGTCGCTCAGGCGCGTCTCGCCCGATGTAGAGATGTGCTCGAACATTTCCGAAGGCCTTGTGCAGTGTACGATGACCTCCGTGATGCCCGGCTTCATCGTCCGCAGCGCGTCGAGCATCCTGGTTTTCTTCTCATCGTAGCTATTCCAGTCATAAGTGTTCGCGAGGATGTCGTCGACGACCGGCAGGCCGGCGTCCCACACTTGCCGGGCAATTTGCCGCACCTGCTGCCCCATCAAATCGTCGGCCTCTTGCCCGATGGACTGCATGTGGCCGCCAGGGATGAGGATCGGAATGCCCGTCTCAATGCCAACCTTCAAGTAGCGCTGGAAAAAAGTCGGCTGGAACAGCGTGCCCATGTGCGAATCGAGATGTGTGGGTTTGATACCCATCGTGAGCGCCCGGTCCACTTGCGCGCGGATCTCGGCCTCGACCTCGTCCGGCGTGGCATGGGCGACCACGTCGGGCACATCGCTCCACAGGCACCCTTCCTTATCCACGAGCCCCGGCACGGCGGCCTTCCCCGCGAGTGGGCCCCAGCGGTAGTTATCCCACTCGGACGTGAGGGTCAGGTGTAGACCCGCGTCAACGTCCGGGTGCTTCTCGAGGTACTCGGCGAACTCCGGCACCCACGAGCACGGCATCATAATGCTCGCAGAGGTTGCCACGCCCTTCTCAAGCGCCTCGATCGTGCCCATATTCGCGTCGTGGCACATCCCCGCATCGTCGATGTGGAAAATCACCACCTTGGACCCTGCCGGCCATCCCAAGCGCTCTGCGTAGGTTGGTTCGACGGCCGCACTCGAGCACATCCATCCCAAAAGACCCATCATTGCCAGAGCAGACAGTGCACCGTGTTTCGCAAACATAAGCTTGCCTCCTTATTGGTTTAGGTTGCGGTTTCTGACACTACGGGTTAGACCAATTGCCCTATCAAGTCCTTTATTTTCAATGGCAGCCCGTAGGGGACTCGAACCCCTGTGACAGGACTGAGAATCCTGCATCCTAGACCGCTAGATGAACGGGCCACGTAAGACTTTCACGGCGGCAGGAGGCCGATATCGGCTTGGTTGCCGGACTAGGACTCGAACCTAGAATCTCCTGGTCCAGAGCCAGGCGCCTTACCATTTGGCCATCCGGCAGCGGCAATAGATAGTACCCAACTACCCCGCAGCATGTCAAGTGACTGAAGGCGAAAACGCTTGCGCGTGTCCCAGCCCGCGGGACCCATTCCAGGGCACGCCCGATTACTTTACTGTTTTACTCTGGGGCGATCAGTTCAATCTCAAAGAGTTTAGGCCACAACTTCCCGGTCACAAATAACCGGTCATTCGCTGCGTCATACGCAATGCCGTTGAGAACGTCAACCCGGTTGCTACGGTCTTCCAGGCTTAGAAGTCCTTTCAACTCTATCCACCCAACCACCCGGCCGGTCTGAGGGGCAATCCGTGCGATGCGGTCCGTTTTCCATACATTGGCATAGATTTCCCCTTGAATGTATTCCAGTTCATTGAGTCTGGCCACGGGATGGCCATTGTCCTTTACCCCGATTCGTCCGACTTCCTCAAACGTTTCAGGGTCCAAGAAGCGTAATGTCGAGGTGCCATCACTCATGATGAAGCGCTTCCCGTCGTATGTAATTCCCCAGCCCTCACCTGGATATACGAAGTCTCGCAGTACTTCAAACGTGTCTTTGGCGTAGACGAACCCGACATTAGATCGCCACGTCAATTGCACTATCGTGTCACCGCGAATCGTCACGCCCTCACCGAAAAACCGCTTGGCCAGCTCAACGCGTGATTGCGTCTCACCCGTTGCCAATTCCACTTTACGCAACGAGGACCGTCCACGCCCCCCGGTTCCTTCATACAAAATGCCGTTCTCGAAAACCAGTCCTTGGGTAAAAGCCTGTCGGTCATGCGGATAGGTGTTGATGACCTGGTATGTATAGACGGGAATAGCCTCGGGCGTTGCGGCATCCAGGCAAGATTGAAGGAAGACCGCTCCCGGTAGTGTAAGGAGCCCCAAGAATAATGACCCGAATAGGCGGTTCATACAGATCACCGTACGGTTTGATCGGTCGGTTCAGTTGTCCTGTAGTGAATTAAAGCCTATTGCCAACGTCGGGAGCAAGCGTGTTCTGTCGGAAGGTCGGCTGGATTTGCTACACTCCGCGTGTGGGGTGTGGAAGGCATCTCTGAGGAGGTCGTTGTGGGGTTGTTTTTTCTCTGTGCGGGCATGGTGCTCCTTGGCGCAGGTGCGGGATTCATCAGCGCGGGATTGGGCCTCGGCGGCGGCGTTATCATGGTGCCGGCGCTGATCGAGTTCGCCCACCTGGACCCGCACACCGCCAAGGGCACGAGCCTGTTCATCATTATCTTCATCGCGGCGCTCAACGCCTGGCGCCTAAACCGCGGCTACCCGGATGCGCCCTGGCGCCTCGCGGCGGTCATCGCGTTGGGTTCCATCACGGGCGGCTACTTCGGCGGGTGGGCCACCAGGCTGATGGCCGGTAAAACCGTGCTCTGGCTATTCGTGGGTCTGCTGGGTCTGCTCGGCCTGCATACTTTCTTCATCGCACCGAGGACGGTTGCCGAGGGCGCTGTTCGCCGCCGTTACAAACTGGCTGTGCTGATCGGCCTGGCAGCCGGGGTGGCATCGGGCATGACCGGCACGGGCGGTGGCGCGGTGTTGGTGCCACTGGCGCTGTTAGCAGGGCTGGTGACTAATGAACGCGTCGTTGGCCTGTCAAACATGGTCATGGTTGCCACGAGCATCGCGGCGACGGCGGCACATCTTAGCGCTGAGCAGATGTGCGCACTGCCCTGGACCGTGGGGCAGGTGAACCTGGCGCTGGCGCCGCTGGTGTTCCTGGGCGCGCAGGTTGGTTCGCCGTTAGGCAAACGTTTGAACGAGAAGCTCACCCTGCGTCGGCGCCGCGTCACCATGGGCATCCTGCTCATCGTGATCGCCTGGCGGCTTATGTCCCGGGCATTGTCCTGAAAAAGCTGTCAGCTATCAGCTATTCGTCGTCCCTTCATCCGCATGCTCTCGCGTAACGTGTAGAACAGGGTAAAACAACAGTATGATGATCCCGCAAACTGCGAAGAGGCCGGCGATGGGGCCGACCCAAAAGACCCCATCGGGATTTTCCAGGGAGTTGCCCCAGAAAGACATCGAGAGGCAGGCAATGCCGATGGACCCACCCATGCCGGCTTTCGAGAAGACGCCGTAGAGCCCGTAATAAAGCGCCTCGCGCCGCCGGCCGGAGCGCTGTTCGTCATAATCGATGCACTCGCCCATCATGGGCGTGATCATGACGTACATGATGCCCTGGCCAATGCCGCAGTATGAAAACAGTACGGCAGCCATGATCATCTTGGCCGTGACCCCGATGTCGGCTTTTGCAATTACATACATGCAGGGCAGCCCCGTTGCGATAATGACGAATGCGATAATCATCATCCACTTTGCATGGAGGCGCCGCGCGGCAAATGGAATGACCGCGTATGAGGCCAGGGCGGTAAGGATAAAGGGGATCATGAGCCGGGTCACGGTGCCTTCGTCGCCGCCCAGGCCAAGTTCGGCCCAATAGGGCAAGGCGCGCTGGACGGCCAGGAAGCCGACGGAGAATAGGAAGACGGCGACTATATAAGTGATAAATGGGCGATTGCCCACAGCATCGCCCAAGCCCCTGAGAAACGGCGCAGGCTCTCTTGCGCCGCTCTTAGACTCGTGCCGTTCCTTTACGAGCCACACGGGGAGCTGGAAAAGCGCCAAGGACACGAAGGCGAAGACTATAGCGACGCGTCGACACCCAATTGCGGAGTAACCGCCTTCGGTGCGGGCGGGGTCGAGCTGGACGATGAGTGCGCCGGGCGCGACGGCAGCGAGGGCGAGGCCGACGATCATGCCCACGGCCACCCAGGTGCCGATGCGGACGCGGGCCTGTTTGGTGCGGGCGATTTCCGGGCCGAGGGCGATGAGTGGCACGACGGTGACCGTAAACATGGTCCAGTGGAGGCAAAGCAGAACCGTGCCGTAGATGAGGTTCGCGCTCGAGATACCGTCGACAGGAGGGTACCAGAAGGCGATGGCGGTGAAGGTCATGAAAATCGAGCCCCAGAAGATGAAGGGACGCCGCCGGCCACGGGGACGAATCAGGCGTAAAAGGCCGGGCCGGGGCGCCGTCTTATCGGACCAGGCGCCGATAAGTGGATCGGTCAAGGCATCCCAGAGGGTTCCGGCCAGGAAAATGAGCCAAACAAGCTCGATGGCCACATAGATGGTACGGCCAACGCCTTGGGACGCCGAGTAGAAATAGAGGCCCCACTGGTTCATGAACTCGCTGGAAAGTTGTGTGGCGATAGCGGCCATGCAAAGGGCCAGGCCCTCGAACCAGGCGAACTCTTTAGACTCTCGAGACTCTCGTCGTTGCATGCGTACAGCGGCCTCCTTACTTCGGCGGCTATAGGAGCCTATGTCCGTAAATAATCCCTATGGAAGTCAGGCCGTAGAGCACAATGGTCAGTCCTAGGGGCCAGTCCTTGACGAGAGTCTGGGTGGGATCGCCGCCGGCGTCATTGTAATGGACCAGATAGAAATAGCGAAACAGGCCGTAGATCACGAACGGCAAAGTGAGATACAGCTTGTCCGTGCCCAGGCGTTTGACCACCTCGGGCGAACACGTGTAGATGGTGTATGTGATTACGGTGGCCGAGGTCACGATGACAATCAGATGGTCCAGGTACGGCACAGTGTAGTGTTGAAGCACGCTGCGGTGCGCCCTGGCCTGGTCGCCTTGCAACAGGCTGGCTTCATGGCGCCGCTTGCTCAGGCCCAGGAACAGGGCCAGGAACAGCGTGCAGACTACCAGCCAGTTCGAGAAAGTCACGTCGAGCACGATGGCGCCCGCCATGGCTCGCACCACAAAACCCGCCGCCACCACCAGCACATCGATGATGACCAGGTTCTTAAACACCAACGTGTAGAGCACGGTGAGCGCCATGTAGAACAGCACGATGGCCAGGAACCGCATGCCCAGGAACCCGGCCACAGCAAGCGCGCAAACCGCCAACACCCCAATCATTCCGATCACCGTGCGCATTCCTATGGCGCCGCTCGCCAACGGGCGTTTGCACTTCTCGGGATGCGCGCGGTCCATATCGAGGTCGATCACATCGTTGAACAGGTAGGTCGCGCTCGATGCAGCGCAAAACACCGCAAATGCCACCACACTGCGGAAGGTTTGGTCGAGGTGGTGGAGTTCCTGAGCAAAGATCAATGCCGCGAACACAAACAGGTTCTTCGGCCACTGATACACTCGGAGGGCTCGTACGAGCACGGCTATGGTATTTGGACTATCGTTCATAAAGTGCGAGCATTCTGCATGAGCAGCGGCGAGTGTGTCAAGAGACGTGAATGGCTTTCATCGGCAGGCGCTCAGCTATGAAGGTCAGTAGGTCTGGAAAAGCTGCCCCCACGGCGTTTTCATCCATTCCCGGACCCTGGGCTTGCCCTTCACAGGGAACCAGTAATAGTCATGATACAGATATGAGCCAAGAATGAACACATAAACGATAGGCGTGTGGAAAAAGAGCTTTTGTGCCCGCTTCAGTGGTCCGAACCACGTGATGTGGCCGACCTTGCTGGCGAATGTGGAGCCTACTTCAAAACCGAAGTTTTCATTCGAGATGTCTTCACCAACCACCTCGATTTCGTCGAAATTACCAACGCCCAGGCCCAGTTCCTGCGCCTTTGCCAAGCATTTCACCGCACTGGGATCAAGGCCCATAAGGTGCGTGGAAATGCGGTCAATGGCTACGGAGTCGGCACTGGCCAGAATATAGTCCTTTTGCACAGGCACCATGCAGCGCGGCCCCGGGCCGTTGCCGCAAGTTGTGCCGTCCATCACCGCAAAGATGCCCGTGTGGACCTCCTGCTGAATGGCCAACAAGTCGCACAGCGTCTCGTGTATGAACGAATGTGTGTAATGGCGTTTTTTGTTCAGGAGACCGCCAAAGGCGTTTTTCATCGCCCCCGTCATAGTGGTGTAAATGTGGCACTTGACCGTGGGTAAGTGAACGATGCTCTTCCCCAAGAAGTAGTCGGGGATCATGATCCCTTCGGGATAGATCTTGTCGAGGACGGACATGTTGGCCTCGGGCTCGTATTTGACCCACGTGATGTCATTCGGGTCGTAGTTCTGCAGCTCCTTTACGCCGTACTTAGCGTAAATCTTATCGAGCCGGTTCAGGCGTTGACCCTTGGGTGCGTCAATGACCACGGTCTGATTGTGAACCGCTGAGATATCGCTATACCCGTGAGCCTGTAGATACTGGATCACCGCCTCCAACTGCCACGGCGTGGTGTTCGCTCCCGGATACATGAAGTGCCAGGAAACGTTGTCCTTGAGAATGACCGGCTTGTCTTTCGGGATATGTTCTTGGAAATCCGCCAGGTCCAACAGGTGCTTGTAATCTTCGATGACGGTTTCTGGTTTTGTCTTGAGAACGGCTACTTTGCTCATGGAACCACGCTTCCTTACGCTCACCACGCACTGTGCACTGAAGGGAACCGCAATGAATGCGGCCACGGTCTCCTATCAGAAATCA
>CAYRLQ010000089.1:0-14636 GCA_964425145.1 uncultured Nitrospiraceae bacterium
CAGTAGCGTGGCGAGGCCATAGGTGCGGATTTCCTGAGACTGGTAAATGTGTGTCAGCGACAGCGCGTGGGCCAGAGCCGCGATCAGCCCGGCGTGCGTCCCGTATAAGCGACGGCCCACCAGGAACGTCAAAGGCAGGGACAACATTCCGAACAGGACCGAGAGGATGCGCATGGACAGCACGGTCTCCGACGACAGGCGCGACCAATAGTAGGCCAGCGTGAAGTAAACCGGCGTCATCGGCGTGTCGCCGGCCCGCTCCAGGCGGATATACTCGGCTAGCGTGGGCGCGCCGAGGGGTCGCACGGCATAGAGTTCGTCCGCCCAGGCCGATTCATTTGGGAGTTGATAGACGCGCAACAGCAGGCCCACCAACACAATCACCCCTAGACCCACCCAGACAAGACCACGATGGGACCTGTTTCCGAGCGCGCTCCCGCTTACCCCGTTTGCGGCGTCCATGGAAGGCCATACGTCAGAACCTACCGTCCCCCCGGTGGTTTTTAACGCATCGCCACTCGAAACCATAGCGTACCCCGCTGCCTCCGTCAACCCCCGGCTTCATGCGGTCTCCTTTGCATGAGGTGTGAACCCCGTGAACGGTTACGCCTCAAGGGTCCAGATGTCGGGGAGCTGTCGGTAGCGTTCATTCCAGTCGAGCCCGTACCCTACTACGAAATGGTCATCGATGGTAAAGCCGACGTAGTCAGTTGAAACGGGTACTTCGCGGCGCGCCGGTTTGTCGAGCAGTGTGCACAAGGCCAGACGCGCAGGCCGGTCCTTCTCCAGCCGTTTGCAAAGCGCCGCAGTGGTCCGGCCGGTATCGAGTATGTCTTCAACAATGAGCACCTGCTTGCCGCTCACGGGCTGCCGGGGCAAGTACATAAACTCGACCGTGCCCGTCGAGGTAGTGTCGCCGTAGCTCTTGGCGCGGATGAACTCAAGGGCTGCCGGCACGCGCAACTGGCGCATGAGGTCCGCGGCGAAGATCACGCCGCCTTTCAACACAGCCACCACGAGGAGTTCACGCCCTGAAAAATCCTTCGAGATTTCCTGCGCTAATTCCACGACACGGCGCTCAATCGCCACGGCAGGGATCAAAGGTTCCTTACTCAGACGCATCGGTAACCCTCACTTCGATCGTACGGCGCGTTTCCTGGGTTATCGCCATCGACGCGGCAATCCCATGGCCCACGACCCAGGCGATTAACCCGTTCGCGATGAGCAGGATTTCGCGGTCGCGCCGCGTCGCAGGCACGCCGATATCGACAAAATACTCCTTCAGCTTCTTCGAGCCGGTCATGCCGAGCGGCACAAACCGGTCTCCAGGGCGCCGATGCCGCACGCTGAGCGCAGTACCCATCGCGTCGGCATCGAACACCTGCCGCGCTGGTGAGCAATAGGCCGAGAGGTCGCCTGCCGGAACACCTTCGTAATATACCACCTCGAATCGCTTTCCAAACGCGGCCGTCGTGCCGGGCGCGTTCAGGGGGATTTCGCGCGAGTCAATCGCGTCCGGCGGCCGCAGCACTTCGGTTGAATCGCGCCCGTTGCGCAGCAACACCCCGCCCCCCAGGTCGAAGGCCTGCCCCGTGGGGGCCTCGGCGATGAACCGCGCCGCCGCGTCGACGCGCTCGAATGGACAGTCCACGCTGTGCCGCCACGCCAGCAGTAGGACGATGCGCCGTTGCAGCGCCCGGTGAACGCCCGAAAACACCTCGCGCACGATCGCGCCGTCCTCGTCGACGCACTGTTGATAAGCCTCCTGCGCAAGGTCAATCAACAGGTCGTTTTCACAGCGTTGCGCCCCCCCTAAGCGAATCAGCGCCTCGTCCACGCGCGGGTTGAATTGTTCGCGCAGCAGCGGCAGGAGTTCATGTCGAATCCGGTTGCGAAGGTAACGCGTGTCCGCATTGGACCGGTCAGTGCGGAAGGGAACGTGACGCGCATCGAGATAGGCCAGGATTTGTTCACGCGTGCAGCCGATGAGTGGCCGCACAATGCGGACGCCGCCCTCGTCGCGCACGGGCGGAATCCCTGCAAGCCCGCGCGGCGTTGTGCCACGCACGAGGCGCATCAAGATTGTCTCTGCCTGGTCGTCCGCGTTGTGGCCCGTAGCAATGACGGTGCAGCCGGCAGCGGCAGCGGCCTGCTTGAGGAAGTCGTAGCGGACCTTCCGGGCGTATTCCTCAAAGCCGAGCCCGGCCTCCCGCGCTTCGTCCTCGACAGGCCGGGTCCCGATGTGAAATGGCGCCTTGCATAACGCGGCCTGCTCCCGCACAAATACCCCATCGGCCGCGCTCTCGCCGTTGCGCGTTTGGTGATCGAAGTAAGCCGCCTGGATCGGGAACCGTGCCTCATGCAGCACGTGCATCAGGCACATCGAGTCGGAGCCGCCGGAAACCCCCACGAGCACCTTCTCGCCTTCCCGCACCATGGCGTGCGTCCTGAGCGCGCTCAGGACGTTATTTACGCATTCGTCCGCCAACGTGGCCATGGCCGATCTCCGCTGCGCGTGATGGCGCCCTTATTCTAGCGCGGCTTCGTGCGAAAGGGAAGGCAGGGCGGGCTTTCGGGTCGTGGTACGAGCGCGAACAGGCGAAAAATGGTAGCGGTGCACGGATTCGAACCGCGGATGTGTTCGGCCACCGCGCTCATGTGATCGCCTCGACAGGCAAGGCCTTGATTGTCCAGGCGGACCGTTGCGGGTGGCCTTGGTCTCTTTTCGAGCGCTTAGGCATCGCCATCCGCCTCCGGTCTTGTCGGGAGCCGGTGTCCCGGGACCGTCCGGTACGCCTGTCGCCGGTCCTTCGGCGTTTCGGGAATGGTGTACTCCAGGATGCCCTCCTTGATCATTGGCCTGAGGTATTTCTGGGCCAAGTGTTGAGGACGGCGATTGAGGACCAGGGCCAAGTTCTTCTTGGTCCACTCGCCGAATGAGCAGAGCATCCTAATCGCTTCCCGCAGCGTCTCAGGTTCCGTAGTCCGCTCTCCCAGGTCTTGCAGGGAGTCTTGGAGTTCTTCCGGGAGTCCGTCGAGGAGTCGTTGGCGGGCTTGTGTGTCCGGATAGGGCGCGCCGATTCCACGTTCGCGCCTCACAGGCCAGCACGAGCGGCCCTGTGGACTGATAGCAGATAAACTGAGGTGCAAGATGAACGGAACCGGAACACAGGAACTACTGACCCGAAACGAGGCGGCTAGGTACTTGCGCAAAGCAAGATTGACATGATACAATTCCTGGTGAAGGCAAAGATATTTGTTGACACCGATTTCTTTTTGTGGTAATTTGGTCGCTCAGAACGGCGGAACACCATTGGAAGGAGGGTCTACGATGCCTAACCTGCTCGATATTGCTCTCGACAATGTCAACGTCCCTGATTATGACTTCCAGGAATTTCTAGATCAGTGCGATCCTGAGGCGACGAAGTACCGTATCGGAAGCACCTTCGGAAACGAACCTTTCGACCGCTCTCCAGGGGAAATCAAGGTCTCTCGTCCTGTCCGCGAGATCCTCCACGAATAGCGCCCGCCATCAAACGCCGAGGAGCCTTTTGTTTTGGATACGACCGTCAGAGAACTTCTGTGCCTGTACCACGTCTATGGTGACCCAACCGAATGCAAACTCGCCCTTGTTCGCGGCGGGGTTCGCTCATACGAGGATTTCCAAAAATATGCACTCCCCTTCGCTTTGGACGTCCTTGCCAGAAAGCCTGAGGAGAGAAGGCTTAGAGCCTTCTTTCAGTATATCGCGGAGGTTCAATTTCAATACTTTTGTCACCTGAAGAACTTTCAGCTCACCCCCCACCCCGCAGCCGGGCAGTTCATTGACCATCACGAAGTCGATGTGACCATAGACGGGTTCCGCCATAACCATCGAATCCTATCCTCCATGGACGGTTCTGACGCGAACGCTGCGGACACCGAGTACGGGTTCCTCATGGCCAACGTCATGAGGCCCTTCGAAATACCGCCGGACATAGAGAAGTCGATTCAACTGGGCCTGACCCATGCCTTGACAGCGCACCAGAAACATGTCAATTTCCGTCGGAAGTGTATTCTCAAGGGCGCCATCAAGGTCCACCACTCCCTCGAACAGTGCATGTTCGACTTCATGGCCTACCTCACCCATTTTTCCCGTGGAAACGTCTTCTCCATCCATCGTGACGATGACGCTGGGGTTAAAGACGTGAAAGCTGCTACGTCACACCTCAAACGGGTGACTCTCGATATGCGTAAAGCCATCATTACAACCATCTTCCAAAACGTCCTCCGGAGTAATTTCGACCCCCTGCCAGATCAACTGCTCAAGCGAGTATTCAGAGCCAGAGAGCATGAGCTTGACCTCCATTCCGAAGATGACGCCAAACTTGCAGTGTACGAGCACGTGCTTGACGATGTCCTGAGAGCCGTCAACATGAACTAACCCCACTCCCCAAACCCCACCGTCAACGCCAGCAATCCCGCCAGAACAAACGCCTACGACTTCGGTGGGTCCGGGTGCAGGATGAACACGACACCGGTCAATATGCCCGTGCACCCGTCCATAAGCGTACGCATCGCCTCGCCCCCCTCAGACTTGCGCTCATGCATTCGGCGCAGAGAGCCAACGACTCAACCCTCACACGATGGCTAGCGTTGTTCCGGCGAAACAGGTTGATCTTGCTCAACTGGAATTCCACCCAGAGCGCATTTCAGCACAAACCAATGCGACTGTACTAGCCATGTACGCTGAACTTGAAAATCCCGGACGTTTCGTGAACGTGACACCATCTACTACGGCCAGGAGCGCTTTACCCCCTTGCCCCCCTTCGCGTGCACATGTGCCACAATGGCCGGCGTATCGCACGACACCATCCATAAGGCTGAGATGATTGCCGAGCACTCTGACCCTGGCCCGTGGTATACTCGCCGGCATGGTAGTGGTCCACATCGTGGTGCATACGCTGCCACTGTGGCACGCGGTCTAAACAGAGGAGATGGAGCAATGAATAAGCGACAGTACGCTTTTCTGGTGGTGTTGATGCTCGTGTTCTCGTTCTTGGGTGGCACCTCGGTGGCGTGGCTGCTTGGGTGCGGGAAAGCGTCGGCGGAACCGAAGGATGCGACCTTCGGGACCGTTACCGTTAAGAAATTGAGGGTTGTAAACGAAGCGGGCCAGATCTTCGCCAGTCTCGGTAATCTAGAGAGCGAGCCGTTTCTTAGCCTATACGACAAGGCCGGTAACATTCGCGCTGTGCTGGGCATATTTGACGACAGCCCGGGGCTTCGGTTGCACGACAAGGCCGGTAACATTCGCGCTTTTCTGGCCACTCGTGACGACGCCCCGATGCTTGGGTTGTTCGACAAGGCCAATAACCTTCGCGTTTCGCTGAACACTATTGACAACGCCCCGGGGCTTCTGTTTTTCAACAGGGACTCCGACGTGATATGGCAAGCCCCCTGACTTGGATTTTCAACGCCGCCCTGGCGATGTATCTGATGCATTCGTAAAATGCCCGTTGCGCCTATCCAGCACAATCGCCACGTACATCACCAATTCGTGAAGGCAAATCATACCAGGCCACCTGAAAGAATCGCTCTACGGCCAACACAGCGCGCCGTTTTCACCCGATACCGTCCAAATAGCCATTCACGGGCGCTCTACGGCGATTCTAGGCGCCCTTTCCGGGCGCTCGAGCTGAATTGAGGTGCGGTCTGCTTGAAAATAAACTCATGCAATTTCAATTGCTCGGCGCAAAAATATAATTGAGCAAGACATTTTCCCCCGCTAATTTACATCGAATTTGCACCGAAATTGCGACGGCGAATTCTAATTTACCTCACCGAAATTCCAGTCTTAAAACCGATTCGGCGGAAATCCATGCGCAGCGGGGCAACTTTCACGTGTTTGCCTATGTCGATCGCGCCCGGCCGGGCCGTCCGTTTATGGTGCATCTCGGACCCACAGTGGACCCACGAAGCATGTGGTTGAGGAAGGAACTTGGTGACCAGATCGCCAAAGCCCTGATTGCTATTGGCTAAAAAATGGTAGCGGTGCACGGATTCGAACCGCGGACACATGGATTATGATTCCACTGCTCTAACCAACTGAGCTACACCGCCACACACCTTGGGAAATCCTATTTGAACGCCACCTGTATTGATACCACAAAAGGGCCCGAAATGTCCAGTGCTTTGAGAGCGTGGCGCCGCGCAATGCGACACACCCTTAAAAGGTATATCCGACGCCCAGCCCAACGCCGTTTACGCCGCATTTGTGGCCCCCCGTGCCGCCGTTGGAGATGTGTCGAAACTTGACCGCTACGTGCCACTGCTCACGAGACTTATAACCCACGCCCACTTCCGCCAATATATGCGTCGCACTCGCGTGCCTACATTCCGTCGTGCAGGTCCCGTCTGAGGGATCGTTGCGCGATGAAGCGCAAAGCGGTACTATTCTGTTCAAAAGCATCGAAAGTGACCTCGGGAACGCAGCCCTGGCCGGGAAGGAGGGCGAACGGTGAAACCGACTGTTGTTGCTGTGTTGGACGTGGGGAAGACAAATAAGAAACTGCGCGTATATGACCGACGGTTCGAGGTGCTGGGCGAGGAGCGCACCACACTCGAGACGAAAGACTATGATGGGATCGAGGTCGAATCTACAGAAGAATTGCTGAGCTGGTTTCGCGGCGCGCTGAAGCAATTTGCGACCGATTACCATATCCGGACGATCGCGATCACGACACACGGCGCAACGTGTGCCTTGCTCGATGAGGAGGGCAAGCTGGCCCATCCGGTCATTTCCTACACCTGCGAACGCGGCGCCGAAGTGCAGGAAGAGTTCTACGAAGTCTTCGGCGACCGGAAACGCCTGCACTATGAAACCTCTGCAGCGGACTTCGGCTTCGCGAATTTGGCGAAGGTACTGTTTTTCGCTAAAACGCGGCTGCCGGGGGTCTGGGCCAAGGTCCGCCACGTGCTGTTTTACGACGCCTACCTGGGGTATGAGTTGACGGGCACGATGGCCTCGGAGCCCACCTATCTGGGCAATCACAGTTGCCTGTGGCGCTTCAAGGATCAGACCTGGAGCAGCGTGGCGAAGGGGCTGGGCGCGGACCGCCTGTTCCCCGAACGGCTTTTGAAGCCCTGGGACGCGCTGGGATGTGTCAGGCTGGAGACCGCCCAGGAGTGCGGCCTGCCCGAAAATTGCCTGGTAACCTGCGGCATTCACGATTCCAATGCGAACTTCTTGCCATACCTCGCCCAGGGGCATCGGGATTTTATCCTTAACTCGACGGGTACATGGTGCGTGGCGATGAAGCAAGCCGGCGCGCCGGAGTTGACCGAGGCGGAAGTGAACGCCAAGCTGTTCTTCAACATGGACGCGACGGGGCATCCTGTCCTGACGGCGCTGTTCCCCGGCGGCATGGAGTATGATAAGTTCGGCGGGTTCGCCGGCCTCGATGATGAGGGCGACCTCGCGCTGGTCGAGCGCGTAGCGGCGGACCGGGACCTGTTTGTGGTGCCGGGTGCGTTGCCCGATGCGAAAGTGTTCCCAGATGCCGAGCCGAAGGTGGTTCACAAGGGCAGAATGTACAAGCTTGCCGAGTTGGAGGCCGGGTCCGCGCCCATCCGCGACCTGGGCCAGGCGTACTACGCCGCGCTCAACCTCGGCCTGGCCATCGGCAGCAAGGAAATGATGGGCCGGCTCGGCGCGAAATCCGGAACCACGGTGATCATTGAGGGGGGCTTTGCAAACAACACGGCCTATTGCCAGGCATTGGCGAGCCTGTGCCCCGAGATCACCATCGCGCTCACCAATATGAAGGAGGGCACCAGCTTCGGCGCGGCCATGACCGCCTGGATGCTCGTCGACAACCGCTCCCTCGAGGAGATCGGGAAGGAATTTGCCATCGAAATTACGCCGGTCCAGTCGGCCTTAAAGGAATCTCTCGACGCCTACGAACAGGCATGGCGCGGTATCTTATGAGGTGATAAACCTCTTCTTGCTCCAAAGGAAGGTTCCCCCGATGCTGTCTTAATGTCAGAAAGGGATATCATGATACTGCCGTTCAACGCGCTCAACCGGAGGCCGCAGGTCCACTTCTGTGGTATCGGCGGGACGGCGATGGTAGGTGGCGCGCGGCTTGCGCTCGAGGCTGGGTGGGAGGTTCGTGGCAGCGATAACGCGCTCTATCCTCCGACCTCAAGCATGGTCAAGGCGCTGGGCGTGCCAGTTGCGACAGGATATAGCGCCGCTAACCTCGACTGGGATCCGGGCCTGGTCATCATCGGCAACGCGCTCAGCCGGGGCAACCCCGAGGTCGAAGCCGTCCTCGAGCGCAAACTGCATTACACCAGCCTGCCGGAATGGCTCAAGGACGCCGTGCTACGCGCGCGGCGGCCCGTGGTGGTCTGCGGCACTCATGGGAAAACCACCACGGCGGCGTTGGCCGCTTGCCTGCTCGACCGCGCCGGTCTCGAGCCCGGTTACCTCATCGGCGGGCAGCCGCTCGACTTTCCCCATTCGGCGCGGCTGTGCGCCGAGCACAGGCCATTCGTCATCGAAGGCGATGAGTACGACACGGCTTTTTTCGACAAGCGGGCGAAGTTTTTTCACTACTTGCCCGAGATAGCCGTGGTCACCTCGATCGAGTTCGACCACAGCGACATCTACCGCGACCTTGGCGAGATCGAACTCGCCTTCCAGCGCATGCTCCGGCAGGTTCCCCGGTCCGGTTGGCTCGTGGTCTGCGCGGACAATCCCGCCGCAGCAATGCTCCGAGACCACGCCCTGTGCCAGGTGCTCACATACGGCTTCGCTGAAAAGGCGGACTTCCGAGGCACATGCGGGGATGCCGTGGGCGGGCTCCAAACATTGACCGTATGGAAACACGGGCAGCTCTGGGCCGAGTTCGAGGCGCCGCTGACCGGGCGGCACAATCTACAGAATGCCCTGGCGGCCTTGGCAGTGAGTGACCTGCTCGGTGTCGAGGCCGCCGTGCTCCAGGAGGCCTTACGGGATGTCAAGGGCGTCCGCCGGCGCATGGAGGTCTTCCTCGAGGCACACGGGGTCACGTTCGTGGACGACTTCGCCCATCACCCCACCGCCATTTACGAGACCATACACGCCGCGCACGCGCGCTGGCCGAACCGCCGCCTGCGCGTGCTGTTCGAGCCGAGGTCGAACACGACCGTCACCAATGTGTTCCAGGACGCGCTGGCGGACGCATTTACGGCCGCGGACGAGGTCTGGATCGGCCCCATGCACCGGCCTGAGCGCGTCCCACCCGAGACCCGGCTCGACCGCCACGCGCTGGTCGGTGTGCTGAACGCCCGGGGAACGCCCGCACGCTGCACCGACGACATCGATGAAATTGTCATGGCCGTTCGAGACAGCGCCCGCGAAGGCGACGTCGTACTTATACTGAGCAACGGCGCCTTCGGCGGAATCTACGACCGGCTCCGAGCCGCTTTTGGGGAGGCGCCGGCTGCGGACAGTTGATCACCGATTCCCGATGGTTCATACTTCGTGTCAAGCCGGCAACGAAGACCGTTTCCAGGAGGAGTTTCGCGTGCGAGCCTTGCAGGTTGCGCTTTACATGTTCACCCTTGTGCTCTGTATTCTCGTGGCCGGTTGTGGCAAACCCGCTACGGCGCCGACGGCGCCTGCTACTGCTGTTACCGCCGCCGGTGAACCGGTCGACGGCGACTGGATTGTGTCACGACTGGGAGTGGAACCGGCGCACCTCAATCCGTTGCTCGACACCAGTGACGCCTACACCGCGCAGTTGACGGGCGTAGTGTTCGAACCCCTGCTCGACCGGGATAACGAGACGCTCGAGCTCGAGCCGTTGCTGGCCGAGTCGTACGAGACCTCGGACGATCACCTGACCTACACATTTAGCCTGCGCAAGGACGCCACGTTCTCGGACGGCGCCCCCGTGACGGCGCACGACGTGCTGTTTACCTTCGAGACTATCCGCGATCCGCAGAATGAAACCGCCGATCTCCGAAACTACTACCAGGACGTCGAAAGAGCCGAGCTGCTCGACGACTACACCATCCGATTCACCTGCACCAAGCCTTACTTCCGCCACCTCACCATGTTAGGTGGATTGCCCACTTTTCCCAAACACATCTACGGCGCCGGGGATTTCAACAAGCATCCTAACAACCGTCATCCCATCGGGTCGGGCCCGTATGTGTTCGACTCCTGGGAGACCAACCAGCAAGTGACCTTTGTCCGCAACGAAAACTACTGGAACAAGGAAAAGCGGCCACACATCGATCGCAGGGTCTACAAGGTGATTGTGGACAACAATGCGGCGTTTCAGGTGCTCGAGCGCCAGGAATTGGACGTGATGGGGCTCACGGCGGAGCAGTGGGTAAACCGGGCCGGGCGGCCCGAGTTCGAGGCAAAGTTCAATAAGCATACGTACTGGGCGCCGAGCGGCTACATCGGCTCGCACAGCTACATCGCGTGGAACATGCGCAAGCCGCAGTTCAAGGACAAGCGCGTGCGCCGCGCCATGACCATGCTGTTGGATCGGCAACTCATTCTTGAAGAGATCTTTTACGGCCTGGGCAAGGTCGTGACCGGCAGCGCCTTTTCGGAGAGCCCCGAATATAATCGGGACATAGAGCCGTGGCCATTCGAGCCCGAGGCCGCGCAAAGACTGCTAGACGACGCCGGCTGGACCGACTCCGATAATGACGGCGTCCGCGACAAGGACGGCAGCGCGTTCAAGTTCGAGTTTCTCATGCCTGCCGGCAGCCGGGAAGTTGAGCAGATGGCCACTGTTTACAAAGAGGAGCTCGAACGCGCAGGTATCGAGATGACCATCCGCCAACTCGAATGGGCCACCTTCATCGAGAACCTGACACAGCGTAAATTTGATGCGGTCACGTTGTCGTGGGCAATCCCTGTCGATCAAGACCCGTATCAGGTGTGGCACTCCTCCCAGACGGAACAGGGCTCGAACTACCCCGGCTTCAAGAATGCGGAAGTGGACCGGCTGCTCGAAGAAGCCCGGCACGAGTTCGACCGTGAGGCGCGAAATGCCCTCTACAGGCGGTGGCACGAGATATTACATGAAGAGCAACCCTACACGTTCCTGTTCAATCGCCAAGTGCTCGTCGCGATAGACAAACGGTTTGCGAACGTTCACATCTACCCCACGGGGCTCGATCAGACGGAGTGGTGGGTGCCGAAGGCGCAGCAGAGGTACCATTGAGACTGATGGCCCATGAATGGCCATTGCTGCGGAAAAGGGGGACAAGCCTGTCTTACTCAGGAGCGATGCCGTGAAAGCTTATCTAATCCGACGGTTCCTGCTGATCATTCCCACGCTGCTCGGGATCAGTCTGCTGTCCTTTTGCATTGTCCAACTCGCGCCGGGCAGCCCGGTCACATTGCGCCTTATGAAACTACAGGGCGCCATGGCTTCGGACAGCGTGCCTCAGGAAGTGATCGAGCGGACCAAGGCGCTCTACGGGCTGGACAAACCGCTCCCCGTGCAGTATCTCATGTGGCTGAAGCGCATGGTCACGCTCGATTTCGGCACCTCCTACAAAGATCGGCGCCCTGTGTTGACCCGAATAGCCGAAACGCTGCCCATCACACTCCAACTCAATATCATTTCCATCTTTCTCGTGTACGTGATCTCCGTGCCCATCGGGGCGTTCTCGGCCACGCGCCCGTCCACGTGGGCGGACACGGTCCTGACCGCCGTCCTGTTCATCCTGTACAGCCTGCCCAGTTTTTGGGTAGCGATGCTGTTGATTTACTTCCTCGGCGGGGGTCAATTCCTCGACTGGTTCCCCATCTACGGCCTTAATTCAGTGGGCGCCGGGGAACTCACGTGGTTCCGTTGGCTGCTGGACCGTGGTTGGCACCTTGTCCTGCCCGTGTTTTGCCTCACCTACGGCGGGTTGGCGGGCATTTCACGCTTCGCCCGCTCGGGCATGATCGAGGTCATCCGACAGGACTACATCCGCACGGCGCGCGCCTACGGGTTTCCCGAGAAAACGGTCGTTTTCAAGTATGCAATGCGGAATTCACTGGTCCCGATCGTGACCCTGTTGGGCACCCTATTGCCCGCGCTGCTGGGCGGGAGCGTCATCATCGAGCGAATCTTTTCCATCCCCGGAATGGGACGATTGGCCTTCGAGGCCGTCCTATCGCGCGACTACCCACTCATCATGGGCATCCTGACCGCTCTCGGCATCGGCGCATTGAGCAATCGGGGGTTTGATTATCTCGGACATTTTGTACGCCTTTGTGGACCCGAGGATTCGGTTCGAATGAGCACATCCACGGAACATAGTCCCGGCGCCTCGATGCCGCGCCGCCCGAAACAGGGCTATTGGCGCTTGATCGCCCGGCAATTCCGGAAGAAGAAGCAAGCTGTGGTTTCGCTCCTCTTCCTCATCATTCTCGTGATCATTGCCCTGGCCGCGCCATTCTTGGCCGGCGAGAAGCCGCTGTATTTGGTGCTGGATGGCAAGACCTACCTCCTGCCTAACATCATCACGCATGAAGCGCTCGTCGGCTTCGATTTCAGCCGCTGGGAACCGGGCGAGAACGACTACGCCATCCGGCCTCCCATTCCCTACGCCCCGGAGCGCTCGAACCTGCGCAACCGCCTGGCGCCCCCAGACAAAGCGCACAGGCTCGGCACAGACGACCGCGGCCGGGACGTCTTGAGCCGCATGTTATGGGGAACGCGCATCTCGATCTCCGTCGGGTTTGTCGCCGTTGGAATTGCCGTGATCATCGGCGTTGTGCTCGGCGCCCTGGCGGGCTACTACGGAGGGATCGTCGATACCGTTGTCCTGCGGCTGATCGAAGTAATGATCACCATCCCAGCTTTCATCCTGATCCTGACCATCATCGCCTTCCTACCACCCAGCATTTACAACATCATGGCCGCCTTAGGCCTGGTAGGGTGGACGGGCATCGCGCGGCTCGTGCGGGGTGAGTTTCTGCGACTGCGGGAAAGCGACTTCGCCACGGCGGCCAGAGCCACCGGCCTGAGCGACGTACGTGTGATGTTTCGCCACCTCTTGCCGAACGCCTTGTCCCCCGTATGGGTAAGCGCCACATTTGGCGTCGCAGGCGCCATCTTGACCGAGAGCGCGTTGAGCTTCCTGGGCTTCGGCGTACCGCCGCCCACGGCGAGCTGGGGCGAAATCCTCTCACAGTCACAGGACTACCTGCACCGCGGCGCCTGGTGGCTCGTAATCTTTCCCGGGGCTGCAATTTTCGTCACTGTCACCGCTTTCAACCTCGTGGGCGAAGGCCTTCGCGACGCCATGGACCCGCGATTGCGGGAATAGTGGATTTTAGATTTGGGATTGTAAAACGGCGTAAGTAGACGGACGTTCATGGAGAGCCAACGTACAACACTGCTCAGCATCAGGAACCTCAGGACGTATTTCAAAACGGACCAAGGCGATGCCCTGGCCGTGGACGACGTTTCATTTGACATCGCGGCAGGGAAAACCGTCGCGCTGGTGGGCGAGAGCGGGTGCGGCAAGAGCGTGACGGCGCTGTCGATCATGCGGCTCGTGCCTGACCCGCCGGGGCGGATTGCCGGCGGCGAGATTCTATTCAAGGGCCAGGACCTCCTGACGCTGCCGGAACGCGCGCTGCGCGAGATTCGCGGCAACGACATCTCAATGATCTTCCAGGAACCGATGACATCGCTCAATCCCGTGTTCCGCGTCGGCAACCAGATCGCCGCGACCATCCGGCTCCATCGTAACCTGTCGTGGAACGAGGCCCTCGAGGAGACCCTCAGACTCCTCGATAAAGTCGGCATACCCGTGCTGGCGGAACGCGTCGACGATTACCCACACCAGATGTCCGGGGGCATGCGCCAGCGCGTCATGATCGCCATGGCGCTGGCCTGCAACCCGCTACTGCTCATCGCCGACGAGCCCACCACCGCCCTCGACGTCACAATCCAGGCACAGATACTCGACCTGCTCCGGACCCAATCGGCCAAAACCGGCATGGCCGTGCTGCTCATCACGCACGACCTCGGCGTCGTCGCCGAAACGGCCGACGAGGTAGCGATCATGTACGCGGGAAAAATCGTCGAGCAAGCCGTCATTCGCGACCTATTCAAAGACCCCAAGCACCCCTACACACTGGGCCTGCTCGATTCGCTCCCCAAACTGACCACGGAGAGACAGCGCCTGCACACCATCACAGGCCAGGTACCCGTCGCCACCGATTTTCCCTCCGGCTGTCGGTTCCATCCCCGGTGCCCGCGTGCGATGGACGTCTGCGCCAAGCGAGTACCCCGACTGCAACCCGCAACGTCGGGCCACACCGTCGCCTGTTGGCTCCACGACGAATTCCGCTTCGAATAGCCGCTGAGAAGGAGGAGAAACCTTTTTGACAGGATTGACAAGATTGACAGGATGCAATGGATGAATCATATAAATCCTGTGAATGATGCCCAAAAGCCAAGAAGAGTGTAACAAAAGGGGATAAGGGGAGAGGAGGAGGTGTGAGGGGATATGGAGATATTGGAGATGCAGTTTGTCTCCACATCTCCAAAATCTCCATGGTCAGCGACGTGCTCGTACTCGTGCTCGTGCACGTCCTCGTTTTTCGTATTTCGAGCACGAGCACGAGTACGAGC
>CAYRLQ010000090.1:0-14598 GCA_964425145.1 uncultured Nitrospiraceae bacterium
GGGAATTGCGTATTCTATCACCCAGTCCGCCGCCCACTCGTCACTACGTTCGCGGCGCAAACGCCATACTCGCTCTGAGGTGTGCCAAGCTCTCACGAAGATACGAAGACTTCCGGAAACAACGCGCCTCATGACAAAAACCCCCAAATTTGACGCAGGCCCCCGCGAACAGATTTGCTCCGACGGCTCCTGACCCACTAGAATCTGAAGTCCCATGATACGCGCAGCGAGAGTGGCGGCCCTGGGCCTGTTTTCAGCCCTGCTGATAATCGGCTGCGATGCCGTCCATCGGATTCCCAAGGCGGCCGGGACCGTCAAGGTGGTCGAGGTGGCCGTGTTCGAGGGCGGCTTCGGCATCGACTGGCACCAGAAGATCGCCGAGAAGTACAATCGTGAACAGGCGCCACGGGACGTCCGCGTCGAGTTATGGGGCGACCCCCGCGTCGATGAAAAGGTCAGACCCCGCCTCCTCCGCGGCGACCCACCCGACGTGTTCATCGTGGGCGGCCTGCCCGTGTGGCTGTTGATCGGCGCCCAGAAGCTCTATCCCTTTGACGCCGCCCTCGACCGGCCGGCCTTGGGCACGGACGTCCCCTGGCGCGACCTGTTCCTACCCGGCACCCTCGCCACTTACGCCAGCGGCGGACACGTCTACGCCATTCCCAGCGCCTTCACCGCATGGACATGCTGGTACAACGCACGGCTGTTCCGCGAGCACGGCTGGGCGCCGCCCGAGACCTGGGCCGAATTCGATGCGCTTTGCGAGGCGATCCGCGCCGTCGGCATCGCGCCCCTCGCGTTTCAGGGCAAGTATCCGTCCTACGGCTGGAGCACTTACATCTCTCTGGTCCAACGCTGCGGCGGGCTCGCGGCGATCAACAGCATCAACCAGCTCGACCCGGACGCCTTTTCCGACCCCGAATGCGTCCGGGCCGCGGACCTGCTCCAAACCATGGCGCTCAAACACTTCCAGAAAGGCGCCACGGCCATGACCCACACCGAAAGCCAGTTGCAGTTCGTCAACGACCAGGCCGCGCTCATTTGGTGTGGCGTGTGGCTCGAAAACGAGATGAAAAACAGCACCCCGCCCGACTTCGAGATGCGCTGTTTCAACGTCCCCGCCGTCGAGGGCGGCCGAGGCAACCCGGCCCTCGTCAATGGCAGCGGCGGCGAATGGCTCCACATTCCCACCGACGCCCGCCACCACGAACACGCCCTCGACTTCTGCCGCTACATGGTCTCACTCGAGAACGCCCCCGACATGGGCGCGGCCATCAGCGTCATTTCACCACTACGCGGCGGCACCCCGCGCGACGTGGTCACCCCAGCCCTCGAGTCCGTACTCGACATCCTCGACAAGGCGCCGGGCGTCTTCAACGAACGCCTCTCGACCCTATTGCTTGAATGGACCAACCAGGTGCTCAATCCCAACGTCGCCGCCCTGTTGCGCGGCGAGACCACCCCCGAAGGCTTCTGCCGCGCGCTCGACCTGGGCATCGACGCCGCGCGGAACGACCCCGACATCCTCATCCCAGCCTACGTCCCCTACGCCCCGGCGCAGTTCGGAGAAGCGCCATGAAGAAAACCCGCGAACAGCGCCTCTTTATCATCACGTTCCTGGCGCCGGCCTTGGCGCTGTTCACGCTATTCGTCGCCGTCCCCAGCCTCCGCGCGCTCGGCTATAGCTTGCAGAAATGGGACGGCCTCTCGACGCCCGAGTGGGTGTGGTTCAAGAATTTCGCCGACCTGTTCCGCGACAGCGACCTGTTCATCGTTGCGCTCAAACACAATGTATTCCTCATGGCCGTCGGCGGCTCATTGACCCTGACCTTGGCATTGTTTTTCGCCGCGGTGTTGCACCGCCGCGTACGAGGCGCGAACCTGTTTCGGGTCGCCTTTTTCTTCCCAAACGTCATCTCCTCCGTCGCGATAGCCTTGTTGTGGGTACTCCTTTACAGCACGACGGATTTCGGCGTCGTCAACGCCATCCTCGGCTGGTTTCAGGACGCCGTCGGCTGGCCGCACATCGACTTGCCCTTCCCCTTCGTGAACTCGAAATACCTCGTGTATTCCATTGTCCCCATGATGGTCTGGACCGCCACGGGGTTCTACATGGTCCTATTCCTCGCCGCCATGGAGAACATCCCCGAGACCTTCTACGAAGCTGCCAAACTGGACGGCGCCAGCGGTTTCGCCCAATTCCGGCACATCACCCTGCCACTCATTCGCGAGGTGCTCACCGTGGGGCTGGTTTTCCTCGTGATCGGCAGCCTTAAGTTTTTCGACGCGATTTGGGTCATGGAAAACCAGCGGCCGACCAAGGACTCCCACGTGTTGGCCACGGTGCTGTACCAGAAGGTGTTCACCGAGTACAACGTGGGCTACGGGTCCGCCGTGGCGGTGCTCCTGTTCATTTTGGTGTTCGTTGCCACGCTGCTCACCCTAAAACTCTCGCGCAAGGAGGCGCTCGAATATTGACGCTCCGCGTCCTAAAGGCCGTTGTCCTTAACACGCTGTTGATCGCGTGGCTTCTGGCCGTGGTCTTACCGCTTGTGTGGGTCTTCTCGAACTCGGTGCGTAGTTCTCAGGAAGTCTTCGAGAACCCCTTCGGCGCCCCGTGGCTCATCGTTGGATCGCCCTATGCCGGTTCGGACAGCGTGCCGTCCCCCTGGCAAGCCGCCAAAGACAACTTCGCCGCCGCGTGGGTCAAATCCCATTTCAGCAGCTTCTTCTACAACAGCGTGCTGGTGACAGGCGTCTCACTGTTCGGCGTCCTGGCCTGCTCGGCCATGGCCGCCTACGTCATCGCACGGTTCACCTTCCGCGGCAACCGCGCCGTTTTCCTCTACTTCCTCAGCGGAATGATGATCCCTGCGCAACTTGTGCTTGTGCCCCTCTTCTTCCAGTTCACGTACCTGTCACGATGGCTCAGCACACTTCTCGCACCGCTCGGCCTCGAGGTCCAACTCCACGATTCCCTCTCCGGCCTGATCACGATCTACATCGCCCTGGGGCTGCCTTTCACTATTCTCGTACTCACGGGGTTCTTCCGGTCGTTGCCCGGGACACTGCGCGAGGCCGGCATCATCGACGGCTGCGGCGAGTACCGCGTGTTCTGGCATATCATGCTGCCGCTATCAAAGCCGGGGCTGGTCACAGCGGCCATTTTCAACTTCCTCGGCATCTGGAACGAATACATCTTCGCCCTCGTGTTCATTAACTCCGCCGACAAGAAAACGCTACCACTGGGCCTCGCCAGCGTCAGCATTCAGGCCCAGTACAAGACAGATTTCGGTCTCATGTTCGCCGGCCTGGTCATCGTCATGATCCCCACTCTGGTCGTCTACACCCTTCTCCAGCGCCAGCTCACCCGCGGCATCACCGTCGGCGCCCTGAAAGGCTAGTAGATCGATTCCACAATAACGCAGCAATAACACGCTTTCTCGTTTCTAACCACGGAGAACACGGAGACACAGAGATGTAATCCACGGTTGCTAACCGTTCTCGACCACCTTCCTAAGGGACTAATGCAAAATGTGACCGGTTAACATTACAACGCTGGATTTCAGTGTCGACTTTCGTGTAAATCCAAACAGACAAAAGGGTTACGTGGGGAAGGCGAGACTCCTGTCGAGCCGCACCCGCCCCGACGGCTCGACAGGAGTCTCGCCCTCCCCCAAACACCCGCCCCGACGGCTCGACAGGAGTCTCGCCCTCCCCCAAGCGAACAGGGCCAAAACCAGTGCGGGTCGTTCAGAATCCAGCGTTGTAGTGTTAAGCAGTATCTACTCTCCGTGTCTCCGTGTTCTCCGTGGTTAGAAACTGTACTACTCGACTGGTGATTTCTTACGTGTTTATTGCCGTGTTGTTTCGGAATCAGCCCACTAGTCTGCACTCTTTTTGTTCAGGTTCCACTTCAGGTAGCTTTCGATAAACGCGTCGAGGTCGCCGTCGAGTACGCGGTCGACGTTTGACGTCTCGGTGTTTGTGCGATGGTCCTTGACCATCTGATAGGGGTGCAGCACGTAGCTTCGGATTTGACTGCCCCAGGCGACCTCCTGGTGGCCTTCACGCTGCGCGGCGAGTGCCGCATCCTGTTTCTTCAGTTCGATGTCGTATAGCTTGGCCTTGAGGAGTTGCAGAGCGGTGGCGCGATTGCGGTGCTGCGACCGCTCGATCTGGCACGTGGTCACGATGCCCGTCGGCAGATGGGTCAGGCGTACCGCGGAGCTCGTTTTATTGACCTTCTGGCCGCCACATCCGCTGGCCCGGAACACGTCCATCTTGAGGTCCTCGTCGCGGACCTCGATGTCGATGTCGTCGTCGATCTCGCTCAAGACCTCGATGGCGGCAAAGGATGTGTGGCGCCGCCTGTTGGCGTCGAACGGCGAGATGCGCACGAGCCGATGAACGCCCGCTTCGGACTTGAGGCTGCCGTAGGCGAAGGGCCCGGAAATTTTGAGGGCGGCGCTCTTGATCCCGGCCTCGTCGCCGGGCTGGATGTCGACGACCTCGGCCTCAAATTCCCGGCGCTCGCAGAAGCGCAGGACCATGCGCAGGAGCATGTCGGCCCAGTCGCACGATTCCGTGCCCCCCGCGCCGGGATGGATGTTAAGGATGACACCCCTTTCGTCGCGGGGGTTGGAGAACAGGGTGTTGAGCTCGACGCGCTTGAGTTCTTGCTCGAGGGACTCGGTGAGCCTGGCAATCTCCTGGCCTAAGGAGGTGTCATTTTCCTCGCAGGCGAGTTCAAGCAAGGCCTGGGCGTCCTCGAGCTCGCCTTGGAGCTCATCAGGCCCGGTCACAACGGCTTTGAGGCCCTTAAGCCTCTGAACCGCGTGCTGGGCCGTATCGGGGTCCCCCCAGAAATCGGGCGCCGACATGTCTTTCTCGAGACGGGCGATCACCTCCTTGGTGTCGTCCACGTGCAGACACGCACGTAGTTCGTGCAGGCGCGCCACGCAGTTTTGGAGGCGCGCGGCCTCGTCTTCGTACATGACTCACTTCCTAGCTTACACCCTCAAAACGAGTTTGAGGGTGCCACACCGTTCGAGCAAACCTTGCGGCACGTTTACACCGCGCTGCACACTCCTGCTAAATAATACAGCACCGGCGCCGCGAACAAGTAGCTGTCGCACCGGTCCAACACGCCGCCATGACCTGGAAAGATCGCGCCCGAGTCTTTCAGGCCGGCGTCCCGTTTCAACGCGGACTCGGCCAGGTCCCCGAACTGGCCCGCAACGGTCAGCACGGCGCCCGTGGCGAGGTACCGCCCCAAACCCCAGTCCGGCAGCGCCTGCCAGCCGACGCCGGCCCTAAGACTGTATAGCGCAACCATCCCGATGACCGCGAAGACAAATCCTCCTGCGGCCCCTTCCCAAGTTTTGTTGGGGCTGACCTTGGGCGCAAGCTTGCGCTTACCGATCCAAGAGCCGATGGTGTACGCACCGGTGTCGCCCAGCGTCACCACAACGACCAGCACCGTGACCAATCCAGGCCCCGCACCCGGCACCCGATGTAGCAACACCACGTGCGCACCGAACCATCCCACATACACCACGCCGAATACCGACGCGGCCATGTCTGCGATCGAAAGCCGTCCGCGCACCACCTGCATCGCGCAGACAACGACGGCGCTCGCGCACAAGGCGGACGCCGTCAGGCCGAAACGGCCGCAAAACGCGCTCAGCGTTACGACCGTGCCGCAGACTACCCCGGCGTCCGTTGCCGGCGTGAGTCCACGAATCCGGGCCAGGTTGTAGAATTCACGCAGGCCTTGGAACACGAACAAGACCGCGAGAAGACCAAAGCCCACCTGCAGCGGCGGCGTCCAAATCAGGAGCAATACCCCCGCCAACAGGGCCAAGCCCGTGACCACGCGCACGAGCGCCGCACCGTGGCACCCCGTCTTCATCGGCCACCGAATCTGCGCCGGCGCGTCTGATACTCGACGATGGCCTTGTACAGGTGCCGCTTGCGGAAATCCGGCCAGAGCGTCTTCATCGAGACGATCTCCGCATACGACAGCTCCCAGAGCATGAAGTTGCTAAGGCGCACTTCGCCGGACGTGCGGATGAGCAGGTCGGGCTCCGGTAATTCCGGCACGTAAAGGCACCGCGCGAAACACGCTTCGTCGATGTTATCCAAAGCTAACCGGCCGGCCCGACCCTCCGCGGCGATCTGCTTGGCCGTATCCACAATTTCCGCCCGGCCACCGTAGTTTATGGCGACGTTGACCACCATCGAACTGTTGTTCCCGGTCAGCTCTTGACAGTACTCGAGGTCCTCGATGACCCGCGGCGACAGACCCTTCCTCCGCCCCATCACGGTAACACGAATGCCCTCTTTGTGCAGGTTCTCGAGTTCCAGGCGGATGTACTTGCTCAGCAAACGAAACAACGCCGTGATCTCCCGCTTCGACCGACGCCAGTTCTCCGTCGAGAACGCGTACAGCGTGAGCACCTCGAGCCCGAGTTCCCGACAGCCTTCAATGACCGCCCGCACACTTTTGGCGCCTGCTTCATGCCCGGCCTCGCGACTCACCCCGTGTCTCGTCGCCCAGCGGCCATTACCATCCATAATAATGGCAATGTGCCGCGGCAACCGATTCATGTCGATGTCGGCTCGTGACATTGCCTCCACTCCGGGCAAAATAAAAGCCGCGGACACCTGCATCGATACGCGAGCGAGTCCGCGGCCTATTCGCCCTTCAACCGTGTCGTGTGGCGTGGGAAGGAACTCGCTGTGTGCACTGCGCGCGTGTCATCCCCGCTACACCTCCATGACTTCGGCTTCTTTTGACGTGAACGCTTCATCGATCTTTCCGCAGAACTCATCGGTCAGCTTCTGAATCTCCCCGGTCAACCGGTGCGCGTCGTCTTCGGGAATCTCGCCGTCCTTCTGGGCCTTCTTGACGGCCTCGACATGGTGGCGGCGAGTATTGCGCACGGAAATCCTGGCTTCCTCGGCGAGCTTGCCGACCGCTTTGACGAGGTCCTTGCGCCGTTGCTCGGTGAGCTGTGGAATGGGCAGGCGAATCACGTTGCCGTCGTTTGAGGGTGTAAGGTCCAGCGACGACGCCAAAATGGCTTTCTCGATGGCGCCTATCAGCGACTTGTCCCACGGTGTAATGATGAGCGACCGCGGCTCGGGCGCAGCGATGTTGCCTAACTGGTTGATTTTCATCTTCGAGCCGTAAGCGTCTACGTCGACGGCGTCAAGCAATCCCACCGCAGCGCGACCGGTGCGGATATGGGCCAATTCCTGCCCAAAGGCATCCAGGCTTTTCGCCATTTTTGATTTCACTTCATTCATGATCGCGTGTGCCATCAGTCGGTCTCCTTCTCAGTTGTCTCTAACGACCGTGCCGAGCGGCTCACCCTTTAACGCCCTTATGATACTGCCCGGCTCTGTCAAATTAAAGACCAGAACCGGCACCTTGTTTTCACGGCACAGCGAGACCGCCGTCGCATCCATCACCCGCAAGTCCTTCGCCAGAACCGTCGTGTAGTCCAACTCGTCGTAGCGGGTCGCGTCGGCAGTGAGATGGGGGTCCGCGTCGAAGACGCCGTCCACGTCGGTCGCCTTCATGAGTATCTCGGCGCCGATTTCGGCCGCACGGAGCGCCGCGACCGTATCGGTTGTGAAAAACGGCTGACCCGTGCCCGCGGCGAATATGACCACGCGGCCTTGCTCGAGATGGCGCAGCGCCTTCTGCCGCGCATAGGGCTCCGCAATAGGCTGCATGTCAATCGCGGTCAGAACGCGCGCGGCTACACCACGCTTCTCCAAGAGGGCCTGTATTGCCAGGGCGTTGATAACCGTCGCCAGCATCCCCATGTAATCGCGCGTGGGCCGGTCGAGCCCCGTATCCTCGGTGTCCGACCCGCGAAGGATATTTCCGCCGCCTATCACCAAGCCGATCTGCACGCCCAGGGCGTGTGCATCCGCCAGTTCATCACAAATCCGGCCGGCCGTCTCGAAATCGATACCACCCGATCCGGCCCCGCCGAGAAACGCGCCGCTGAGCTTGAGCACAACTCGTTGGTACGCGGGGGCATCCAACCGGTTCAGCCCCCTTCCACACTGGCGTTTGAAGTTTCTTCCACGCCTTCACCCAGTACAAACCGCTCGAAGCGGCGGATCACGATGTTCTCACCCACCTTTGCGCTGAGCTCCTTGCGCAAAGACTCAATATCCTTGCTGCGGTCCTTCACAAATTGCTGCTCGAGCAGGCACACTTCCTTGTACCACTTCTTGAGCATGCCCTCGGCGATCTTATCGAGAATCTTCTCCGGCTTGCCCATTTCCTTGGCCCGCGCCTTATAAATCTCCTTCTCGGCCTCAAGCTCGGTCTGGGGAATTTCCTCCCTACGGCCCCAGCGTGGCGCCGCCGAGCAGACCTGCAAGCAGACCTCCTTGCAGAAGTCTTGGAAATCGTCGCACCGCGCGACGAAATCGGTCTCGCAGTTGACTTCCACCAATACGCCGATCTTCCCGCCCATGTGGATGTACGAGGCCACCGCACCCTGAGCGGCGGTCCGGCCCGCCCGCTTGACCGCCGAGGCAATGCCCTTCTCGCGCAACCACTTTACGGCCCCTTCGATATCCCCGTTCGTCTCGGTAAGGGCCCTTTTGCAATCCATCATGCCCGAACCGGTCCGGTCGCGCAGGACCTTGACCTCCTTCACCGTAAACGCCATCGTCGCTGTTACTCCCTCTACTCCACCGCTTCAGCCGTCTCCATCGCTTCCGCAGGCGAAGTTTCAGATTCCACTTCTGCCTCGTCCGCCGCAGTCGGCACTTCGCCCTCGGGCTGTAGCTCGCCACTCGAGCCCAGGGCTTGTTCCTCATCCGCCCTGTCCTTATCCTCCAGCATACGACCGGCCATTACTGCATCGGCAATGATCGAGCAGAACAACCCCACGGCCCGGAGCGCATCGTCGTTGCCGGGAATCGGAATGGACACCGTGTCCGGATCGCAATTTGTGTCGATAATGCCGATGCACGTGATCCCCAGACGCGCCGCTTCGCGCACCGCGGTGGCCTCCCTCTTCGCATCGATGACGAACACTACATCGGGCAATCCCGCCATCAACTTGATCCCAGAGAGGTTCTTTTCGAGCCGGGCCCGGTGCTTGCGCATCTCGATAGCTTCCTTCTTGGAATACTCATCAATCTTGCCACTAGACTCCATTTGATCCAATTGGAGCAGAGTCTGGATACTTTGCCGAATGGTTTGCCAATTCGTCAGCGTACCGCCTAGCCACCGGTTGGTGACGTAGTACATGCCGCAGCGTTCCGCCTGACGGCGCACCGCTTCCTGGGCCTGTTTCTTCGTTCCCACAAACAGGACTGTCCCCCCTGCAGCGACGACATCGCGCACGACGGCATAGGCCTTGTGGATTTGCCGAAGCGTCTTTTGCAGGTCAATGATGTAGATGCGGTTGCGCTGGCCGAAAATGAACCGCTCCATCTTCGGGTTCCAGCGCCGGGTCTGGTGACCGAAGTGAATCCCGGCCTCGAGAAGTTGCTGCATGGTCACGACTGGCATAGATCACCTCCATTTGGGTTACCCTCGGGGTCTTCCGGCGGACCCGGCCTCAGCACCAGGCACCCAAGCCGTTGCATAAAGGCATGACCCCTGTGAATTTACAACTATGCAACGATAGCATAAAAACGCCGTTTGAGGCAAGTGGAGGAAGGGTGAAGGATGAACAACACAAGAATCAAGCGTCCGCGAGAAGCGGGCTACGCTCTTCCCGGACTCCTTTTCATAGCTTTATCCTTCATCTTCCAGAGAAGATTCGGATATGGCGCCAGCGTTCGCCGTGGAAGCGGCGGAACACAACGCCGCTCAGACCGACGATATAGATGGCGGCGCCTATCCAGGCACCGATCGCACCCAAGCCCAGGCGCCAAGCCAGCAATCCCGCCAGCGGCAGAAAGACGCAATACGCCGCCACGAACGTTGCGTACAGCATCCACCGGGTGTCCCCGGCCCCGCGCAAGGCGCCATAGCATACGATGTTGATCGCATCGAATCCCTGGAAAACTGCGGCCAAGACCAACAGGACGTGACCCAGAGCAACCACCTCGGGTTCCTTCGAGAAGCACGTGCGAATTAACCCACCGCCGAACAGGCCGAACACCAGGCCCACGAGCACCATGTACCCGATGGCGATCCTCATCGCCGTATACGTTCGCGCTTTGGCCCGGGGGATGTCGCCGCGTCCCATGTGCTGGCCCACGATGGCCGCGATGCCCTGGTTGAGGCCCAACGCCGGCATGAACGCCACGTGCATGAACTGGATCGACGCGTTGTGGGCGGCGAGGGCCGTGGCGCCGAACCGACCCACGACGTGGCTCGTGAAAATGCTCCAGTTGGCCACGTCGATCAGGAGGGTCAGGCCCGCGGGCAAGCCTATACGGAGTAGCTCGCGGATACGCACGAAATCGATGGCGAAGGCCCTGCGGGTGCCAAATTGCGCGTCCAGGGGTTTGCTCAAGAAGATCCACTGAAGCAGGGCCGCCTGTACCGTCATCGAGATGACCGTCGCCGCTGCTGCACCGGCAATGCCCCACGCCGGAAAACCCAGTTTCCCAAAGATCAGCACGTAGTTCAGAACGACGTTGAGCGTGTTGGCCTCGATCGCTGCACGCATCGGAATCCGAGGCCGGTTAACGGCTTGAAAAAATGCCGCCAAGGCCGTGGTCCACGCCATGGGGATGTAGCTGAGGAGGCGCACACGAAAGTAGACCAGCTCGAGTTGGGTCACGTCGGGAGAATGGCCCATGCTACGGAACAACGGACCAGATAAGGGCCACAACATCACCGCCAACGCCCCGGCCAGCACCGATACGTACACGCCCTGCCACCCATACCGCGCGCAATGATGCATGTCCCCGCGGCCAAGGCTCTGCGCGACGAACGTGCTCACGCAGCCCACCACGCCAAAAATGAGGCAGCCCATCGTGTACGACCAGATGCCCGCAGAGCCGGCCGCCGCCAATGCCGACGTGCCCAGCTTCGCCACCATCATCGTGTCGACAAACTGCATCACCGTGTAGGACACCGAACCCAAAATGATCGGGCCCGACATGCCCATCACTTCACGCAGGCCTGTCCATCGGGCTTCTTCTCGAACTGTGGATGCCATCGTTGGTGGGTCGTTCCAAAGGTCTACCCCGAGAATTCGGAGCCTGGCGCTACAAGATCCACGGCAAACGAGCACAAAACACACGTGCATCGTTTCTCCGTACCGCAAAAGGGCATAATGACTACCCCGCGAAGACAAGAGCTTAACAGATTACCCCGCCAAGATGACACAAACAGACCTGCCCCCAAATCGCCGGGTAAGCGTTGCAACGCAAACCATATCTGCCCGAAGGCGCCGAGACAGCGGCGCTGCGAAACTTACCCGGGACTTGAGCCTGCCGGCAACCAATCGCTTAATCACTCAATCACTCAATCCCCCGGTGTCCGTTTCTGGAATTTGCCGCCCAAGAAGGTGTAGCCTCGGGGCATGGTCCGCGTGCAGCTTGTCATAGATGACCCGGCGAGCCGGTTGACGCTGAAGACGATCCTCGAAGCCGAAGGGCACCTGGTGGTCGAGGAATCGCCTGAGGTGCTGATCGCCGACAACCCAACGGCCGCCGCCAAGTATGCCAAGGCGCAACCTACGCTCGTGCTGGCCTCAGCGAGTGGGATTCGAGATGCGGTTGCGGGCATGCGCCAAGGCGTGTATGGCTACCTGTTCGTGCCGTTCCAGCCCGGGGAAGCCGGAATCATGGTCGAACGCGCCGCGCAGTCGCGCATTCCCGCCCGGTCATCCATGGCTGCTGAGTTTGGGGAGGATAGCGTGGACTCGACGCCCATGACGCTCGAGGAAATGGAGGCACGTTACATCCTGGCGGCGATACGCCGTTGCCGAAGCAACCGGTCTAAGGCGGCCCGTGTCCTGGGCATTGGGCGGAACACCCTGTGGAGGAAACTGAAAAGAATCCAGGAATCGAAGCGGTTTTGAGAAAGTCGGGATGTCAGAGATGACCGTCAAACTTGGCTGGGGCAGCCTGGGGTCATCTTTCGAGTGCGCCTGTGGGGAGACCCACAAGGTGCCCGTCGAGTTGTGCCATGTGGGCTCGGATGCGGCCGAGCGGCTGGCGGCCTTCGCGCGCGAACGCTGTGGCGCCTCGTGTCTGGTGGTGTCGGACGAGAATACGCGCCAGGCCGCGGGTGATGGCCTGATCTCCGCGCTGTCGGCCGCGGGCAAAGACATCGCCGAGCGAATATATCCGGGCGAGCTGTTCGAGGCGACGTTGCAACTGGCCCAAGAGGTCGCGGACCTGGGCACGGCAGCGGATTTCTTCGTGGCGATTGGCTCCGGCACGTTATGCGACCTGGCCAAGTACGCGGGCGACGCACACGGCCGCCCGGTGCTGTTGTATCCGACTGCGGCGTCGATGAACGGGTACACGTCGTCAATTGTGGCGCTGAAGGTGCGCGGGCTGAAGCGGACGCTCCTGTGTGCGCCGGCCTTGGGCGTCTTTGCCGACCTGGAGGTGGTCGCGACGGCCCCCGCGCGCATGACGGCGGCGGGCGTGGGTGATTTCTTGTCCAAGGCCCCCTCGTTGGCCGACTGGCGTGCCGCGAACATCCTGCGCGGCTGCTACTATTGCCCGCGGCCACGCGAGTTCGGCGAGGAAATCCAAGAGCGCATCCTGGCGGCATCGGCGAGTGTGGGCCAGGGCGAGCCGGAGGCCATTGGCATGGTCTTGGAAGGCCTATTGCTCACGGGGCTGGCGATGGTCGTGGCCGGCTCGTCGGCGCCGGCCTCTGGTGGGGAACACCTTATTTCCCACTATCTCGATATGAAACATGCGCTGTACAATACGCCGAACGACTTGCACGGCGCCCAGGTGGGCGTGGCCACAGTGTACGCACTGGACCTGTGGCAGCAGGTGCTTGCACTCGACCACGCTGCGCTCGAGCTGGACCGCCTCGTGGCCCGCCAGCCCTCCGAGGAACAAATCCGCGCATGGGTCGAGAACGACTGGGGCCCAGTCGCGCCGGAGGTGCTCGCGCAATGGTGCGAAAAGGCGCTGAACCCGGAGCAACTGCGTGCTGAACTGGAGCGGTTCCAGGCCCGTCTGCCGGAACTGCAAGACGCGCTTCGCGAGGACCTGCTGCCCGCCGCGACGGTGGCGCAGGCCATTGAGCAAGCCGGTGGGCCGGCCAAGCCGCAGGACCTCAACGCGCCCCTCGAGGAGTATCAAAAGGCACAGCGGTTCGCCCGGTTCTTGCGCAACCGCTTCACGATTCTCGACCTGGCCGCGGAGCTCTGTGTGGTATGAATACACTGCTATTAGCTTTTGTGTTCCTTGCCGCGGAATAGGACGGGCCCTCGTCGTCCGAGCGATCTCAACCACCTGCGATGCCTTAACGTCCCGACATGTCACCGTCATTTCTCATCGACACGTGACGAGGGCTTAGTTCCCAAGGACTCGCGCACCAGATACAGGGGCCGGTGTTGACTCTCCACGTAGGTGCGGCCGACGTATTCGCCCAATATTCCAATCAGCAGGCACTGCACGCCGCCCAAAAGGCACATGGCGGCCCCCATGAACACATGGCCTGACGAGTTAATGCCCATAAGCTCTCGTGCCCCGAGCACCACGAGGAAAGCCAGCGAGAGCAATATGATTAACACACCCACCCACGTGGCGATGCGCAGCGGAGCGATCGAGAAACTCGTGATGCTCGTCACCGCAAGGTCGAGAAGCTTGAGCAGACCATACTTCGTTTCGCCGGCGTGGCGCGTGGCCCGTTCGAAGGGCACTGTCGCCTGGCGAAAGCCCGTCCAGGCCACCAAGGCGCGGACGAATCGGTTGCGCTCCCGGCAACGTAAGAAGGCGTCGAGCGCAGGCCGGATTACCAAGCGAAAGTCGCCCGCGTCCGCCGGGAGATGCCATCCCACCAAGCTGTCCATCAGCCGATAGAACAAGAAGGCCGTCGCTTTTTTGAACAGCGATTCCCCTTTCCGGGTGGCGCGCTGTGCCGACACAATGTCGTAGCCCTCGCGCCATTTCTCGACCAGTGTCGCGATAAGCTCCGGAGGGTCCTGGAGATCGGCGTCCATCAACACGGTGGCATCGCCCTGAGCAGCATCCAGCCCAGCCGTGGAGGCGGCCTCATGGCCGAAGTTGCGCGAGAGGAAGAGGGCTTTCACCCGCGGGTCGCCCGCGTGCAGTTCCCGCATCACGTCACTGGAACCATCCTCACTGCCATCGTCAACGAGGACCAATTCCCAGTCCAAATTCAGTTTCGCCATCGCCGCCGCGATTCGCTCGTACAACAGGACCAGGTTATCCGCTTCATTAAACGCGGGCACTACGATTGACAACAACGCGCGATCGCCCATGATTTGTGCCATCCTCCATGGGTCCGGAAAACCGCTTGCGAACCTCCGCCACTATAGTGCCTCTTCCCCGCGTCGTTCAAGACCAGGGACCATGGGCATCAAAAGCAATGAAAACCCGAGACCCCGTCCAGTAGTTCAGACAGGACCTCGGGTTACCGTTTCGTTCACACCGCCAAGG
>CAYRLQ010000091.1:0-14560 GCA_964425145.1 uncultured Nitrospiraceae bacterium
GAGGGCGTCGATTGGCCCCGCGAAGTCCACGCGCACGTCGCGCCCAAACCGCCGGAGGTATGCAACCTTGTTCAGACCGGCCTTCAGCCGGAAATGTTGAATCACGGTCTCGATCCGGATTTCCGTGTCGGCTAGCCGAAGCATCTCCGCTTTGTGTCCCGGTTGGGCGAGGTAATCCTCGAGGCGGATGGGGTTTCGAGCACGGATGCCGTTGATAAACGAGTATGCTGCAGGGCCGAATCCGGCGTATTCCTCGTTTCGCCAGTAGATGAGGTTGTGCTTGCACGTGAACCCCGGCAGGGCGAAGTTCGAGACCTCGTAGTGAGCGTAGTCCTTCAGGACGGCGGTTGCCATGAGGTACAGGTCGAGCCAGGTCGCGTCGTCGACAGCTTCGGCGACGCGCGCGCCGAAGGGTGTCTCCGGCGCGTAGGTGAGGCCATATGCGGACACGTGTTTGGGGGCAAAAGCACGGCATTGATCAAGCGTTGCGGGCCACGTATCCACGGGGTGCCCGCCGAAGATGAGGTCCATGCTCCAATTATCGAACCGCTCGGCCACGCACGCACAGGCCCGGCGCGCACAGGCCGCGTTGTGTCGGCGTCCCAGGTAGCGCAGGACGGCGTCGCCAAAGCTCTGCACACCGAGGCTGAGCCGGTTGATGCCCAACTCGCACCACGCATCCGCGAGCGGCGCGTCCACGTCGTCCGGGTTGGCCTCGATGGTGATTTCCGGCTCCTCGAGCTGAAATCGGCGCCTGACAGTCGTCAGAATACGCTCCAACGCGCCAGGACGCAGCAGTGAGGGCGTGCCCCCGCCGATGAATACCGTTCCTGCTTCATCTGGCCCCTCGAACGCGCCTATCTCACGACACAACGCGTCGATAAACACCCCCGGTACCGCACCTGGGATGGCCTGACGCGCGAAATCACAATACGGGCACAGCGTGCGACAAAACGGTATGTGGATGTACAACCCGATCATAAGTCCAGGCCTCAGACTTCGACCAACGCCCGTTTAGGCGTGGCGCCTGTTGTTTGGTATATCGTAGCCGCTCACGGGCTGGGAGGCCGATAAAAGCAAGGCTTTTCGCTGCGAGACCGCAAGAAAAGAGACAGTCCCCTTTTTGCTTCAGCGAAGGCGCTGCCAGCAAGACGGCGGCCACCAGATGGCGGAGGCGACGCCGATCAGGTTCGCTCGGGCGACCCAGCCGACTGTCCGGCTATCCAGGGCATCTTCGGACAGGGCCTCGTCTGACAGGATGAAGAAGTGCCCTTCGGGAACGAGGGACAGTTGCTTGCCCTTCGAGCGGGCGAAGGGGCCGACGTTCTCGCCCGAGTGGAACCTGCGGCCGGCCAACGCCTCCGGCTCGGTGACCGGGGCGCCGTTGACCTCGAGTTTACCGTCTTCGAGGTAGACGCGCTCGCCGGGCAGTCCGGCCACGCGGCCCAGCAGGATGCCCTGGTACCCATCAGCGTTGTGGGGACAATGGTACAGGACAAGTTCACCGCGGCAAGGGTTGCGTCTCTGACGGATGCGGAAGCTGGTAAACGGGATGGGGGGGCCGAACCGCCACCTGTTTACGTACAGGTGTAGGTATTTGGCACGGTCCTTTTCGCCGGTCTTCGGACAAGTTCGCCACGAACGCCCGAAGAGCAGCCGGACCACGAGCAAGGCGCCCAGAAGCGCGATCAGGCTACGCCACCACCACGCCTTCGAGAACCCCGTGAAGTCATGCCACCGCGAAGGCGGCCACCAGATGCAGGCCGCACGCCCGAGGATATGCTCGTTGGGTAGCCAGCCCCAGACGCGGCCGTCCCGGCTGTGCGTGCTGTTGTCACCCAAAAGAAGGTAGCAGCCCTCGGGAACCAGGGCGTGTTCATCGTCTTCGAGGATGCCGTACGTCATGCCGAATGGGGTCGTATACTGGATGTCAGGCATAAAGTCGGGCAGTTCGAGCGCCTTCCTGTTCACATAAACCTTACCGTTGGCGATGTGAATGCGGTCTCCGGGCAGGCCGACGATCCGCTTGATCAGGGTGTTGTGTTTGGCGTTTTTCTCGACGGATTTGAACACGACGAGGTCCCAGCGTTGGGGTTCGGCCCCACGCCAAATCCGCCGGTTGGCGTACTTGATTACGACGTTTGTGAATGGGATGTGGGTCCGGTTCAATGGCCACCGCACACCATAGACAAACTTGTTGACCCAAACGCGGTCGCCCCTGCCGAAGCGCGGGTCGCCACGTAATGTGGGCTCCATCGAGCCGGATGGAATCCGGAAGGGTTCTCCAATGGGCCAGCGGATGAGGAGCGCCAGCCCCACCGCGATGCAAATGCTCTTGACCCATTCCAGGGCGTTTTCTCGCGTGAACCCGCCGATCAGCCACACCATAGCGCCCAGGAGCAGTGCGCCCAATCCGACCTTGGCCGCCTGTCTACTTTTGGGGTTAGGAGATTGGCCGGAGGTTTTTCTTGACTTGCTTGCCATGTTCTACTCTTCTTGTGCCGGTTCTATTGGCTTCGTACTATCCCCTTTTCGGTTTTGGGTCCGTTTGCGCGGACAAAAGCGCGTCAGTTCATACCCAATAACAAGGCCCAGGATACCATAGAGTATCACCTTGCCCCACCACGTGTTCGAGAATCCGCTAAAATCGCGCCAGCGGGGAATAGGCCACCAGATGCAGAACGCGCGGCCCATGATGTGCTCGTTGGGCACCCAGCCAAAGCTGCGCCCATCCCGGCTCTGGCGGCTGTTGTCGCCCAAGACGAAGTAACAGTCCTCGGGGACCACCGCATACTCGCCCTCGGACCGAATACCGTATCGAAATGTTCCCAGCTCGGCGTGTTGCATGTCGAGCATTTCCCGGGCAACCTGAAAGGCCACGGGGTCCGTGTCGCTCAGGAGCTCTTGTGCCTTCTCATCAGGCACGCCGTCCACGTCTTTACCGGCCAGTTTCTCGTGGAGGTTCCGCAACGCCAGGATCAGCTTGCGCGCACCGGCGTGGTTGGGATTGAGCTTGTTTGGAGGCCCCTCGAGGTTTGCAAGTTGGAGGATAAACCGCCGCACGTCACGGTCATCGGTGCCGGCCGTATAGTGCAAGATGTCGCGAAGCCCCCCTGGTGGTTCGACACGCTTCCCGTCCACATGGACGTTCCCGTTGGCAATGTGGATGCGTTCGCCCGGCAATCCCACGACGCGTTTGATCAGCGTCTTGCCGGGATTGTCTTCCTCAACAGTCTTGAACACCACGATGTCCCAGCGTTGAGGTTCGGCGCCGCGCCAGATGCGCCGGTCGGCATAGTGGATGGTTTTGTCCGTAAATGGGATACGGAAGTCGTTCAAGGGGAAACGGTGGCCGTAGATGAACTTATTGATCGAGACGCGGTCGCCCTTGAGAAACGCCGGGTTGCCGTGGAGCGTGGGTTCCATGGAGCCGGTCGGGATTTTGAACTGGTCGAACCATACCCAACGGAGAATGAGCACCACGCCGATGACCACGAGCCACGCTTTCACATTGCGCCAGGTCCACGGACCGGTCACGGCCGTGATGACCCGGGCCAGAAGCGCCGGTTGGCGTCGCTTTTCACGGGGTGACGAAGACGGAGTCGTGGGTTCCATGGACGTCGTCACCGGTCCCCCTCTTCATTGATACTCAGAAGCGCCATGAAGGCTTCCTGGGGCACTTCGACCGTGCCGATCTGCTTCATCCGGCGCTTGCCCTCCCTTTGTCGCTCAAGGAGTTTGCGCTTGCGGGTGATGTCACCACCGTAGCACTTCGCCGTAACGTTTTTCCGCAGTGGCTTAATGGTTTCCCGAACGATGATTCGGTTGCCGATGGCCGCCTGGATAGCCACCTCGAACTGCTGGCGCGGGATCAGCTTGCGCAGCTTCGTTACCAGGCTCCGGCCTATCCATACCGCCCGATCCCGGTGCACAATCGACGATAGCGCGTCCACCGGCTCCCCGTTTAGGAGAATATCCAGCTTAACCAGGTCGCCCTCACGGTAGCCGATGAGCTGGTACTCGAGCGACCCATAGCCACGGGTGATTGTTTTGAGTTTGTCGTAAAAATCCAGGACAATTTCCGCCAGGGGCAGTTGGTACACCGCCATCGAGCGCTTCGCGTCGACGTAGTCGACCCGGACATGCACCCCCCGCTTTTTTTTGCACAATTCGATGACTGGGCTGAGGTACTCGGTTGGGCACATGATATCCGCCTCGATGTAAGGCTCCTCGATGCGCTCAATCTCGCCCGCGGGCGGCACCTTTGACGCGCTTTCGATGACGAGTTTCTCTCCGTCGGTCTTGGTAACGTGGTAAGCGACGTTCGGCACGGTGGTGACCAGGGTCAAGCCGAACTCGCGTTCGAGCCGCTCCTGGATGATCTCCATGTGCAACAGCCCGAGGAAGCCCAGCCGGAACCCGAGCCCCAGCGCGTGGGAGCTGTCAGCCTGGAACTTGAACGAGGCGTCGTTGAGTTGGAGCCGTTCGAGGGCATCGCGCAGCTCGTGAAAATCCGTGGCCACGGCGGGATACATCCCGCAGAATACCACCGGCTGGACGTCTTTGTAGCCGGGCAGGGGGTCCCGGGCGGGGTTGTGTGCGTCGGTGACGGTGTCGCCAATTTGCGTGCTTTGGAGCGTCTTGATACTGCAGATGACGTAGCCGACTTCGCCGGCCTCGAGGCTCTGCGTGGGCGTGATATCCGGCCTAAACACGCCCAGCTCGCCGACATCGTACTTGCCGCCCTTGGACATCATCTCGATTCTCATGCCTGGTGTGAGCCGCCCCTCCACGATGCGCACATAGACGATAACCCCGCGGTAGGAATTGTAGGTGGCGTCGAAGATCAGCGCGCGCAACGGCGCCTCCCGATCCCCCTTTGGCGCCGGGATGCTACGCACCACGGCCTCGAGCACCTCCTTGGTGCCTGTGCCGTCCTTGGCGCTGGTGAGGAGGGCATCTTCGGCGTTCAGGCCGACGACATCCTGAATTTGCCGCCGCACGGAGGTGACGTCTGCGCTGGGCAAGTCGATCTTATTGACCACCGGAATAATCTCGAGGCCCTGCTCGATGGCCTTGTACGCGTTGGCCAGGGTTTGCGCCTCGACCCCCTGCACCGCGTCGACGATCAGCAAGGCGCCCTCACAGGCAGCCAGGCTCCGCGAGACTTCATACGAGAAATCCACGTGCCCCGGCGTGTCAATCAGGTTGAGCACATAGTCCTGGCCGTCGTCCGCGTGATACTTCATCCGCACGGCAACAGACTTGATTGTGATCCCGCGCTCACGCTCGAGGTCCATGGTGTCAAGGGTCTGGGCCTTGAGGTTGCGCGCGTCCACCGTACCCGTCCATTCGAGCAACCGGTCCGCAAGCGTTGACTTGCCATGGTCGATATGGGCGATGATGCAAAAGTTACGTATGCGCTCGATAGGTGTTGTCATACCAGATAGGTTGAAATTCTCGCACTAGGCGCTTCGCACCTCGTACTTTGCACTTTGCACTTATCCAAACATCTGTTCTATGACCCGGACACTGCGAAAATCGGTATCAATTTGTCGTGCCGCGTACTGGCGCAACAAGTGAAATATCTTCCCCGATGCGCTCTGGGACGGACACGCTTCCGGACTGTGTGCCAAAGCGCGCAGCATGGCATAGTCGTGTGCCGACAACTGTCGGTCCGCACGGCACGCCCGGCAGGTCACGCCGCCCGAGTAGGAAAAGCCCGGCGCCTCCGGGACCGGTGCACCGCAATGGATGCAACAATCAAGCGCCGGCTCGAATCCCGCCGCAGCCAACAAGCGCCAGACGTGCCAGCACACCTGGGTCCTAACATCGCCGCGCCAGATAGCGAGCGTTTCAAACCCACGCACCAGCGCCCCGTAAAGCGCGTGCGATGGGTCGTTTTCGCAAGCCATTTTATACGCCAGTTCGAGCGGGAAGGCTGCAAACGTAGCCTTTTCGAGGTTGGTCTTGATACCCTCGAAACCGTCGAGCAACGCCGCTTCGGCCAATGGGTGCACAGCGCGGCCATCTTTCCAATAATAGACCAGTTCGAGCCGATTGAACGTATCCAAGACCGCGGCCAAGGGGCTTTTGCGCCGCCGGGCGCCTTTCGCTATGCAGGCCAGCCGCCCGCGGTCGGGACTAAGAAATGTGACGATGCGGCTCGTTTCGCTGAACTCCACGCTTCGCAGCATCACAGCCTCTGTTCGTTCTTGCGGCACAGGTTTCTCCCTCGCCAGATATCGGGAAACAGCGACTCAATCCAGGCAGGGCCGACCATGTAAAATGATAGCACTCCTGGGGCGGCGAAGCAAACATGCATGGCCAGGATTTGACTCGTGCGGGGGAAATGGGCTAGACTACGGCGTTTTGGAGGGGGAGTATGCTTTTGCCTATTGCTGGGTCGCGTGGTGTGGTAAGTCGTGAAGGTTTTATAGTGGATCGAGCGAGGTAGTATAGTTTTTATGGCTAGAGATCTGGGACCAAAACACAAATTGTGTCGCCGGTTGGGGTCGTGCATTTGGGGTAGTCCGAAGTGCCCGTCAATCAAGCGGCCGTATGCGCCGGGTGAACATGGGCAGCGTATGCGGCGCAAAATATCGGTGTTTGCCGAGCAGTTGCTCGATAAGCAGAAACTGCGCGCGCATTATGGGCTGATGGAGCGCCAAATGCGCAAGACGTTCCACGAGGCGCAGCGGATGGGGGGCATCACGGGCACGAATCTGCTGATGTTGCTCGAATCGCGGCTGGATTGCGTCGTGTACCGGCTGGGGTTCGCGCCGACGATTTTTGCCGGCCGCCAGGTGGTCTCGCATGGCCACATTTTCGTCAACGGTAAGAAGGTCGACAGGCCGTCGTTCCGGGTGGGTCCGGGCATGGTGGTGAGCGTTCGTGAGAGAAGCCGCAAGATACCGATGATTGTTGAGGGTGTGACCGCGCCGCGTGTCGAATTGCCCGAATATCTCGAACGGGAACCGGAGGCGTTTGAAGGCAGGATGACCGCGGCCCCGAACCTCGAGACCATCCCATTCAAGGCCGATACAGCCGGCGTGATTGGGTTTTATTCCCGGTAGGTGCTCAGTGCGAAGTGCTTAGTGCGAAGTGCTTAGTTAGTACAACTCAACACAATTAACGTCACAAAACGACGTTGGGTATAACCGTAACACGTCATTGCGAGGAGCGAAGCGACGCGGCAATCTCGCTCTGGCTAAGTCCTTGGACTTAAGGAGATTGCCGCGCTCCCTGTGGTCGCTCGCAATGACGAGGGCGGTGGTTGTATCCCGCAAAACGCTGGAGCCGATTTGTAACCTTATTTGCGTTGAGCTGTGCTCAGTGCGACGTGCTCAGTGTTACGTGCCGAGTAATCTACTGATGGCTCGGCTTTTCCCTCCGCTTTTTGGAACAGAACGATGAACCGAGTCAATTCTGTAAGAGGCTCACGCAGAGGCGCAGAGAACGCGGAGATAAGATGTCTTCTCCTTTGCGGGCTTTGCGTCTCTGCGTGAAGGTCTCCTCGCCTTGAAACTTCGCACTTTGCACTCAGCACGTCGCACTTCCTGACCGCGAGGCGCACACAATGGCCGTCAGTCTGCCACAACTGGATATCGTCGCAGGGGTTGTGAAGGCCCTGTCCGCTGGGGGCGGAAAACCGGTCGAGGTGGTGGGGCCATGGGGCTCGGCCAAACCCTTGGTGGCTGCCCAGACGGCGGCGGCCCTCGGAGCGCCGTTGTTGTATGTGACGGCCGGACGGATCGATGCGGAGGCGGCACATGAAGACCTCTGCACTTTTGCGGGTGGGGAACGGTGTTTGCTGTTCCCCGCGTGGGAAGTTCTGCCGACCGATGCGATGCTCCCCGCCGACGACATTGTCGCGGAGCGCATGAATACGCTGAAAAACCTGGCCGGCGCGCTGGCGGAGGGGGAGGTGTGTCATGTGGTCGTGCCGGTGTGTGCCCTGCTCCAGTATGTGATCCGGCGCGAGCAGCTCGTCCGCCAGACCCTGACGCTGGCGGTCGGCGAGGAGCACGACTTCGAGGACCTGCTTGCCAAGCTCATAGAGCTGGGATATGTGCGCGAGTTGATGGTGGAACGGCGGGGCGAGATGAGCGTGCGGGGCGGTATCTTCGATGTGTTTCCTATCTCAAGCGAATTGCCATATCGCCTCGAGTTTTTCGGCAACGAGATCGAGTCCATACGCCGGTTCGAGCCGGAAACCCAGCGCAGTGTCGATCATGCCGACTCGGTCCAGATTCTCCCACGCTCGGAGAAGGCGCTGTTGCTCGAGCAGGCCGATGGGACAGGCGTGCGGTCGAGTCTCGCGGACTATTTCCCCCCGAACACGCTGGTGGTTATTGACGAAGCTATGGCGATCGTCGACGAAGCCGTCAGGATCGAGATGCAATGTGCCGACAGCCGGTTCTTCATGACGTGGGACGATGCCTTGGGCGGGCTCGGGGCGTTCTTACGGCTCTCACTGGCGCAGGTGCCCCATGATCGCGCCGAAGACGCCACCCGCCTGACGGCCTCGATGCGTTCGATAACGGGCTGGGTCGGCAACGTGGGTGGGTTCTGGGAGCAGCTCCGGCAGTGGGACGCTGAGGGGTACAGCGTGCAACTGCTGTGCGACAACACTGGCGAGCGCCACCGTCTCTTCGAGTTACTCGAGGAACAGGGGTACGATCTCGGCAGGGACGCTTTCGACCTGCGGGTTGACATCGGCCGGTTGTGCGCGGGGTTTGTGTCCAGCCAGGACCGCCTGGCCGTGCTGAGCGAGCGGGAGATGTTCGGCCGGCGGTACGTGCGGCGGGTGCGGCGCCGGTTTGAGGCGAGCGCCGCGATCACGACCTTGAGCGATTTGAAAGCGGGCGACTACGTCGTGCATGTCGACCACGGCATCGGGCGCTACCTTGGCCTGCGTCGGTTTTCGGGCAAGGCGGGCGATTTCCTCGCCGCGCAATACGCCGGGGGCGACATGCTCTACGTGCCGGTGACGCACATCGACCTTGTCCAGAAATACATCGCCGGGGACGGCGATGTGCCGAAGGTCGACAAGCTTGGCGGGGCCACGTGGGCGCGCAAAAAGGCCCGTGTGAAGAAGGCCGTCCGCGACATGACCCAGGAGTTGATCCAACTCTACGCGGCCCGCGAGAGCCGCGACGGCCATGCCTTCAGCGCCGACACGCCCTGGCAGATCGAGTTTGAGGACGCCTTCGAATACGAGGAGACCCCCGACCAGGCCCGTGCCATCGCCGAGGTCAAGCGCGACATGGAATCGCCTAAGCCCATGGACCGGCTGATCTGCGGTGATGTGGGCTTCGGCAAAACGGAGGTCGCACTCCGCGCCGCGTTCAAGGCCGTCATGGATGGCAAGCAGGTCGCCGTGCTGGCGCCGACCACCGTGCTTGCCCTGCAGCACTTCACCACCTTCTCCGAGCGCGTGGCCGACTACCCCATCCGCGTCGAGGTGCTCAGCCGCTTCCGATCGAGGAGGCAACAGCGGGAGACCGTCGAGCGGCTCAAATCCGGCGAGGTGGACATCGTCATCGGCACGCACCGGCTCATCTCGAAGGCCATCGCGTTCAAGGACCTCGGCCTGCTCATTATCGATGAGGAACACCGGTTCGGGGTGGCGCAAAAAGAGAAGCTCAAACAGATGCGCACCACCGTTGACTTCCTCACGATGAGTGCCACGCCCATCCCACGCACGCTGCACTTCTCGCTCATGGGCGCTCGGGATATGAGTCTCATCAACACGGCACCCAACGACCGGCTCCCGACCCACACGTGCATCGGCACCTTCGACGAGGAAATCATCCAGGAGGCCCTCGAGCGCGAGCTGCGTCGTCAAGGGCAGATATTTTTCTTGCACAACCGCGTGCAGACCATCGGACCCGTCGCGGATTTTATTCAGCAACGCGTGCCTACGGCGCGCGTTGCTGTGGCGCACGGTCAAATGCCCGAGCGCGAGCTCGAGGAGGTCATGGGGGCGTTCATCCGCAAAGAGATCGATGTGCTCGTCTGCACCACCATCATCGGCTCGGGCCTGGACATCCCCAACGCAAACACGATCATCATCAACCGGGGGGATTACTTCGGCTTGGCGGAGCTGTACCAATTGCGCGGACGCGTTGGGCGTTACAAACACCGCGCCTTCGCCTATCTGCTTGTGCCAGGTGATCGCGTGCTCTCCGAAGACGCGCAGAAACGTCTTAAGGCGATCGAGGAATTCTCCACGCTCGGTGCAGGGTTCCGTGTGGCCATGCGTGACCTCGAGATACGCGGTTGCGGCAATATCCTCGGCGCGGAGCAGCATGGCCACATCGCCACGGTGGGCTACGACACGTATTCGCAGCTCATTCAGGAGGCCGTGGCGGAACTCAAGGGGGAACCGCTCAGGCGGCGCGTCATGCCGCCGTTCGAGATCGCCCTCGACGCCTTTATCCCCGAGCAGTACGTTCCCTCCGAGGCCCAGAAAATCACACTGTACAAGCGCATTGCAGGCCTGGCATCCCTCGAAGAGGTTCAGGAAATGCGCGACGAGCTCGGCGACCGGTTTGGCTCGCTACCCGGACCGGTCCGGCGCCTGCTGGATGTGATGCGTGCGCGCGCGCGCGCAGCCGAGGCAGGCATGAAGAAATTCATCGCGACGAAAGACGCGGTCACACTGGAATTCGAGTCGGGCCGCCTCGTTGGCCGCAAGGCCCGCAACGCCCTCCTCGAACAATTCGGCAGCCAGCTCCAATTCACCTGGCAAGACGCGCCTTCCGTCACGCTTAACCTGTCGCCAGACAACTCCGATACCCCGCTCCAGGCTACCGAACGCCTCCTGGAGGCCTTCGCGGAACTGTGATCGACACAGGAAACTGCGTGCCAAACTACGCGTTGAGGTTCTGGAACCGCTGGGCTGCGGCGGCCAGGCGGCGGTATTGGGGGGCTTGGAGATGAGGGTCTGCATCGAGGATGGCTTGGGCGTCGCGACGGGCGCGGTCGAGCAGGCGTACGTCACGGATGAGGTCGGCTACGCGCAAATCGGCCAAACCGGCCTGGCGCACGCCGTAGAACTCCCCCGGCCCGCGTAATTCGAGGTCCTCCTCGGCGATCTCGAACCCGCTCGACGTCTTACACAGGACTTCCAGTCGGCGTCTGCCGTCCTGGGTCTTGGGCTTGCCAAGGAGGAAGCAGTAGCTCTGCTGGTGGCCTCGCCCGACGCGCCCGCGAAGTTGGTGAAGTTGGGTCAGGCCGAACTGTGACGCGTCCTCGATGACGATGGTGGTAACGTTGGGCACGTCGATCCCGACCTCGATGACGGTTGTGCTGAACAGGACATCGACCTCGCCGCGCTTAAGACACTGCATGATGGCGTCTTTTTCCTCGGCAGGGAGGCGCCCGTGAATCAGTGCCGTCCGCAGCGCGGCGAAGGGCCCTGCGGAGAGTTGCTCGAAATGGCTGATCACAGCGGTTAGGTGGCGCTTATCGGATTCCTCGACCAACGGGCAGATGAAGTAGGTTTGACAGCCTCTCTGGGCGTGTTCGGCGACGTATTGGTGCAGGCCGGGCACTTTGGCGTCGGGAATCCAACGGGTTTCCACGGGGCGCCTGCCGGGCGGGAGTTCATCGATCACCGTGATGTCCATGCCGCCGTAGACCGTGATGGCCAGCGTGCGCGGGATGGGCGTGGCGGTCATGTGTAGCATGTCTGGGTTGAGGCCTTTTTCCATAAGCGTGCCGCGCTGGACCACGCCGAACCGGTGCTGTTCGTCGATAATGGCCAGGCCGAGGTTGTGAAAGTGGGTTTTTTCCTGGATGAGGGCATGCGTGCCGATCACGACCTGCGTGTCGCCCGAAGCGATGTCCCGGCGCACGGCAGGCGCGCCGCGCATGGACCCGGTGAGCAGGTCCACGCGCAGCCCCAGCGGCGCCAGGCGCTGGCGCAGGCCACGGAAATGCTGCTCGGCGAGCACTTCCGTGGGCGCCATCAGCGCCGTTTGGAAGCCGCCGTCCGCAGCCGCGGCGATCGCGTGCAGCGCGACGACGGTCTTGCCGCACCCCACATCGCCCTGGAGCAACCGAAACATGGGCCGGGGAGAGGCCATGTCCTCGAGGATGTCCGCCACGGCCCGGTCCTGGGGGCGGGTAAGCGTGAAGGGCAGCGATCGGCGGAATGCGTCGAGTATGGGGCCGTCCGTAACGTGGCGCTGGCCCTGTTCCTCGTGGCGCCGGGCCGCGCGCAGGCCCAGGACCCCCAGTTGGATGCCCAGTAACTCTTCGTAGGCGAACCGCGCCCGCGCCACCTGTGCCGACTCGACCTCGTCTGGAAAATGCACGGCCCGTATGGCCTCGAGAATCGGTGGGAAGCCCTGCTGCTCGCGCAAGGCCTCGGGCAAGGCGTCTTCCAATGAGGAATCCCCCAGGTCGAGGGCGGCGGCGATCCAACGGCGGAGCATGCGCTGTGTGACCTGTTGCGTGAGCCGGTAGATGGGCACTACCCGGCCGGTGTTGAGGCGGTCCTCCTCGCCGCCGGAGAGCATTTCGTACTCGGGGTTCCTGATCGCAGGGCCGTTGTAAGCGCCCACGGCGCCCGTGATCAGCAGCCGCGCGCCGTGCTGGAAGGCCTTGGCCAGGAACGGGCGGCCAAACCACGTAGCGTTGATCTCGCCCGTTGCGTCGCGCAGGGTGACTACGGCCAGTGACAGTTTATGCCGCAGCCGGACCGTCTTGGCCGAGACCACTTCGCCTTCGACAGTGACCGTATCGCCTTTGCAATCGCGTGCGCCGACGATGGGCATGATCCGCCTGCGGTCCTGATAATCGCGGGGGAGATGAAACAAGAGGTCCCGGACGGTGGCAATGCCCAGGTTCGAGAGCAGTTTGGCGCGTTTGGGCCCGATCCCTGGCAGGATTTCTATGGATTGGTCCAGGTTCAGCAGCCGTGCTCCTAAGTTATCGCCGCATCTCCTAACCGCTTCCAGCCCCCTATCTCCTCTGCGGGTACCTGTAGTTGCCCGTATAGAGGTCGAAGAGCGTCCGGTAGTACTTCATGAAGCGCTCGGGCTGCTGGTTATACTGGACCTCCGCGAGGCAATAGCCCTGATAGTTCATCGCCTTGAGGTTGTCAAAGAGCTCCTGCCACGGGTACTGATAAATCCCAATGTCGGTGATGTGTACCAAGGCGATTTTGTCCTTGAGCAGGTCGAAATTGGCTTGGATGCTCCCGTTCTCATCCTGCTCACCGGGGTTCGAGTTCCAGCAGACGAGCGCATTGGGGTGGTCCGCATAGTGCATCATTTTGAGGATGTTCTTGGGGTCTGCAGAGCCGCCCCCACCGTGGACCTCGAGCCGTACTTCGATGCCAATGCCCTCAGCGAATGTGGCCACCTGGCGCAGGGCCTTGCCGATTTGCTCACAGGTCTGCTCAATGGGGACGTCTTTATGGAGGCCGTTCGGGCGGACCTTGATACCCGGCGCGCCGACGTCCGCGGCGAGTTGGGCATAGGCGATGCTCCCTTCGATGTTCTTCTTAACCTCCTCGAGGTCTTTGGCGTGGTACTCGAACGCGGAACCCAGTCCGGCGATCTCGATGGCCGAATCCTCAAACATCCTCTTGACCTCGGCGCGCTCGGCTTTGGTCAGCTCGACCTCGACGCCATGGGCGTGGGTCGTGCGCAGTTCCACGCCCTGGAGCCCAGTCTCCTGACATAACTTGGTCAACTGTGGGCAGTCCATATCCTTGCCCATGTTGTAGGTCACCATGCCCAGTTTCATCCGCTGCTCCCTTCCGGATTGTCGCCGTTTCTCGGCCCTCCGGATGTATGTCCCTATCCTACGCGATCGGCCACCCCCGTTTCAGTCTTACCCACAAGTGGCGATTGCAAGATGGGGCCTTGCGGGTGTATCCCCTGTTTTCCCGTGAATACAGGCATGCGTCCGACGAGGTGTTTTACAAGAAATGGGCGACTGAGCCTATTGGGTCTCGTGTTGCTGAAACTTCAAAGGGTAAGACTCCGGCCGTTCCAGGGCATCCAGCTCAATGTCAACGTCCAGCTCCGGCCAATGGAACTGTGTGGGGCTTACGCGCTGCACTGCGTAAATCTGGGCTACAGTTGCCTTTACGAATGCAGGATAGTCGCCGAATGGCACGAAGTATTCGCGCTCATCCACCAACAGCCAGAACCCGAAAGAACTGATGTTGGTAACCTCACTGGGAGAAATGTCGGCGCCAGGCGGTGATAAACTCATCCTGATGTTCCCTCACAAGTCGGCCGATCTTATTCATATCCTTCTCACTTATATTATAGCACGTCGCCACCGCCACACCGGGTTCCAACCAAAACACAGAAGTCAGCCCTGGGGCTTGTCTTTAAGGGCGCGGATCGCCTCGAGCCCGGTCCAATACTCGGCGAGTTTCTCACGGCCGGCCTTGGTGAGGTTGTAATCTGTATGAGGGACCTTGCCGTTGAAACTTTTGTGCACCTCGACATAGCCCGCTTTTTCCAGGCGATCCATGTGGGAAGACAAATTGCCTTTGGTCAGGCCCAGGGTTGTACACATGAACGTGAAG
>CAYRLQ010000092.1:0-14498 GCA_964425145.1 uncultured Nitrospiraceae bacterium
TCAATGGCCTCAAGGATCTTCCCCGGATTTCGCCGTAGGTCCAGGAAGGTGGCTTTCATTGTCAGGCTTCTCCACTCTTGTGATCACTAGGAGTATGCACCTGGTTGCCGAGGAAAGTCAAGCATTTTTCTCTGTATGTGTCAAGTCAACACGGGGGCCTGTGTCATGAAAGGCGGGCCGACCGCTTGACTCAAACCGTCGGGCTACGGTATCGTAATGCTTGATATTACACGGTCGCTATGCGAGGGCGGCAGTCGCGTTTAGGCCGGTTCGAGGAGGCTGACAATCCATGGCGAGAGTCGAACTGAGATCGGTGGTGAAGATATACCCCGGTGGTATCGAAGCGGTCAAGGATGCGGACCTGGTTGTCAATGACAAAGAGTTCGTCGTGTTGGTCGGTCCCTCGGGGTGCGGCAAATCCACCACGTTGCGCATGATCGCCGGCCTGGAGGAGATCACGGAGGGAGAAATCTACATCGGGGATGCACTGGTCAACGATGTGCCGCCGAAGAATCGCGATATTGCCATGGTGTTCCAGAATTACGCCCTGTATCCCCACATGACCGTGGAAAAGAACATGGCGTTCGGGCTGATCCTGCGCAAGTATCCCAAGAAAGAAATCCAGCAGCGCGTGCACGATGCGGCGGAGATCCTGGGCATCATGGATTTGCTCAAGCGGAAGCCCAAGGCGCTTTCGGGCGGGCAGCGCCAGCGCGTGGCCGTGGGGCGCGCGATCGTGCGCCAGCCGAAGGTGTTCTTGTTCGACGAGCCACTGTCGAACCTCGACGCGAAGCTGCGCGTGCAGATGCGTGCCGAGATCAGCAAGCTGCACACCCGGCTCCAGTCGACGATGATCTATGTGACCCACGACCAGGTGGAAGCCATGACTATGGGCGATCGGATCGTGGTGATGTTGGACGGGATAATCCAGCAGGTGGCAACCCCGCTGACGTTGTACACGTCGCCGAGGAACAAGTTCGTGGCGGGGTTCATCGGAAGCCCCCCTATGAATATGCTCTCCGGCTCCACCGTCGCGGAGAACGGCGAGGTGCGCTTTCGCGATGACAACAAGGTCGTCAGCCTGCGGGTGGACCCAAAGCACCGGGACGCGCTCGACAGCTACCTGGGCAAGAAGGTCGTCTTCGGCATTCGCCCGGAAGATATGTACGACAGCGTCTCCCAAACGGCCGTGGACGGCAAGAGCATCACGGCCAACGTGGAAGTGGTCGAGCCGATGGGCGCCGAGCTGTATCTCTACCTCGAGCTGGGCGGGCAGACGGTGACAGCCCGCATCAAGAGCACCGAAGAACCCGAAGTCAACACGGCCTACGTGCTCGATATCGACATGGAGAAGGCCCATTTCTTCGACATCGACACAGAAGAGACCATTGTTTAGCTACGGGGGTTTCTAAGGAAACCATGGCGCGCTTTGGCGCGCCTTTTCCTTACTGGGACTTCCTGCGTCGGTAGGGTCACGCTCCTGCGTGACCGAAAAAGGCTGTCCAGGTCGAGCAGGAGCTCGACCCTACCTAACCAAAAGGTGTTCACGATGAGTGTGCTGGTCACCGGCGGCGCCGGTTATATTGGCAGTGTTGCAGTCGAGCGACTGATCGATGCGGGAGAGGCGGTGGTCGTGCTCGACAACCTGGTCACGGGGCATCGCCGGGCCGTGGCCGATGAGGCCGTGTTCGTCGAGGGAGACATTCGCGACGGCGTACTACTCGAGGACGTGCTCGCCGCGCACGCCGTCGACACCGTGATGCACTTCGCCGCGTTCAGCTTGGTGGGCGAGTCCTGCGCCGAGCCCCTCGAGTACTTCGAGAACAACGTCGCCGGGACGCACAGCGTGCTTAAGGCTATGGTGGCGGGAGGCGTGCGCCATTTTATCCTGAGCTCGACCGCGGCGGTCTACGGCGATCCCGATGCAGTGCCGATTACCGAAGACATGCCTACGCGCCCGCTGAATCCCTATGGCCTATCCAAGCGCGTGATCGAGCAAATGCTCGAGTGGCACCATCGGGCCTACGGCCTGCGCTACGTGTCGCTGCGCTATTTCAACGCCGCCGGCGCCTCGCAGAGCCGCGGCGAGTTCCATGATCCCGAAACGCACCTTATCCCGAACATCTTCATGGCGGTCGAGGGCGCCCGCGACTGCGTCACCGTGTTCGGCACGGACTACGACACGCCCGATGGCACCTGCGTGCGCGACTATATCCACGTCGAGGACCTGTCCGACGCCCATCTCGAGGTCATGGCGTACTTGCGCGGCGGTGGCTCTCCGGGTGTCTTCAATCTGGGCAATTCCACCGGGAATTCCGTGCGCGAGGTCATCGAGACGGTCAAGCGTGTCACAGGCGGCGACTTCACCGTGGTTTACGGCGACCCGCGCCCGGGCGACGCCGATAAACTGGTGGCCTCTTCCAAACGGGCTCGGCAAGTTCTGGGCTGGAAGCCCCAAAAAGGCGATCTCGATGTCATCGTTCACGATGCCTGGGCCTGGCGCCAGGCCCATCCAAAGGGCTACGGGGATTGATGGTTGTCAGTCGTCAGTTGTTAGTCGATAGCTGAATGGTGATAACTGACAACTGCAGGAGAGGAGCCGTGAGTATCGATCTCAGCCGGGCGAAGGCTGCGTTTGAAACCCACTTCGGGTTTGCCCCGGAGATTGCCGCGCGCGCACCGGGCCGCGTCAACATCATCGGCGAGCACACGGACTACAATCACGGATTCGTGCTGCCCATGGCCATCGAGCAGGAGACGGTCCTCCTTGCCCGGAAACGCTCTGACCGCCTGCTCAACGCCTTTGCGGCCAACCTCGACCGGACCGCCCAGGCGGCACTCGATAACCGCGCGCGCAACGCCGATGAGCCCTGGCTCGACTACATCATCGGCGTGGCCGATGAATTGGCCAAACTGGGCAAGCCACTGGCCGGGGCGGACCTCATGATTATCGGCGATGTGCCCATCGCATGCGGACTGAGCAGTTCGGCCAGCCTCGAGATGGCTGCGCTAACCCTGTTCGAGGCGCTGGGCGGGTTCGAGCTTGCCGGCGCCGAGGCCCCCAAGCTCGGGCGGCGCGTGGAAAACGATTTTCTCGGCCTGAGCACGGGCATTATGGACCAGTTTATCGCCCGCATGGGCAAGGCGGACCGTGCCTTATTCCTGGACTGCCGCTCGTACGAGTACGAGCTGGTGCCCGTCGCGTTCCCCGAGGCGACCTTCGTCATCGCCAACACCTGTGTGGCGCGAGGGCTGGCCTCGTCGAAATACAACGAGCGCGTGGCCGAATGCGCCGAGGCCGTGCGCCGCATGGGCGAAAAGCTCGGCAAGACCGGTACGCATTTGCGCGATTTCAACATCAACGACCTCGAGACGTGCAGGGACGCCCTGCCGGAAAATGTGTTCCGCCGGGCACGGCACGTAATCACCGAGAATGCCCGCACGAAGGCGGCGTGCCGCGCCATGCGCCATGTGGACGTCCGGGCGCTTGGCGAGCTCATGTGCGCCTCCGACGCCAGCCTACGCGAGGACTACGAAGTCACCTGCGAGCAGTTGGACGTGATGACCGACATCGCCCGGAACTCGCCCGGCTGCTTCGGCGCCCGCATGACCGGCGCCGGATTCGGCGGATGCACCATCAACCTGGTCGACTCCGCCCGCGTCGAGGCCTTTGCCGACCACCTTCTGGCCCAGTACAAACGGCGCGTCGGGCTCGAAGGCGAAGTCATTGTCTCCGCTCCCGCACAGGGCGCCGGCCGCGTCACTATTTGACCGGAAATGTCACAGGCCACACGTAAGTCCTTGATGCTAAATACCCCATTTCGTAAGTTCGGTTACGTATTTTTTGACAGGATTCACATGATTTGCAAGATTCTGTTCCTCTATCTCAAGAATCTTGTCAATCCTGTCAAAGAGGTTTCTCCTCTTGCACGCAGAGGACCCGTGTGGCCAGTTTGTGCAGGTCGAGCGTGTTCGTTGGCGCGTCTGGAAGGCGCGCGGCCGTCGCGGGGTCCCACCATTCCTTCTTACCCTGGGCCGCCACGGCCAGCTCACATTTGATAGGCTCTCGGCCCTCGTTGGCGAAGAAGTAGAAGTCCGTGTCGCCGTTGCGGAGGTGGATGTAGCGGAGGTCCGGGTCCGCCGGCGTCAGGACCACGTCTGGCGGGACGATGGCGTCGAGCGCCTGGGCCAACGCCGGGGCGTCCGACACCACGGTCGCGACGCCTGCGACCGGCTCGCGGTAGGCGATGACCTTGCCAGCTTCGAGCAGGGGCTTAAGGGCGCCTATGACCTCCGGTGTGACATATTCGGCGCCGTCGACGATCAGCGCCTTGTAACGCATGTCGCGGATGGCGATCCCATCGGCGGTCACCGTGCATGCAGTCGTCAGCGTGTTCGTATCGAGGTAGTTGAAATCGTGCTGCGTCTCGAACAGGGCGCGGGCGGCGGTCCAGGGCAGCGAGGTGGGCGAACCGAGGATCGCGAAATGACAGACGTGCCTGCCCTGCGCCAACAGCCAACAGAGCCGCCGACAGTAATCGGCGTACACATTGTAGTCGTCCCACCAAACGTTGCCTGGTCCCACGTCTGGCGGCCGTTCATCGCGGCGCTTGTCGCGCATGGAATAGTAGAATGCGTGTGGTGAAAGCATGTTCACGCCTCGGACCAGCAGCCAGTTCGTCACGTAGATCATTTCATCGTACGTGAACTCCCACCCGTAGGCCCCGAAACACTCGTTGAGGTTCCGCGCCCGACCGTGGTGGCGCTGGGCCGACGAACTGCACTTGCCCATGGTCGATTGGTCGCCCTCGAGCGACTCGATTTGATAGGGCTCGATATAGCGCCAGACGATGTCTTGGCCGGGAATGTGGAAATACTTCAACGTGCCGATGTCGTCCGGGCCGGCAGGGTGGCCTGTGAGCGCTACGCCGTGTTCCTTGCACCATTCACTGTAAGGCGCATAGTAGGCCTGCTCGAGGCGGGCGTTGACCGCGCGGTAAAAGTCTGCCCGATAGCGGGCAGCCTCAGTGTGATCCTTGTCCCACAGCGCGGCGAGATGCGGGCGGAAATCGTAGCCGAGGCAGTCCTCGAGAAACCGCTCGAACCCCCACGTCCAGGGCTGGACGTTTCGGCGATGACCCCGGCCCAATAAGCTCGGCTCGTCGGTAAAAATGGCCATGATCGTCTTGCCGAAATGTTCCTTGAGCGCATCGTAATACCGGTCGTGCACGAGATGGAGAAAACATGCCGTTGACTCCGGGTTCAAGAGATCGGCCGATGGAGGCGCACCAGGTTCGCCGTCGTCCTGGCCGTAATGCACGCCGCGGATGGTGCCGCCGGATAAGCGATTGACATACATCCACTGGGCGTCCTCTGCGATGAGTTCCCACCCCTCTCTGATATTGCCCTTCTTCCGGCGCTGGACGCAGCGCGTGGCAAAACGCGGATTCGCCGCGACCACCTGTCCAGAGCATGAACCCGATGGATACATGCCCTCATCGTACAGAATCACGTACATGCCCTTCTCGGCGGCGTAGTCTACGCACACCTTCACAAAATGCAGCCAGGCCTCCGACATGAACCCGATGCTCTCCGGCAGTCCGATGCGCGCGTGCGGCACGAACCCGTACACGCCGTGCGCCTCGAAGTCGTCGATCTGCCGTTTCAGTTCCTCTTCCGACAGGTCGTCGTTCAAGAACCAGAATGGTATTAGCGTGTACTCACGCGGCGGATTTACGAACGTGTCGAACAGTTCCATGGCCTTCTTCACTGATCAGCGCCCGTAGCGGCAAGCCCGCCTTCGGCGGGCAAGTCCCGTGACAAGTATTCTCGCGTGCGGGTATTATAGGCCTTGGCGAGCTGAACATTGACAACAAGTTGTCGACATAACCGTTCATGGGTAAACTCAGCGAGGAAGCGATCTCACAGACGCAATTCCTTAGTGTTAAACGAGATTGCTTCGCTTCGCTCGCAATGACGCGGCGAGATGCTTTGCTTTACGAGAGGTTCGGCCTAGCCGGTCACCCGGCCGTCGGTCCGCGAATTCTCATCCGGCACGTCTATAAATTTAACGTCAATCCACTTGCGGACCGAGTTGATCAGTCGCACAGACTCCGCGCGGCGCACATCGGCCTTGGTCAGGGGCGCCTCGTGGATTTGGCCCTCAGCAATCACATGGGCCCGCATCGTCCCCGCCAGGAGGCCCGAACAAACGGGCGGTGTGAGGGATTTGCCGTCGATTTCGAGCACCACATTCGCGCGCGTGCTCTCAGTGATTTCCCCGCGGCGGTTCCATAGCAGCACATCGTCGCAGTCCGGCCGGGAAGCCATTGCCTCCTCGTAGAGGGCGCGGTGCGTCGTCTTGTGATACAAGAACGGGTCGTTTTCGTCCACCGGTTCCCGCGCAAAACCTATACGCATACGCCTCGCGGGCGCCGCCGGCTCGGCATCGACCTTCACGGCGCCGCTGCGCCCGACGCGAAGACGGACCTTGTACCGGCCGGGTTGCCCTACAAACGCCGCCGCCTTGTCCAACAGCGCCCGCCGGACGGCATCGAGGTCCAGGTCGAAGCCGAAGTACTCCGCACTATCCCGCAGCCGGTCCAGATGATTCTCGAGGAGAAAGTATTGGCCGTCAAATAACAACGACTCGAGCAAATCGAATCGCGGCGGACGGACCGCCAGCAGCGCCGCCTTCACGCGGCACTCTTCGTACTCACCCGCCGCGCTCGAACCCCAGGTGATGCCACCTCCCACATGGTAGTGTGCGGACCCTGTTTCCGTGTCAACCGTGACCGTCCGGATGGCAACGTTGAACTCGGCGCGGCGGCCCGGTGACCACCACCCCACAGTGCCACAGTAGACGCCACGCGGGAAAGGTTCAAGCCCGCGTATGATCTCCATGGTACGGACCTTGGGAGCACCCGTCACCGAGCCGGACGGGAAAAGCGCCGCCAAGATCGCCGGCACGGCAACGTGGGTCCGCGCCGTGATGGTTGAGGTCATTTGCCAAACCGTCTCATACCGTTCGACATCGAACAAGCTGGCAACAGCCACTGAACCCGTTTCGGCGATCCGCCCCATGTCGTTGCGGAGCAAGTCGACGATCATGACGTTTTCGGCGCGGTCTTTTTCCGACGCGGCCAGTTCGGCGGCCAAACGCCGGTCTTCCTCGGGCCAGCGTCCACGCGGCCGGGTACCTTTCATGGGCCTCGCCTCGAGAGTGTCACCATCCAACCGAAAGAGGAGTTCTGGCGACGCGGACAACACGCAGAAGCGGCCCGTGTGGACAAAGGCGCAGTAATCGGCCTGCTGGGCTTGGCAAAGCTGCCTGAACCACTGCAGAGGATCGCCGCGAAACGTCCCGCGCAACGGGAATGTGTAGTTGACCTGGTAAGTCTCGCCGGCAGCGATAAGTCCACGAATGCGCGCAATGGCAGTATGGTATTCCTCTTCGGTTACCATGGCCTTCCATGGCCCTACTTCGAGCCCTTCGGCCTGTGAGGCGCGGTGTGGGCAGGCTTCCTTCGTGCGATATAGCCCGAACCACAGCAGCGGGAAGTCGCCGGGCGCATGGACCGCCAGGGCGGCATCGAAAACGGGGGCCGCCTCATACGCGAGAAACCCCGCCCCGTGCAGCCCACGCTCCACGGCCGATTCGACGTGCGCCAATGACGGCAGCACCTCCTCGAGCCTGAAAGCGCACACGGTCTCCACCGGGTCCCGAAATGCGATTTCTCCAGCCCGGGATACGAACCGGACGTCGCGCATTTCACGCGCGTTATTCACACTGTGATCCCCGTCCAGATTACTCAGGCCGCCAGGCCCGATTCCCACAACACGAACCCCAGGCCCCATTATAGCCGAATCGCAAGCGTTCAGTTGGAAGCGGGGAGTAGGGAACTCGCCTGGGAGCCCAATGAGAAACAAGGCTTTTCACTACAAAACCACAAGAAAATGGACAATCCCTGCTCGCGTCACCGGCCCGCCGACCGGCTCATCGGTTGAAGCGTCCATGCTTTATGCCATGGTTATCGTTTGGTGAGACCGATTATCTCGTCAGCAACCTGGTCTACACAAGCGCGCAACTCCTCGAGCGCACCCTCGTTTTCGATGACCCAATCGGCCAAGGGCACTTTCGTTTCGGGCGGGGTCTGGGCGGCGATACGTTGCTGAGCCCGTTCGGGCGTGATGTCGCAGGCCTCGACGAGCCGGCGGCGCCGTATCTCGGGTGAACACGTCACCACGATCAGCCCATCGAGCCAGGCATCACGCTTGCCACCCTCTGCCAGTAGCGCCGCGTCGATGATCGCGACTTTGCGGCCCTGCCGTGCCAACGCGGCGCACTGCTCGGCGATCGCTCTCGTCAGAAGCGGATGGACGACAGCATTCAATCGGCGGCGGGCCTCCCGCTCCGCAAAGACGATGTCGCCCAGCTTGGCGCGGTCGATCCGGCCATTGGTCAGGATGCCATGCCCGAAGGCCTCGATCACGGCATCCACCGCGGCGCCGCCGGGCTCGAGCAGGGAATGTCCCACCTTATCAGCGTCAATGACGGGGATGCCCCGCTTGGCGAAGTGCTTTGCCACTTCCGATTTGCCGCTGCCCGTGCCGCCCGTCAGTCCATAAATGCGCATGATACCTACCTGGATAATAGAGGCACGGGCATCCTGCACATGCGGTCACACGTGCGAGACGCCCGCCCTGCCAATATCGCTCGAGTCCAGTGTAACACGATGCTGCGCCCAATATGTAGGCACCATCGCCTGCAAGGGCATCCGGCGCTTGACATTCTCCCAAGAGCCACCTGAAAATGGGGCAAGAAGATTGCCGCCAATACAGGGCGAGGACAATGGACGGGGAATCGCTCATACACCGGCCTTCCGGCCGCGACGATGGTTACCCGATATCGAGCGTCGACCCATTTTACCGGGGCACACAGATGCTCCGGTTGGGGGCAGTCGGCGGGTTGGGCTCGCAGCCGCTGATCCGCGGCTTGGCGGCCCGGAGCAATGTCTCACTCGAAGAAGGTTCTCCCGGCCCACTGGCCGCGCGGTTCGAGGCGGAGCAATTTGATTGTGCGCTGTTGCCGGTGATGGACTGCGTGCGCCAACCATTATGTCGCCTGATTCCCGGCCTCGGCCTGTGCAGCCGCGGGGAAACCCGGACGGAGCTCCTTTTCGCCGAGGTCGAGCCGGCAAAGATGCGGCGCGTCGCGGTCGATCCGCACGCAGGGGGCACCGTCGACCTGGCTCGGGTGATCTTTGGCGAGACCTTTGATGCAACTCCGGATTTTATCCCGCTTGAACCCGAGGCGTTCGATCCGGATGCCGTCGACGGCCTGCTCGTCAGCGGCGACTCCGCCTGGACCCGCCCGAATCCCTACGCCATGCAGTTCGACCTGGGCACGCTTTGGAATGACCTGACGGGGCTTCCACTGGCGCGGATGATGTGGATCGGCCGGTTTTGTGCGCCCTTCCCGCAACTGCGCCTGCTACTGTCTCGCGCGTTTCAAAAAGGCATGGCCGAACTCGACTCGATCGTGGCCGAGGCCGCTCACACGCGCGCCATCGACGCCGACGTGGCTGGCGACTACTTCAAACACGCCGTGTACTACACCGCCGGTGAGAAGGAAATCGAGGGGATTCGCGTGTTTGCCCGCTTGGCGGCGAAGTATGGCCTGTGTGCCCCTGAAGCCACCTTCGAGTTGTGCTAACACAGTTAGAGCCTCTAGCAGAAAGACACATTCTCCTTGTGGCATGGGCATCTTGCCCATGGAATCACGGGCTGGAAGCCCGTGCCACCGGGGTTCTGTTAGAGCCTCTTAGATTTCCTCGTACAGGTCCGCGACGGACCGTCGCGGACCCAATTCCTTAGTCATAATGATGGCGTCTTCATTGGTTTTTTGGTAGTAGGCCTTGTGGAATCCCGTCGCCTTAAACCCCAGGCTCTCGTAAAGCACGCGGGCGGGGTAGTTGGTTCCGCGCACCTCGAGCATGACCTGGCGCGCGTCTGCATCCGCGGCCACCCGCAGCAAGTGCATCACGAGCCGCCGGCCTAACCCACGCCGGCGATACTGGTGGCGCACCGTGACGCTGGTGATGTGCACCTCGTCAAGTACCAGCCAGAACCCCCCATAGCCAACCAGGACATCGTCGAGGAAGGCCACACAAAAATAGGACTCGGGACTGCGAATCTCGCGGCGGAACATGCCGAGCGTCCACGGCTCGGGATAGGCCTCGGGTTCAATTGCCAGCACCTCTTCAAGGTGCTCTTCCCTGAGGTCTACGAACTCGATCATGGCCGCCTTGGAAACACTCATAGTTGCTGGGCTTTCGTAGCGTTGGCCCTGGCGCGGTTCTCCTCCGCCTGGGCCTTGCGCAAGTACACCGGCGCCACGCGGGCGGGGTCCGTGCAGGTACCATGCTCCAAGAGCATAAGACCTTCCATCGCGACCGCCGACGCCCGTGGCATCGAGCACAGTTCGTCCACAAAGTCCGCCCACGGCACGGAGGTTTCAATACGCTCACGATAGCGCACAGCGCCGTCGCCGAGCAAAAGGATGTCATCCTCAATGCCGCCGATGAGGTCCTCGACAGCACAGACCTGGTCAGGGGTCATTCGGGTGCGCCGACCTTGCACAAACCGATACACAGCCCCAAACACCTCACCCATTTTCGCGTCAAGCAACGGGCACACCAGACTATCCCGAAACGCTCCCAGCCGTGTCATCGCGTCCAGTGTCGGCACGGCAACCAAGGGCAAGCCCGCGCCTAACGCCAGCCCCTTCCAGGTGGCTGCACCGATGCGCAGCCCGGTAAACGACCCCGGCCCGATCGAAATCGCCAGCGCATCGAGGCCTTTTAGATCGAGACCCGCTTGACCCAATACACTGTGGCCAGAAGCCGTTCGGAATGCGCCCGGCCGCATGCGACGCTGGTCTCGGCCAGAATGTGTTCGCCGTCGCACACCGCCACCGTATTAACCGCGGTGCTGGTGTCCGCTGCCAGAATCTTCATCATCGCCGAATGATAGCCTTCCCGCCGCCTCGGATCAATCTTCTGCCAACCGCCCAGTGCGGCTTTTTGTATCTTTTGTGGCCCTCAATCATGCGCAAAACCGATGTGCGAAGCTGAGCGATTTGTGCCAGCGCAGTCACAGGTGTGTTGTGAGAAGGCCTGTTAAGTTGAAAAGTTAACCATTAAATGGTTGAAATTCAACTATGCTTCAGCGGATTTTGACCGCCAATTCTAGAGATTGATAGTTGAAAATCAATCATCAAGTGGTTATAATTCAACCATGATTCCGCGAAACATAACAGTCAATCTTCTCGAGGCACTCTCCGATAGTCCTGTGGTCTTGCTGAATGGGGCCAGACAAACCGGGAAAAGCACCCTGGTGCAATCGCTCGCGGACCACGGCTATCCGGCCCGCTATGTGACACTGGATGAGGCCACCGCACTGGCCGCCGCAACGAGCGCCCCGGCGGGTTTCCTTGCGGGCCTGGATGGGCCGATCATTCTGGACGAGGTCCAACGCGCGCCCGAACTGTTTCTAGCGATTAAGGCAGAGGTGGACCGGTCCCGCCGGGCAGGGCGGTTCCTGTTGACGGGTTCTGCCAATATATTGCTACTGCCGAACCTTTCGGAATCACTGGCGGGGCGAATGGAGATTCTCACCCTTTGGCCGTTCTCGCAAGGCGAACTGGCATCGCTCAAGGAGAACTTCGTGGATGCCGCTTTCGCCGAATCATCCCTTGGGCCTGCTCCGGAAGCCCTGGACAAATCCGAACTGTTTCGCCGCGTGCTGACCGGCGGATTTCCGGAAGTGGTTGCACGGGCATCACCAGCGCGTCGAGGAGCATGGTTCAGGTCCTACGTTACCACCATGCTACAGCGTGATGTGCGGGACCTGGCGAACGTTGAACATCTGACCACTCTGCCGCGCCTGTTGGCCCTGCTGGCGGGGCGTGCCACCTCGCTGTTGAACTACTCCGAACTCTCACGGAGCCTGGCCTTGCCCCAAAGCACGCTCAAACGTTACATGGCCCTGCTGGAAACGACCTTTCTCATCCAGCCTCTGCCGCCTTGGTCTGCGAATCTGGGAAAGCGCCTTGTCAAGTCGCCCAAGGTCGTGCTCTGCGACACGGGTTTAATGGCGCACCTGCTAGGACTGAGCCCTCAGCGACTCGACGTGCAACCGGTTCTGAGCGGCCCGTTGCTGGAGAACTTCGCCGTAATGGAACTGCGGAAACAGGCCACATGGAGCGAAACGCAGCCGCAGGTGTTTCACTTCCGCACCCAAACCGGCCAGGAAGTTGACATCATCCTCGAGGACGCTGCAGGCCATGTGGTGGGCATCGAGATCAAAGCCGCATCGAGCATTGTCGCCAAGGATTTCGCCAGTCTCCAGTTCCTGAGCGAGTCGCTCGGCAAGCGATTTGTGAAGGGCATCGCACTTTACACGGGCCGGGAGAGCGTTCCCTTCGCACCCAACCTTCATGCCCTGCCCATCAGCGCCTTATGGACGGCATAAACGAGTGGGCGGGCGTGTGCGTCAGCTTACGAGGACGGCGATGCGGACCATGAAGTTGCCCAGGGCGGCGCCGTACTCGGGGGAACCCTCGACGGCGAGCATGCCCTTGACCATGGCCTGGACCATGTCGACGGAGTTTGAGAGGATGGCCAGTGCGGCGTCGACGCTGGCGAACTTCATGTGGACGAAGGGTTTGCGGCGTGTGTAGTAACCGCGCCCGGCTTTGGACTTTCCGGCTTTGATCTTGAGATAGGCGGCGATGCCCTCTGGCTCGCAGGACCACTGGTAGATGCGCTCGGGCTGTTTCGAGGTCCATTTGACCATGTCGGGATCGCCGGCCTTATTGAGTTGGCTGAGGGCGGTCGAGACCATGTAGAGGGTCATCTTGACCTTCAGTTTGGCCTGTTCGGGCGTCTTGGGTTTGGCGTCGGGCATTAGGAGCTTCAGGCCCATCAAGAGGCCCATGACCTTCACGAACAGCCCGAAATGGCTGAACATCCCTTTGACCCTCGGAAGAACGGGTTTCCCGGCGAACATGGCGTTCATCTTGGCCACGCTTGAGAACCGGAGCGTGATGTCGGGGTTCTCGGCCATGCCGGGAACCACCTCGAAGGCCCCATCGTCAAATTTGAAGTAGGTGGCGACGTCTTCCGGGTCATTCTTGGCCAGAATCTGGATTTTTGCCGTGACGCCCTGGAATTTCCTGCTAAATTTCGGGTTGTCCTCGAGCATTACCTTGATGACCGGGAATACGGCCCGGAAGAAAATCCGCGCTGCGAGCAATTCCTGTTCGGTAGCCATAGCCTGTAGCCCCAAGTCTTTAGAGGCTCTAACAGAACCCCGGTGGCACGGGCTTCCAGCCCGTGATTCCATGGGCAAGATGCCCATGCCACAAGAAGAATGTGTCTTTCTGTTAGAGGCTCTTAGGCGAACCAGTTCTTATCAGTGGATGATCATCTTCTTACAGCACCATTTATTGGCAGGACGACTGTAAGGCATCGTTTTACCGATGGTCCTGCCAGGCCATTTAGCTTAGACTTCGTCTTCCCAGTCTTCGGCCTCTTCAAACTCGCGACCCATGGTCTCGCGGACCTTCTCGAGGATGCCGTCGGTATCGATCTTATAGTGATGCTGGATGTCTTCTGGATAGCCGATCATCGAGTACTCGTCGGGGATGCCGACTTTCTGGAAGGCGCAGCCTTTGCCGCTCTCGGCGATGACGTCGGCCACCGCGGTGCCCAGTCCGCCGATGACGTTGTGGTCCTCGAAGGTGATGATGCGTCGCGTGTCCTCGACTGCGGCCATGATGGCCTCACGGTCGATGGGCTTGATGGTGTGCAGGTTGAGCACGCGCACGCTCAGCCCGTCTTCACGTTCGAGAATCTCGGCCGCCTGAACGGCGTGACCCACCGGCACGCCACAGGCGATCACGGTGATATCCGTTCCAGGGTGCATCTCGACGGCCTTGCCAATCTGGAATCCGTAATCCTCGCTGTCGTAAACGGTGGGTTCGAACCCGCGGCCGATGCGGATGTATACCGGGCCATCGACATCGAGACAGGCCTTGACGGCGTTCGCGGTCTCGTGGCCGTCGGCGGGCACGATGACGGTCAGGTTGGCCAAGGCGCGGACGACTGACAGGTCCTCAGTGGCGTGGTGGGTGGTTCCAGCGGGTCCGAAGGACGTGCCGGCGTGCGTGGCGATGATCTTGCAATTGAGGTTCTGATAACAGATGTCCGTCCGGAGGAACTCACCCGCGCGCAACGTTGCGAACACGGAAAAGGTGGACACGAAGGGGATCAATCCCGCCTTCGCGAGCCCGGCGGCAATGCCGAACAGGTTCTGTTCGGCAATGCCGACATTGAAAAACCGGTCGGGAAACCTCTCGCCCAATGCACCGATCTTGGTCGACTTGGCCAGGTCGGCGGATAGCCCGACGATTTCGGGAACATGCTCGGCAAGGT
>CAYRLQ010000093.1:0-14449 GCA_964425145.1 uncultured Nitrospiraceae bacterium
ACGGTGTGAGCCTTCTCAAAGGCTATTCGCTCATTCCCATATACAGTCCACTGGAGGTTATCGAGTGATGCAAGACACCGATTTCGACTGCGTTGCCATGAAACAGGAGATTCAGAAGCAGATCATCGAGGAAACCCAAGGGTTGTCATGGGATGACTACTGCCGTCAAACAGAAGCTGTAATCCTGGCAAACCCTATCCTGGGCCCCATTTTCCAACACGCTCGCGCAGGAACGCAACCTTCCCAGATGGCCGAAGAGGCAAGAGGGGATTGAACGGTCGGCCGCGAGCGCGGCACGCCGACACGGGGCAGAGGGTCCGGGAAACGTGAGGAGGAGGAAGTCATGAAGGCACGTCCGGTGAAGCGGCGAATGACACCGGTGTTGGTCCCCGATTCACGCCGAACCAAGACACAACACGTTGCAGGAGAAACATCATGAACCACACCGTCAGGAACAACAGCGCGAGCAAGCCCAAAAGCCGGTTTCACGTTTCATCCTTTGTCTCTTATGCTTCATCCTTTGTTCCCATCCTTCTGACATCGCTGTTCGCACTTCCTGCACGCGCCGAACTCGGTGCCGACTGGATCGAGGCGACCAGCGCCGCATCGTGGGAAGGACGAATGCATCATACTTCCGTCGTGCATGACGGCAAGATCTGGGTATTCGGAGCGTATACGGGCCCTAATAGCTATCTGAACGACGTGTGGTACTCGACAGACGGTGAATGGTGGAATCTAGCTATCAACGAGGCGCCCTGGCAGGCACGAGGAGGCCATACCTCCGTTGTGTACGATGGCAAGATGTGGATACTTGGTGGAACTTACGGCTACATGAACGACGTGTGGTACTCGGCAGACGGTGTAAACTGGATCGAGGCAACAAGCTCAGCCTCCTGGGTGCCGCGCGGCCACCACACATCTGTTGTCCATGACGGCAAGATGTGGGTTATTGGTGGAAAAGTCGGCAGCAACTACGGGAATGATGTGTGGTATTCAACCGATGGCGTTACCTGGACGCAGGCAACAGCGGCAGCACAGTGGTCCGCGCGCGGTTATCATACCTCGATGGTGTCTGACAACAAGATATGGATCCTTGGCGGAAACGACAGCAGTTCCGGGAGAAAGAACGACGTGTGGTACTCGTCGGATGGCGTGACTTGGACACAGGCAACAGCGGCAGCGCAATGGCCCGCGCGCCTTTGGCACAGGTGTGTGGAGTTTGACACCAAGATGTGGGTTCTCGGCGGGGGCACTGCAAGCGGTTTCGCCAACGACGTGTGGTATTCGATGGCCGACGGCGAGGGCGAAGGTGACGAATGTTACTATCAGACCCTTTTCGAGTACGAGTGGCCTCTCTTGGCAGTCGACTGGAATCTCGATGACGACGGAGTGAACGCAGCGGGCCATACGATTCCTGAGCGGTGGGGGTTGTCGATGGTTCACACGGTGCTCTGTAACACCAGGCACCCGCATCACGATGGGACTTTGGCCGCGTATGAAACGAATCTGGCCGCCCTGGAAAGCACGATTCCTGGCGGTTGCGAAGAAGACCCGTTGGTTCTGGCACGGATCGAACCCTACCGACATGCGGTCGCGGGATTGCTCCTCATCAACCAGAGCAGGCAGGATTACTTTAAGGATCTATTTGGCCTCGAGTGCGACTACGCGGTCTATCGTAGGGGTGGCAAGACGCCAGATGAGCCGTTCTCGGACGACGGGGATCTGGACGGGGACGGCGTGGCGAACGCGGACGAGTACGACAACGTCGTTTCGTGGGGCGGGAGCCTGGATCATTTCGTTGAGGCGGTCACGGAAACGTGGTGGAGCGGGGGGGGAATTGGCCGCGGCCAGATGGGTTAGCCTAGCGCTTTTGGGCAGCATCGTCGTTCTACTCAGTACGGCGGCGCTCAGCAGGGGGACGCATCGGGGATGATTGATGGCGGTGTCGCCGGCCAGTGATCCGGTCGAGCAGAAGCTCGACCCTACCGGCACAAGGGGCGACCTCTCTCGAGTAGCGATTCAGCGCACCTGATCCTGTTTACCGGCGTCCGGTGAGCCGGCAACTGCGCAGCTCACGGTCCAACAGACCACACGAAACGGGTGAGGCGTGTGGCGCGACCCGCCACTGCTCCAAACATCGCGCGCAAGGCCACCTTACTACCGCCCGCTCGGCCACGTTGTTCACCGGTTCCACACCTTCGCAGCCACAAAGGGGTGCCTGTGTTTCAATGCCCGTGCGGATCGGGTACAATGTGGGAGATATGGAGATATAAGGGAGATGAGGAGATGTGAAGAGATATGGAGATTAAGGGGAGATGGGGAGTAATTGTGATGGTTTCGTTGTCGCTTTTCCCGCGGCTCTTGGTCGCGCAGGAACTGGATATTGCCTCACTTGTCGGCACGGACTGGTACGGCCTGTATCTGAACGGGCAAAAGGCCGGCTATGCAATGAATACCGTGACCATCGAGGATGATGGGGCGGTGGTATTGGTCGAGGATGCCCGGTTTCTGATCAGCATGGCCGGCGTACCGCAGGACATGCAGATTTTCTCGAAGCGCACCTACGCACCCAGCGGAGATCTGAGGACCATCGAATACCGCGTGAACGATCCTGCGGGCGTCAAGGAGTTTCATGCGGCAGTTGATGGGGACGACCTGGTCCTGAAGTCTAAAGTAGGCGGCGAGACTAAGCGACAGCACCTGCCCAAGCCCAAGGAATCGCTGAGGGATGTGTTGAAACAGTTGCAGTTGGTAGGCAAGGATGCGAAGGTAGGTGACGAAATCACGTTTAGCGTCTTTGAACCAATGTACAGGAAGGAGATCAGTGGGACGAGCCGCATTGTCGGCATTGAAGAGCGCATGTTCGATGGGGCGGCAACCAGGGTATTTCGCGTCGAATCGAAACTCGATTTGCTGAGCATCGAGTCGGTTGCGTTTGTGACCGAGGACGGGACGGTCCTCGAGGATGTCCAGGCCAACATCGTCACGATGCGTCTCGAGCCCGAGGCACTGGCCAAGGACGTCCACTACAGCAACGACGTGATCGTGTCGAACGCGGCGATGATCGATACGGCGATCGCCAATCCGCGCAGTCGCGCCACGTTACGGCTCCGGCTGAAAGGGCCGCTCACGGCGGACCACTTGTTCAACAATGAACGGCAGAGTCTAAGGGAAGCGGTGGGCTGTTTTGAATTCACGGGCCGTCGGATTTCGCTCGAGGGATTCGATGCGGCTCGGCTTCCCATCGGTAATGAAGGTGTTGAAGCCTGGCTGAAACCTACCCTGTTCGTCCAAAGCGATGACGCGAAACTCGTGGAAAAGGCACAGGCCATCGTCGGCGACGCAACCGATGCGCTCGAGGTGTCGAACCGGCTGTGCGAATGGGTCCACAACAACGTTCGCACGACATTCTCAGCGCAACTGACCAACGCGCTCGAGGTGCTCGAACGTCTTGAAGGTGACTGCACTGAGTACAGCATCCTGTTCATCGGTCTGGCGCGGGCGGTGGGGCTTCCGGCGCGTGAAGTCGCCGGGCTGATCTACATGGAAGGCACGGAGCCGGGCTTCTATTTCCATCAATGGGCGAAGGTGTGGGTGGGCAAATGGATCGAGGTGGACCCGACGTTCAACCAGCCGCTCGTCGATGCCACGCATATCAAACTGGCGGAGGGGGACCTCTTCGAGCAGGCCCGACTGATCCCCATTGTCGGCCGGATAGAGATCGAAGTCGTGGGAGATATGGAGATATAAGGAGATATGTATCCCCATATCTCCTTGCGAAAAGGGCTGCGCTGGGCCGCGTTTGTGATAGTGCTGCTTGTCATGGCCGCATGGGGACTCCTGGCGACGGGGCGGCCACAACGGGCGTTGCTCGAGTTCGTGGCGGGGCGCGGCCTCGGCGCAGAGGTCGCGGCGGGCACGGTCTCGGTGCTGGACCGGCTGCAGGTCTCCGACCTGCGTGTGTTCGACGATGCTGCGGCGCGCCAACGCGATGCGTTCACGGCGCGTGTCACGGGCCTCGACCTTGATTACACGCTGCTCCCGGAAAACTCCCGGTATTTTCCATCCCTCACCATCGACTCGTTGACCGTGCGGCTTGACGGGGCCGAGCCTGAAGAGAGGAACTTCGATTTTCTCCTGGAACTGCTCGAGAGACCCGGGATGATAGACCCTGTCCCCGTCATCCCGTGTGTAGCGGAGATACGCGACATTGCCTTCGACGTTACCTTTCCTTCGATGGGCGTTATGGTTAAAGGTCTACAACTCACGGCGGAGCTGGACGACCTCGAGCGCTTGTCCATCGGGCTGGAAGGGCAACCGGTCTCGGCCCGGTGGTGGCTTACGGCGCCGGAGAACGTCCAGCACGCCTTGAACGGTGTAGTGGACCTGCGCGTCAGACGCGCCGGCGGTACGATCATCGCCGACCCGGTTCGCGTGACCGTGCCAGGGCTCGCCGAAGTCGAGGGCAAGGCGAAAGTCGTCATGACGGAACCTATCGAGTGCGATGTAGACCTGAGAACCTTCCTGCTCCAACCGGTGGACTTGACCCACGCGGGCTGGGCGGCCTTGCCCGTGCCCGTGCGCTTCGGCAAGCTGGACATGTCTGGCACGCGATTGAAGGGCGGCCTGACAGAGGGCGTGCCTGCCATGGCGGGGTCGGAACTCCACCTGGCCGTTGAAGCGCTGGTGGTGGGTGAGAAATATCGGGAACTGTACGAGGGCAACGTTGCGATCCACGCTTTGGCCGAGGATGCTCATGTGGACCTCGGGGTGGTCCTGAACCGCGGTCAGAAACTGACGGGGACCGTGCAGGGCGATCCGGACAGCGGGTGCGCCAAGGTAGCCCTGGAGGGCTGGTCGCGCGAGGACATACTCACTGCGGTGCCCAAAGACTTCCGTCCGAACGTGGCGCTCTTCTCGCCGCTCGAGCATCTGTCTGCCACGATCGAGTTCGAATGGGCTGATAGCACATGGAACGCCGAAGCGACCGCCGACCCGGTTTTTGCCGTGCCCGGGGGCGCGCCGGAAACCCTCGGGCTTACGTTGCAGGCTCGTGCCATGACGGCCACGGGGGCAATGCCGCTGGCCGAGGGCGAGCTCACCGCGCGGCTGCGCGATCAGACAGCCGCGATATCGGCGAGCACTAAGTCTCCCGGACAAATAAGAGCGACGGTCCGGCTGGATGAGGTGAACCCGGATGCCTGGATGACTATCCTGACCGAAGAGCATGGGCTGGCCGCGCTGGACACACGTCTCACCGGCACGGTCGATGTGCAGCCGGGTCCCGAACCGGACACATTTGACCTGGCGCTGGATTTGGCCGCTTCACCTTTGCTGTACGACGGTTTGGGGATACCTGAACGCGAAACGTTGGGTATTACAGGCCGGGTCGCGGTGGATAGCACGTCGCATGGGCGGGCGACGGGCGACGTGCTCGACCTCAGTGTAGGCGAAGGCATCGAGCTGGAGGTCAAGGACTGGTGGATCACGTTCGACACATTCGCTGCGCAAGCGGACATCACCGCCGAGGCCGACCTGCACCGCCTTGCCGCCCTGCTTCACCTGGGCGACCTGTGGGGTGAGGCGCAGGCGCGCGTGTCCTGCCGCAACGAGCAAGGCGTACACACCGTGGACTTTGAAGTCCGCGCGGAACCCGTTGGCTATGGCGACCTCGCCGTGCTTTACGGTACGCCGATCACCGCGAGTGGAACCGCTCACTACGACTCGCTGGGCTGGCGGGGTGGCGGGAGCCACTGGGCGATTCGGGTGGGCGAGGGCACTGCGTTGACGAGCGACGCCTTGGTCTTCGAACCGGAGCCGTTCCAACTCGATGCGCCATTTGCGCTCCAGACCGACCTGGTCCCACTCGTCCATATGGGCTACCTCGATGCCGCCACCGGCTCGGGCACGGTCTCCGGCCGACTCCGCGTCGAAGAAGGTCGTGTCCATGCCGAGGCTGAACTGTGCCTTGAGGCAACATCGCTGGTTCTAAACAGCGCGCTTGCGGCGCTTACGAGCGTATCCGCCACGGGGGTCTTGGTCTATGCAGAGACCCTCACCGGCAGCGCCGAGGTCGCCGTTGATGAGATAGTAGTCGCCGGGGCCACGCTCCGCGACGTGCAAGGCCGGCTGCTGGTCGAGGGCGACACGCTGCGCGCTGAGGAGTTCGAAGGGGTGTTGTTTGACGGCACGCTTCGGGCGGAGGCGGAGGTGGGAATATTCCTAGAAGGGCTCCCGGTCCGGTTTTCGGCGCAGGTCGAAGGGCTCGACCTGGAAACGCTCATCGGCGAGATGGCGCCCGGATCGGCCAAGCTGACGGGGTTGGCCTCCGGTGACGCGACCTTGGCGTTCGACGCGGATGGATTCGAGGAACTGCGCCTGGAGCTACGTGCGACCGAGGACCTCAGTTTAGACCGCGATACCGTCCTGGGGCTACTGGAGGATGTTGAACCCGACGGCAGGGTCGGCAGCGGGGAACGGCTCGGTCGGGCAGCGAAAAGGCGCGCAGTCGAAAAGGTCGTCGGCAAGGCGCCCCGGCGGTCCTTTGACCGTGCGGAACTGACACTCGAATGTGCCGGTCCCCGTCTCGCTGGGCACGGGCAAGCAATCATCGAGAGCGAGCAATTGAACCTGACGATCGAGTTGCCGATTCATCCGGATACATTGCTCAAGATGCTCGAGCTGCGCCAGTTGGAAAAAATCGAAAACATCCGTGCGAAAGGGGTAAACTTCGGAGAATAAAAGCGGCACCGGTTCGTCCACGACCATCAGGAGGTAGAAATGATGAGAAAAGCCACCACCCTTTTGTCGACCCTGTTGCTGATAGCGTTCGGGTGCGTGATAATCCCATCCGAGCATACTATCGATGCCCACATCGTCGTGGACGTTAACATCGTCGAGCGACAGATCGGGGACATCAACGATTACATCGCAGGAGAGACGGCTGAGTTCCCCGATCTGGAGCCGGTGAATGGTGCGGAACCCGAGACGTGGCTCCAAAAGACCCGTGATTTCCTTGCGCCAGTACGGCCGGTATATGCCCAAGAACAAAATGCGCCCCAATCGGCACCAGCGCTTCGGAAAGCCGCGGAGCAAAGGCGCGCGCGCAAACCGAAACTGGACGCGCTGAAGGAAAAAGCGTGCCTGGGCGAAAACAACCGGGGTTATGTCGAGTTGCGGCCCTCGGATTACTTGAAGAACGCCGAAAAGAAGAACGAAGCCCAACGCCTTGTCGGCGAGGAGAACCAGGACCGCAAGACGATGTACAAAGAACTCGCAAAACTCAACAAAAAGTCCGTGTCGACCATCGAGTCCATTTCCGCACTCGACCTGCTCAAGCGCGCCAAGCCCGGCGAACTGTTCCAGCTTCCACCTAAAGGCAAATATTTCGACGAATTCAAAGCGTCGGCCGCGGGCAAGAGGCTGGGCGAAGCCTGCGCCCCCGGCGCCTGGGTCACGATCAAATAGTTGTCAGCTTTCAGCCGTCAGTTGTCAGTTGAATGCTGACAACTTTATGAGACACTCGGGACAGGTCGGACTTTCCCGCCAGAGGCGGGCAAGTCGTGGCAAGGCGATGAAACTTACGCATAAACAGGAATTGCTCGTCGCCCGGTATCTTCGCGAAGTGGGCCAGCGGTTAGGAGGTGTTCCGGATAATGCTCGGGAACAGGTACTTCTGCGCTTGAAAATGCGGATCGCCAAGGAACTTGACAAGGCCACCGGCACGACCTTTGGCGACGATGAGGTGCGCGCGGTGCTCTTGAAGTTCGGCACGCCAGCCAATCTGGCGCGTGATATTCTGGGCGGGGGGCAGTTGTCTACGCGCTTGATGCTTTCAACAGGGGACCGTCGCTGGTTGGGGGTCTGCGGGGGCGTGGGCGAGCACTTCGGCCTGAACGTGAAGCTGGTGCGGTTCATCGCGTTCTGCCTCGGACTGATGACGGGGCCGGTGATGTTGATCGTCTACCTCGCAGTATATTTTGAGATGTACCTGACGGCCGATTCGGAAGACATCCCGCGGATTGATAAACTGAAGCTGGTCAAGCTCGTGCTGGGCGCCTTGGCGGCCGCCTCGGCCTTTTACGCAGCCACGCGGGGTGTGCTGGCGCTCATGACCTACGCTTACATGCGGTTTATGGAGAAAAGTGAGCCGTTCTTGGGTAAGTGGGGCTGGCTCGAAGCCAATGCCACGTGGCTATTCCTCGGCGTGCTATGTGTTTTAATGCCGATCGCGCTGTTGAGCGGACTGCCGCTCGCCACCGGATGGGACCATACGGGCAAGCGGGTCGTTCAGGCGGGTCTGGCGCTTTACGCGCTGGTGCTGTGTCTCGGGATTGCCTCGGCATTGGCAGGGGTCATTTTCCTCGTCGTCGAAGAGTTTACTTAGTGCTAAGTGCGATGTGCGATGTAGTCGGTGCTAAGTGCGATGTCCGTTGTCTTTGGGGTCTCAAGCTCTACATCGCGCTGAGCACTGAGCACCTAGCACTGACCACATCTTACGAATAGGAGTAGCTTGAGTGACGTTTCGTGCTCGCGGCTATCTACTTCTTCTTTTGGCGGCGCTTGGGTGCGGGCAACCCGTGGTGCGTGAGCCGCAGCAGAATGCGGCGCGTGGGCCTTCGGAGATCACAAGCGAAGCGCGACCGGGGCCGCTGCGCATGACCCATGCATACCTGGCTGCGTTGCGCTCAACGGCCCCGGCGCCGTTGCGTATCCCGCTCGATACAGCGTGGCGGGCCCTTGATGGAGCGGGCTTGGCCATGGGCAAGCGAGGGTTGCGACTGGCGGGGGGTAGGCAACCTGCGCGGATGGTGCGCGACATCGCCGTGGACGCGAATCACTACAGTGTGCTGCGGGTACGGATGCGGCTGGACAAGGGGACCCGGTGCACGCTGCAGTGGGCCAGCGACATTGAGCCCATCCTGGGGCAGACGCCAGGCGCGTCTGCATGGGTGTTCGACGACGACTTCCACACCTACACAATTCCATTGAATACGCTGGAGCGCGAAACGTGGGCGGGACGGGTCCGGCGGATTGCCTTTCAGCCCTCCGACGAGCCTGCGAATGCCGAGATTGCGTGGTTTGAATTCGCGTCTCCGCCGCCGGAGGGCCCTAAGCGCATCACAATTGCCCACCAGACCCACGAAGCCCTGTTCGGCACCCAGCCCCCTTGGGTCCTGACGGTCCCACCGGAAGCGACCTTTGAGGTCTATCTAGGAATGCTTGAGCGGGCATGGGAAGGCGAGGCGATGGGCCAGGTGCGATTCCATGCGGTGCTTGATGCGAAATCGGACCAGCGGGTCGTACTCGTTGATGAGACGTTGACACCGAAGTCGGATGAGAGTCATCGCCAGTGGATTCGGGTGGAAGCGGATTTGAGCGCATTCGCCAACAAGCGGGCGCGGATCACGCTGGGGGTGGACAATCTGGGCTCGCACGCGGGGGACTATGCCTATTGGGGCAACCCTATGGTGTTCAGCCGACGGGTCAGCGATGCCATCCCGGTGATTCTGCTCTCTTGGGACACGGTGCGGGCGGACCACCTTTCCTGTTACGGATATGGGCGGGAGACAACCCCGCACCTCGATCAGTGGGTAAAGGAAACCGTGCTGTTCGAGAAGGTCTTTACCGAGGAGACGTGGACACCTACGGCGCATGCGACCATGCTGACAGGGCTCTATCCGAAAAATCACGGCCTCAGCCCCAACGCCAATCTCTCAGAGGAAATCGTCATGCTGGCCGAGGTGCTGGGCGCCCACGGCTACCTGACCGGCGGATTTGTCGGGTTTAAGTGGTGGCTGTTGCCTTGGTGGGGCTTCTCGCATGGATTCGACGTCTACAGTGGGCCATTGTTGACCGTACGGGACGTGTTCACGACGCAGGAATTAGTCTACCAGTGGCTCGACGCGCATCCCACGCCGAACCTGTTTTTGTTCTTCCACAATTTCGATGCACACGCTAAACCCCAACTGCAGTTTAGCGGCCCGCCATACGACCCCGTCAACCCGGACTACTATCACTTTTCCAAGGCCTTCGACCCGGCGCCGACCTTCGAGCGGCCGGATGAGAATACGCCGTGCGCTGATGCCTTCTTATTGGCCGCGAATAAAGGCAAGTACACCCTTACTGACGAAGAGGCCGCGTACTGTGCGGCGCTCTACGACGATTGCATTCGCATGATTGACCAAGCGACTTTCGAGCTATTTGAGCGCCTGAAGAAGATGGGGTTGTACGATCGAGCGCTTATCATTCTCACTGCGGACCACGGCGAGGAATTAGGAGAGCGTGACAAGTTCGGCCATGGTAGCGTCTACGAGGAGTGCGCCCATATCCCTCTCATCATCAAGTTTCCCCGAGGGCGGTTTGCGGGACAACACTGCGCGGACATCGTCCAACTCTCGGACATCTATCCAACGGTCCTAGACGTAATCGGGCTGCCCGTGGGAGATCAACCGGACGGGCAAAGCTTGCTCGCCTTGCTCGAAGGCCGCGTGCAGCCACACGACTTCGCCTACATGCGTCGCCTCAGGTTTCGAGCCGTCCGCAGCCATTCCTGGAAGCTCATCCACGAAGCATGGAATTACAAATACGCGCTTTACGATATCGCCAAGGACCCCTTGGAACAGTATTCACTGTATGAGAAAGCGCCTCCGGTACTGCCCAGGCTTCGGAAGGCCTTCGACGCCTTTTTTAAGCCCCGGAAGACCGGCTGGAACCTCGCGTATCGCTCGGGGGACCAGGAGGTGCATGGCAAACTTGTGCTGACTACAGAGGACAAGTTTCGGAGCGGCTCCCTCGCTATCGGCGACAAGACCGACCTGAAGAATATGGAGTACTCCAACCGGCACATCGAAGTGGACTTGGACGCCATCAAGTACGGAGACGTATTGACCGTCACGACCGCATCACCCGATGCTTGGGTGTTCCTGACGGCGTGTGATGTGGAACTGACCGTGTTTCGCGGGGCCGGCTCCGGTGAATTGATCAAGGATTACCGCGTGATGCTCGACCCTGAAGACACAACCTACGCGCAGGCGCTCCCGCATATTCCCGAAACGGTCGCCGGACCCACGTTGTTCATCTGGTACGTGCCGCCCAAGTATGGCGGATCAGCGGCGCCGGACCTTTCCGCAGAGGCACTCGAATCGCTGCGGGCGTTGGGCTATATGGTCGGCGAGGACTAACCTCGTGGCGAGGGCCTGGGCAGCTCAGGGCTTTCGGAGGCTGACAGCACTACCATGGACTTGGCTGCCAGGCGCCACTGGGTTGCCCGTCGCGTCTTGCGAGCCAGCTCAGCAGGCACGATGTCGTCCGGCGGCGGCTTGGCGGTGTTGATGCGCATAGTCCAGGTGGCTTCCGGCACGCGGAAATTGACCGCCTTATCCGCCGGGTTGAACATCAGGTACAAGCTGGCATGGCCGTTTACGGCGCCATCGATGTAGCATGCCAGGGAGGGATCGCCGGGGTCCCATGTCTCCAGTTTGCCCGCGGCGTCAAACCAAGCCACATCGGGATTGCCCCCGGAGTCGGCTTGGGCAACGTTAAAATACGTGTCACGCATGAACACCGGATGTTCCCGTCGAAACCGGATGACTTGCCGGCAAAACCGGAACAGTTCCTGGTTTTTCTCGAGTAAAGTCCAGTCATACCAGGATATCTCGTTGTCCTGGCAATAGGCGTTGTTGTTACCCCTCTGCGTGCGGCCGAATTCATCGCCGCCGAGCATCATGGGCACCCCCAGCGACAGGAACAACGTGGCGAGGTAATTCTTCTGCATGCGCAGCCGCAGCGTGTCGATCTTGGGGTTCTGTGTTTCGCCTTCGATTCCGCAGTTCCACCCGAAGTTCTCATCGAGGCCGTCCCGGTTGTTCTCGCCGTTGGCCTCGTTGTGTTTCTCGTTGTACGAAACCAGGTCACGCAGCGTGAATCCGTCGTGCGCGGTGATAAAGTTGATGCTGTGCAAGGGAGTGCGGCCCTCGCCCTGATACAAGTCCGCACTGCCAGTCAGGCGCGTGGCGAAGTCGCCTTTCATATCTTTATCGCCGCGCCAGAATCGGCGCACATCGTCACGGTAACGCCCGTTCCATTCGGCCCAACGCATATCGCCGAACGAGCCAACCTGGTAGGCGCCGCCGGCATCCCAGGCCTCGGCGATGAGTTTCACGTCGCGCAAGATGGGGTCCTCGGCAATATGTTCGATAAGCGGGGCGTTCTCCAGTATACGGCCTTTACGGTCCCGGCCCAGGATCGACGCCAGGTCGAAGCGGAACCCATCAACGTGCATCGCCGTGACCCAGTAACGCAGGCAGTCCAGGATAAAGTTGCGCACCAGCGGATGATTGCAATTCATCGTGTTGCCACAGCCGGAGAAGTTCAGGTAGCCGCCTTGGCCGTCGAGGAGATAGTAGATGCCGTTGTCAATGCCGCGGAAGCTCAGGGTCGGGCCTTTCTCGTTGCCCTCGGCGGTATGATTGAACACCACGTCGAGAATAACCTCGAGCCCGGCATAGTGGAGAGCGGCAACCATCTCACGAAATTCATCGAGTTGACCGCCTTGCTCGGGCTGGTGCGCATACAGGCCCGAGGGCGCGAAGAAACCTATCGAGTTGTAGCCCCAGTAGTTCCGGAGCTCTTCCCCCGTGACCGTGCTGCGCCGCCAGAGGCCCCGCTCGCCAAATTCCTGGATGGGCAATAGGTTTACAGCGGTGACGCCCAAGTCTTTGAGGTAAGGGATTTTTTCAATCAGGCCGCCGTAGGCGCCAGGGTGCTGGGCGCCCGCGGAAGGGTGAATGGTCAAACCACGGACGTGGGTTTCGTAGAACACGGTGTCGCACATGGCGACGTGCGGACGGGCATCATCGAGCCAGACTTCATCTTCATCGACCACGATGCACTTGCCCTGACCCCGTGGCGCGTCGCCGACAAAGAGCTTCGCGTAGGGGTCGAGTAGGAAACAAGTCTTATCGAACCGGTGCCCCTTTTCGGGCTCGAATGGGCCGTCCATGCGGTAGGCGTACAACGCGCCAGCCTCCAGGCCTTTGACGAAGATGCTCCAGATGTCGCCAGTCCGGTGTTTCGTGCCATCGAACTCGATTTCGAGCGCAGGCGCCGTATCGTCTGCGCGGTCAAACAGCGCGAGCCAAACGCGGGTTGCATGGCGCGAGAACACGGCGAAGCGCACTCCACCTGTCCGGACCGACGCCCCCAGCGGCTCGGCCCGGCCGAGCAGGACCGTGAGGGCTTGCGGATCGATACAACTCATATTGTGAGCTCGTTTAACATAAGGGGGCTACGCACCAGGACGACACGAGGCACGACCATGGAATAGACCGCAGACGAACACTGATACACACAGCTAATACGTAGTAGTGCGTCAATCCTCCTTGGCAAAATCCAGAATTTGCAGCATCCATTCGAGGTTGATCAGCGCTTCGTGACCGGTTACAGCCGGACGGCCCTCGAGCATGCTTCGGATCAGCGAGCGCATCATGTCCGGTTCGTGGTACTCGCCATCCGAGGTTTTGATGCGGGCGCAATAGACCCCGTCGGCATCGTTCGCCCCCTCAACGGTATACGCGTAGTCGTTCCACTTGAAATGCCGCACGTTAAGCGGTGGTTCTGTGGCGTTTCGGGCAATGATCTCGCACTGCACCACCGGCCCGGACGGGCGGTGCAGTTCAAATGACGCGCGCGCTTCATAGTCCTTGAACGCGACCTCGAGCGTGGACCAACTCACCGTGCCGCCCGGCGCCAGGCGAACGAGGACGCTGAGTGGATGCGGTGAAAGGTCCACCCACACGCGGCCGGGGTCAGATGCACGGCCTTTTGCGGGCGACTCGAGACAGCCATAGTAGTGCGTAATCGGTGCGTTCCCGCAGTTTTCTTTCCAGATACGTGCGAAGATGCCCGCGCCTATGGAGTACTGCGTGCATACGCCAAGCCGCATGCCCTTTTCTTCGGCCAGGGCGACCACCGCCCGGGCCTCGTCCAACATCGCGTCCGGGGACAGGCTTGGATCATAAAAGAGGGGCTTCTCGCACAGGACGTGGCACCCGGCTTCAAGCGCGACGCGGGCATGGGCTGCGTGGAACGCAACGGGAGAGCAGATGTCGACCACGTCGGGCGCCTCTGCGTCCAGGAGCGCTTCGAGGCTCGTGTAGCCCCGCCCTTCAAAACCGAATAGCTTCTCGAGCACTTCGCGCGTCCGCGCTACGGAGACTTCCGAAGTGCCCACAAAGCCGCAAACCGCCGCGCCATCGAGGGCCCACCATTTGGCATGGTGTTTCCCAATGCCGCTGGCCCCCACTATAGCTACGCGCGTCGGCCCATTTCCGGGCATCATCAGTCCTCCTCATCCGACTCCTTCCAGTGATAAGGTGGTTCCCTATCCTCCAACTCCCATGGGAAAAGGAGCACGTCGCCTTCTTCGGCTTCCTCTTCTTCCCACCGG
>CAYRLQ010000094.1:0-7513 GCA_964425145.1 uncultured Nitrospiraceae bacterium
CAGCAGACCGGCAATGACGAACCGCCCGTCCTGCTCGGTCGTGGTCTCGACGAAGTTCGCCTCGATGCCGGCGATATACTCCTCCAACAAGGCTGCGAGTTCCGCGTCCGTAAGCCCCGTGACGTCGCCCGGGTCAAAGGCGGGCGGGTCTTCGATGAACCCTGTGGCCTGAATGCTCGCGCCACTGATGGGCTGGCCCGTCTCCGCATTGAGCAGTACCCCGCAAATCGCCCCCGTCGGCAGACCTTGCGCCAGATCGGTTTCGAGGGCCATTATCTCGAGGAGCGAATAGCTCATCTCGCCTCGATTGCCGAGGCGGGTGGCAGTCCCGCTCAGCCGACCGAGGTAGTCCTCCCACGTCGAACCCAGGTTGTTTTGCAGGACGGGCCACAGCGCATCCCATTCGGCGTCTTCGATGTTGTCTGGACGCATCTGCGACTCGAAGGCGCCCCAATCAACTATGCCCTCGCCCGTCAACTGGGACAGTTCGAAGACCATCACGTTTCCGCCGCCCGACCGGAAGAAGATGGGAATGCGGTTGCGCGCACCGGGGGACAGAACCCCAGCCTGACCGACCGGGTTGACACCCAACACATGGACGGGATCGGTTTGCCAGGGGTCAGATGGGCTCAAACGCATGGGCTGGTCGTTCGCGTTCGTGACTACGAACAGCGGCGCAAGCATTTCCGTATCGCCCACGTTGGCGTACTCGAGCCACATGGTATACGTGCGGCCCGCCCGCGTTTCGGGCGGCGGCTCGAGCGAGGCCTGGAGAATAGACCCGACACTCTGGTCCTGCGCCAGTATCTCGAAGGCGTCGGCCAGCCGCTCTTCGGCCGTGTCCGGCCACACCACCACAATGTCCGCCATTTGCGCCGCGATGTCCGTCAAGTCAAGTGATACAACCAGCGAGGTCGGCGTAAGCGCCAACACCTGGTGTGTGCCTCCCAAGACCGCGTCGCCGGCGCCGCGTAACTCGACGGTCACGCCGGATACGAAACCAAGGCCCGTCAATTGCGTGGTGGCGCTGCCAGAGTTCACGCCGGACGTGACGCTCGTTGAGATGAGCAGGTGGTCGACGGCGTTGACTTCGATGGTGAAGCTGCCAGATAGGAACTTCGCGAATTCTGAGTAGTACACGCTGAAGAAGTACAGCCCCGGAAGTGGCGAGGGGATCAGAATCTCAAAATCACCGTCCTCATTCTCTACACCCACCCAATTCGATTCCGCCAGTGTCGGCAATTCGACACGCCGCCCGAGTAACCGCCAGTCACCCGGACCTGGGACCGGGCTCATGCGCACGAGTAGGTTCGCGGCCTCGCCCTCGCCCAGGTCCAGCGAGTAGTCCGTGAAGGCGAACCGTCTTGCCTCGCCCTCGACGATCTCGCCCAGCGTAATGGGTTCGGGCTGCCGAACCGCTTGGGCTCGCAGGCCGGACAGCCATAGCGTCAGTTTCCCGTCTTCCGTGCCCGTTACGACCTGGGTCGCGTCGGGCGAGAACGCCGCCGCACGCATGCCGCCCCGGTCCGGATTGAGCGTCAGGATCTCCGTGCCACGGTCGGCGTTCCAGACTTTGGCCGTGCCGTCGAGCGAACTGGTCAGGAGCCAGTTGCCGTCCGGCGAATACTGGACCGAGGTCACTGCTTGGCCGCCATGCCCGTCGATGCGCCTGACCTTTTGCCCCGTGTCCACATCCCACACATAGACCATGCCGTCTTTGGCGCCGGTCACCACGCGCGACCCGTCTGGTGAGAAGCCGACGCGCATCTCTCCGTTGGAGCCGGTGAACCCTTCCATGTGCTCGAGCGTGACGATGATGCCGCCGGTCTGGCGGTCCCACACGATTGCTTCGCCGTCGTCGCCTCCCGTCACCAGTCTCGATCCGTCGGTGAAGTACTCCGACGAGACGACGTGGCGCGTGTGGCCGTTGTAGAACACCTCGACTTCACCGGTGCTGAAACTCCAGCCACGGCCCTGCCAATCGCCGGAGCCGGTGAAGAAATGGGTGCCTTCAGGAGAAATGGCCACGGTAGAGACCCAGATGCCGCCCGAGGGCCGGTACTGTTCGAGCAAGTCGCCGGAATCGGTGTCCCACAGGCTCGCGGTATTGTCACTCCAGCCGGCGGTGAGCACGCGCGATCCGTCCGGCGAGAACACCACATCCTTGACCGTATTGCCGTGTCCGCCCGTATACACCGTCAGTTGCTGGCCCGTACTCGCGTCCCACAACCGGGCTGTCCGATCCGAGGACCCGGAAAGGATCTTCGAGCCGTCCGGCGAGAAGGTCACGTGGTAGATTGCGGACGTGTGGCCGCTGAGCGTCCTGATGGGTGTGCCCGTACCGAGGACGGAGAACGGTTCACGAAGCGTCAATTCGCCGTCGGGCCATACCACCACGATGGAATAGTTGCCCGGATTCAGCTCCGTCAGGTCGAAGGAGACCCTCAGCGAGGTCGGGGTGCCCGTGGAAGGCGTGAACGTGCGGGCCGTTTCCCCGGCCTCGTCCCGCATCTCAACGACCACCTGGTCCGTAAATCCGACACCGGCGAGTTCTACTTCCACGCTTCCCGTGGTCGACCCTTCGAGAACGGACGCCGAGTCCAGATACCGCTCAACAATCTCCGCCGTCACGCGGAAACGCGGCGTACCGGCGTCGCCTCCCGCCGGCGCCGTGTAGAACAGGCCGAGGTAGTAGGCGCCCGCATCAGGATAGAGCGTGAACCACTCGAGTGGACCGCAGGTTCCGGCGCACGTGTGCGACCACAGGGCCTCGTCACCGGGAATATCTCCTCCCACTGCCCCGGAGAACTCCCACGTGCCGTCGCCCTCGAGCACCGACGTTGTAAACAGCAATCCGTTGGCGTCCGCGACGGTGAGGTCAAGCTTGTAGAAGGCCACGACGTTCGGCGAGGTGTCGAATTCGGCCGCCTGCGCCAGTGACAACGTCGCCGCCGGCTCGAGGGAGATGAGCCGAATCGTGCCGTCTTGGCCCGGCTGCCCGGAATCATTCCCCTTCAGGCCGCCTTTGGCCTCTACTACTGTTGGCTGGAAGAGTTGGGCGTCCCTGTAATAAACAGCGATGCGGCCGCCTCCGCCTCCGCCGGTGTAATAGTAGTCGCCGCCCGCGCCGCCGTTGGCGGTAATGGAACCCGTGCCGGCAAGGGTGTCGGTGGCGATGTAGATACTCCCACCGGCGCCGCCGCCGCAACGCCGTCCGCCCGTCGTACCGTTCGCGGACAACGTGCCGTCGACGGTCAAGGTGTCGGCGATGTTCAGATATAATGCACCGCCACCAAGACCACCCGTGCCCTCACTGCCGGTGCCGCCGCCGCTGCCGCGGTCAACAGGTGCGATGGCGGAGCCGTATGTGGCCCCCCCGGTTCCCGCAACATTGTCGGCGTTGCCGCCAACGCCCCCGTACCCGCCGCCGCTGCCGTAATTGCCTTGGCGCACCCCGGCGCCCGGACCCTCGTCGGGACCATGGCCTTTGGCGTTCGCGGAAATGCTCGAATCCGCAGCCACGGTCAAATTGTCCACGTTCAAGGACAGGTTGCCCTTGTATGTAAACGTGCCGTGGACGTTGAAATTGTCCACATCCAGGGCGGCTGTGGGCTCCAGCGTGAGGTTCGAGGCTATCGGGGCCTCGGCGGTGCTCTCGGCATCGCCGATGTTGAGCGTATCGGCCGTGAGAACTACCCCATCCGAAATCGAAACCGAAGCGTCGGCAATCGTCACGGTTTGGGCCGTGACATCCGTCCACATATCCACAGACACGCTCCGATCAGCGAGAAAATCGGCCGAACCGTCGAGGATCACCGTACCAAAGTCGAACGGTGCATCGCCGGACTCGAAACGCCACGAATGGCCCGCCGTGAGGTCGTTCAACCCTTGAACCGTCGCGCCGCTCGTGTCGAAGAAGCCCGCGGTTCCGTCTTGACCAGGCTGACCGCTGTCGTTGCCTCGCGAACCGCCCTTGGCTTCGACCGTGCAGGCGAAAAGAGTGTCATCGTTGTAGTAAATCACGATACGACCGCCGCCGCCCGCGCCCGTGTAATAGTAGTCGCCGCCTGTGCCGCCGTTGGCCCGGATGGTCCCCGTGCCGGCAAGAGTATTGGTGATAATGTAGATACTCCCGCCGCCACCGCCTCCGGAGCGCCGCCCGCCCGTCGCACCGTTCGCGGACAACGTGCCGTTCACGGTCAAGGTGTTGGCGATGTTCAGATACAATGTGCCGCCACCATAACCACCCGTGCCCTCACTGCCGGTGGCGCCGCCGCTGCCGCGGTCCACGGGGGCAATGGCGGAATCGTTTCGGTCCCCGCCCGTGCCAGTGTTGTTGTCGCAGTAGCCGCCGACGCCGCCGTGGCCGCCGCCGCTGCCATGATTCCCACTGCGCACGCCCGCACCCGGCCCTTCGCCGGGTCCGTAGCCTTTGCCATTGGCCGAAATGGTCGAGTCGGAGGCCAGCGTCAGGTTGTCTACATCGAGGGACAGATTGCCCTTGAAGTTGAACGTGCCCTGAATGATGAAGTCATCTACGTCGAGCCTCGCCGTCGGCGCCAAGGTGACGTTCGTGGCAATGGGATTCTCCGACGTGCTGTTGGGGTCGCCGATGTTGAGCGTGTTGGCCGTCACGACGGCGTTACTCGACACCGACACCGACGCGGCCGAAATCGTGAGGTTCTCCGCGGTGACGTCTGTCCAGATGTCAATCGAGGTCGGTCTGTCCGCCGTGCCGGTCAGCGTCAGATTCCTGAAATTGAACGGCCCGTCACCGTCTTCAAACCGCCACGAATGACCCGCGGTGAAGTCGGCCAGTTCTGCCGAGGCGTCCATGTCAAAGAGTCCGATGGTGCCGTCTTGACCGGGCTGACCGCTATCGTTGCCTCGGGAACCGCCGTTGACTTCGACCGTGGCGGCGAAAAGAGTGGCGTCGTTGTAGTAAATCGCGATACGGCCGCCGCCGCCCGCACCCGTGTAATAGTAGTCGCCCCCTGTGCCGCCGTTGGCGCGAATGGTCCCCGTCCCGGCCATTCTATCCGTGATAATGTAAATACTCCCGCCGGCGCCGCCGCCGGAACGCCGGCCACCCGCGGCCCCGTTCGCCGACAGAGTGCCGTTCACGGTTAACGTATTGGCCACATTGAGCCAAATCGCGCCTCCCCCGTGACCGCCAACGCCTTCGCTGCCGGTGGCCCCGCCGCTGCCGCGGTCCACGGGCACAATAGCAGAATCGTTTCGTACGCCGCCGGTCGAGGTATTGTTATCGCAGTAACCGCCGATGCCGCCGTGGCCACCGCCGCTGCCATGATTCCCACTGCGCACGCCTCCACCCGGCCCTCCGCCGGGACCATAGCCTCTGCCGTTGGCCGACATGGTGGAATCCGACGCGATGGTCAGATTGTCCATCTCGAGCGACAAGTTGCCCTGATAGTTGAACGTACCCAGAATGTTGAAATTGTCCACATCCAGCAAAGCCGTAGGCGCCAGATTCACGTTCGTGGCGATGGGATTTTCGGTCGTACTGTTCGGATCACCGATGTTGAGCGTGTCCACTGTCAAGACCACACCTTCGCCCGTCGTGACGGACCCATCGGAAATGGCCACAGACGCGGCCGTTACGGTCACGTCCTCAGATATGGACATGGAACCACCGTAGAACTCGATGCTCTGTGCCGTGAGGTCGGACCAGATATCGATGGTGATATCGAGGTCGGGCTGATGGTCGGCGGCACGGCTCAATGTCACCGTGCCAAACTCGAATGGGCCGTCGCCGGATTCAAAGCGCCACGTGTGACCTGAGACGAAGTCGTTGAGTTCGGCGACAGTCGGATTGCTCGTGTCAAAGAATCCGATGGTGCCGCTCTGGCCGGCTTGGCCGCTGTCATTACCCCTGGGGCCGCCTTTGGCTTCCACAGTCCCGTCAAAAAGCGACTTGTCGTTGTAACGTATCGCTATGCGGCCGCCGCCGCCGGCGCCGGTGTAATAGTAGTCGCCGCCAGTGCCGCCGTTGGCCCGGATGGTCCCTGTGCCGGCAAGCGCATTGGTGATGATGTAAATGCTCCCGCCGGCCCCGCCGCCGGAACGACGTCCGCCGGTCGCGCCGTTCGCGGACAAGGTGCCGTTGACCGTCAGGGTATCGGCGATGTTCAGATACAATACGCCGCCGCCGTAACCGCCGGTCCCTTCACTACCGGTTGCGCCGCCGCTGCCGGGCTCGACAGGGGCGATCGCGGAATCGTATCGGTCCCCGCCCGTGCCAGTGTTGTTGTCGCAATCGCCTCCGACGCCCCCGTGGCCGCCGCCGCTGCCATGGTTGCCGCTGCGCACACCGGCCCCCGTCCCCTGTCCTGGTCCATACCCCTTGGCGTTGGCCGAGATAGTCGAGTCGGCCGCGACCGTCATATTGTCCAGCTCGAGGGACAAGTTGCCGTAAAAGTTGAACGTGCCGAGAATAACGAAATCGTCGACGTCGACCGTGGCCGACGGTGCGAGTGTCACGTTGGTGGCAATAGGCGCTTCAGCCGTACTATTGGGATCGCCGATGCTCAATGTGTCGGCGGCTAACGTGACGCCGGACGTCAAGGAGACCGCCCCTGCTGCAATCCCCACGGTCTGGGCCGTTACGTCGGTCCAGATGTCGATTGACACGTTCTTGTCGGGTAGATGGTCCTCGTTGCCATCGAGCGTGACCTTGCCGAACTCGAAAGGCGCATCGCCGGTCTCGAATCGCCAGGAGTGGCCGGCGGTAAAATCATTCAAGGTGGCAACGGTCGGGCTGCTCGTGTCAAAGAACCCCACGGTGCCGGCCTGTCCAGGTTGGCCGCTATCGTTGCCCTTGGCGCCTCCTTGGGCCTCGACGGTCCCGTCAAACCCGGACTTGTCATTGTAGTAGATAGCGATACGGCCGCCGCCCCCGGCGCCGGTGTAGTAGTAGTCGCCGCCAGTGCCGCCGTTGGCGGTAATGGACCCTGAACCGGCAAGCGTGTTGGTAATGACATAGATGCCTCCTCCGGCCCCGCCGCCGCTACGCCGACCGCCACCGGAGCCATTGGCCGACAATGTGCCATTTACCGTCAAGGTGTCGGACACCGCGAGGTAGATGGCGCCGCCGCCCCAGCCGCCCGTACCTTCGCTGCCGGTTGCCCCGCCGCTGCCGCGATCCACCGGCGCGACGGCGGAATCGTAGCGATCCCCACCCGTGCCGGTATTGTTGTCGCAGTCCCCGCCGACGCCGCCGTGGCCGCCGCCGCTGCCATGATTCCCACTGCGCACGCCTGGGGCTGGACCTTGTCCAATGGGATAGCCCTTGCCGTTTGCGGAGATCGTCGCACCGCCGACAATGTCGAGATTGGCCACCTCGAGGGTGAGATTCGCGTTCAGGGCGGACCCCGCGGCGAGCGTCAGGCCTGCGATGACCAGATCACCGGTGGGCGAGACGTCGAGCGTCGCCCCCTCGGCCAGGTTGAGCGCACCGGCCTGCAAAGTCACGCCGGCCGCAACGTTCACAGTG
>CAYRLQ010000094.1:7523-14339 GCA_964425145.1 uncultured Nitrospiraceae bacterium
GTAAGGGTTTCAGCCATCACGTCGGCATTGATGGCAACCGTTACGGGCGTTTCAGACGTACCGGTAACGTTGAAGGTTCCCAGTTGGAAAAGTTCGTGCGTGGAGTCGTAGGGAGGACCGTAGTCGGAGTCGAGCGTGGCATCTACAGTCACGTCCAGAGCGCTCGGCGAAGCTGCGGTCATATCGAATTGCAATATCGAGCCGCTCTCGCCGGCCAGCCCATCGCCGTAGCCGGCGCCACCGTTGGCCTCGACGGTGCCCGAAAAACCACTGTCGTCCTCGTAGTAGATGGCAATCCGGCCGCCGGCGCCACCGCCTGGGTGATTCGTGTCACCCGCGTCGCCCCCATTGGCGGAAATCGTGCCCGAACCAGCCAGCGTCGTTGTTCTTATGTAGATACTACCGCCGGACCCGCCTCCCGAGCTTTCTTGCCCGCTGGAACCGTTGGCTGATAGCGTGCCGTTCACGGTCAAGGCGTCGGCGTACAGACGAATGGCCCCACCGCCGGCGCCGCCCCCCGACCCGCCACCGCCGCTGCCCAGCGCCGTCGGCACAGTCGCAGAGGCATAGGGGTTACCGCCGGTGGCCGCGCCAGCGGCGGCGTCACCGCCGGTGCCGCCGTAACCCGCGCCGCTGCCGGAATCGGAGGCATAAAATCCGCGGCCGAGACCCATTTGGGCCGGGTAACCCGTTCCGTTCGCCGATAGCACTGAGTTGGCGTTGATCGTCAGCGTATCGACGTCCAGTTCCAGGTTGCCAGAATACGTGAAGTCGCCTGCCACGTTGAAGTTCGTCACTTCAAGCGATGCCGACCAGGCCGCCGATACGTCCGCACCAGCGCCGACGTTCAGCGTCGTGCAACTCAGCGATACGTCCTCGACCAAGATGAGCGAACCGTCGCCGAGGTCCACCATCGCGGCGTTCAGGTCGGTTTCGACCTTCGTCACGCTGCCGTCGGGTAGAGTCACCGTGCCGTACGACATCCGGGGACCGTCCGCCGCCTCGAACGTCCATGTCGGGCCGGCGACGAAGTTGTACACCGCGTTCGTCGTGTCGAAGAAACCCACGGTGCCCGGTTCGCCGGCCTTGCCGGTGCCCGTGCCGGTGCCGCCCGTGGCCGTGGCCGTGCCCGTGAAATCGTTGGTGGTGTAGCAGACCGCCACACGCCCGCCGGACCCACCGCCGGGATTGTCCGTATCGCCCGCTGCGCCACCATTGGCTGAAATCGTACCCGAGCCATCGAGCGTGGCCGTGGTGATATAGACGCTGCCACCGGAACCGCCACCGCAACTGCCCTGGCCGTCTCCCCCGTTGGCGGATATCGTCCCATCCACAGTCAGCGTGCCGGTCACGTTCAGTCGGATCGTGCCGGCGCCCGCGCCGGCTTCCGTCCCGCCGCCGCCGCTGCCTTCATCCACGGGCGCAATGCCGGAGCCGTAAGACGCGCCGCCGGACCCCTCCGCCGAGGCGCCACCGGCGCCGCCATAGCCCCCGCCGCTTCCCGAGTTCTCGCCATATGACCCTGCACCCGCACCCGCCGAGGCGCCCTTTCCATCGGCGGAAATCGACGAATTGACCCCGACGACAAGGCTGGCTACGTCCAAATCTAGGTCACCGGCGAAGGAGAAGTTTGCCCCATCTGTCACGACGAAATCGGCCACATCCAGGGCCGCAGTGGGAGAAAAATCGATGGAAGAGTCCGCGTTAAGCGTGATGCGGTCCGCCGTCAGGGTCACGCCGTCCGCCGCCGTTACCGACGCCGCTCCCACAACCACAGCGGTAACTGCCACATCGGTTTCGAAGTGTGTCGCCGTGTTGGCAAGTGTCACAGTGTGGAAATCGTACAGGTCGGCATCCACGGCCTCGAAACGCCACGTCGTACCGGCGGCGAAATTCACGGCTTCCGCGTTGGACTCGTCAAAAAGGCCCACGGTCCCGGAGCCGCCGGCCTCGCCGCTGCCGTTGCCTTGTCCGCCTGATGCCTGGGTGGTGCCGTCGAAGGTCTTGGTGTTGTAATGGATGGCAATGCGGCCGCCACCGCCGCCGCCGCTGTTGGCCTGGAAACCCGTGTCGGTGCCACCGCCATTGGCGGTGATGCTGCCGGACCCGTCAAAAGTGTCCGCGACGATCTGGACTGTCCCACCAGCGCCGCCACCACTGCTCCCCATGCCGTCCGCCCCGTTGGACGAAATGGCGCCGTTCACTGTCAGCGTCCCCGCAACATTCAGGACGATCGACCCACCGCCGGCGCCACCGAACGGCCCCCCGCCACCGCTGCCCAAGTCGCTTGGGAAAACGCCACTGCCATAAACGCTGCCGCCCGGCGTATTTAGGCCGGCCGTGCCCCCTTGGCCGCCGTAGGCGGCCCCGCTGCCGTCGTTACCGTCGTAGATGCCGACTCCGGGGCCCTCATCATGGGGATAGCCTTGGCCATCGGCCGAGATGGCCGAATTGGCGTCCACGGTGATGGTGGTCGCGCTGATCGTCGAGACCGAACTCTCGATGGTCAGCGTTGCCCCATTGGTCACGGTCAGGGTCGCAACAGCGTAGTGCTCCTCGGACCATATCGTGTCTTCGTCGATGGTTACCTCTTGCCCCATGGACCCGACACCAAGCCCCAAACACAACGCCAGGACCAGTAAGACCCGTGCCCGCCTGGCGCCGAGCCACGCAAACAACCATTCGGGCAACAGAACACTTAGCTTGACGGATCCGAACATGACCCTACCTCCTCGTTGACGACGCTTCATTGTGCTGGTTCGTTCGACTCAAATTGACCGATCGGGTATAGATCTCCACCGTTTCACTCTCTAACTTCATAACAATGCTGAGGGACTTTTCTATCTAGATTGCATTGCTATTACAGAAGGACTGACGTATCCTTATATCGTAACTATAAGATTAAGAATAGGTCCTCTCCAGCGTTCAGCATAATAGCATTTGGCGCCCAGTTTGTCAACCCAAGGGCACAGCATGGGGTGAGAAGCTGCTCGGGCAGCACGGCTCAATCCCGGTTTCAGGAGTGGACGACAGCAGGCGTGTTCGAGAAGCTGCGGAAAAAATGGGGACAGTTACCTATTATTGTGTCTAATTCGACAGGGCGCTTACTTTCCGATGGCGCCGATCTGTTGCATCACGTTGTCAAGTTCTTTCAACTGCTGATATTCCAACACCCCGACATTGTAGGTGAAATATGCACAGAGGGTGCTATAGGCCAGAATTATCAGGGCGTACAGGGCCTTTGCCCCTCGGCCCATCTTAGGCGATTTCCATACAAGCACAAGAGCGAAAGGTCCCAATAGGAAAAAGGCCAGGGGCAGGATCCACGCCGGATGATAGAACCAGGCTTCAGACCGGTTCTGACGTCGACCACAGTGTCGGCAGAACGCGTCTGCGGTCTCAATTGGACTTCCGCACCCTCGGCAATGGATTCGCTCTGAGTCACGTATTGCCGGGGAGGCTTGCGTCGTGGGTTCGCGTCCTGGGTTATGCCCAACTGAAGAAGAACTTATATCCACACCCCTGACTCTCTTTTCTGTTGTGTTGTCAGTCGGCATGTCATCAATTCACGATAGTTCGCGCCGTCAAAGGCGTTGGACCTAACCGCACCATTGGTGTCCACATCTCTTGCAGGTCCAATCTCGCTTCAGAAACAGAAGAACTAGTCCGGCCGTCAGGAAGGTCAAGACTGCCAGTTTTCCCGATAAGGGACGAGCTTTGATATTGACCGAGTTGCATTCTGGACATCGACGGTATGATGTGTCGTCGCTGTCCACATACTCGTCCATGTCCACCTCGTCATCTACTGTTCCGCCGATCTTCCGGGCTTTTTCTGCGTCGCAGGGGGCCGTTTTGAGCACATATCCTCCACCAGAGATGGCCCGATATCGGCTGTAGCGATGAACTGTGGCGGCAATGCCCTTCTGTTTCAGCACCGTACGTGCCAGATGGGCCTCCAGTTCGTTCCTGAAGGCTTTGACTGTCTCTCTCATATTCTGGTGCCCACAAGTGTCTGGCTCTGTACGAGCATCATCGGCTGTAACGACAGAGAGTCATCCCTGACGTTGCATAAGACGTTGCGGAAAGCTTGGTGTGATTCTACGCGACGTTTTGGATTTTGTCCAGGAAATGCAACAAGTCTTTTGGGACGGCAGGATTTGCGCTCATGGTCAAGGTAAGTTCGCCTTGTGGACGGTTCAGGCGTCCGGCGCGTTGAAGGATGCGGTGCCGGAGGGTGTCGAGCGCCTGGAAGGTCCAGGCGGACGGCCGCTTGGGCAAGGACCGTTTGCGCTTGGGTCTTGCCAACATTTGAATCTCGCGGGAGAGGTTGTGGGCCATCATGGCGCACAGGGTGAAAATCCGGTTGCCCGCCAGGCGGCGTGTGGGGATGAGACCGAGTGCGGTGTCTTGCTTGGCGTCGCCGATGAGGGCCTCTTGCGACCCGCGGCCGTTGTGGAAAAGCACGACGGCTTTGGCGCAGCGCCGTTTGTTGGTGACGATGACCTTGTAGTCGTAATGGAAATCGCGCGGCTCGAAGAGGTCGAGTTGCAGGCCACCCGAAACACGGCAATTGCCACATCCTGTCGGAAATGCACCTGGTGCGGGACACTTCAGGGATGCTGCCCCTTCGGTAGGGTCACGCTCCTGCGTGACCGAAAATGCTGGCCAAAGCTGAGTCCCCAGCGAGCCCTTGAGCTGTTGCTTGCTCTTCTTGCGCACGAAGAGGAAGCGGTACTTTGCGTCCCAGGATTTGGGTTTCCAGTCGGTCTCGAAGTAGGACCACTGGCTATCAATGCGACGCCAGCGACGCCGGTTTTCGATCATTCCCTTCAGTTCCGTGAATCGTTCGAAGGGAGCGGAGATGGTGAATTCGGCCTGGCAGGCTTCAAAGATGGGCAGGATACGCTGGTCGAAGAAGGCCGAATCGAGACGGGGTTCCAATGCGGTGTTGGGAAACTCGGCCCGAACCGTTTGCAGGCACGAGTCGATAAACTCGACCGCGCCGTTGGAATCGTGGACGTTGCCCGGACGATGGAGCATATCGAAAAACCGGCCCGTCTGCGCCATGGTGCAAAACAGCGGGTAGTAGCTGCGTGCACCCTTTCTCTTGGGGTTGAAGCCGACCGCCGTGCCTTGGGCGTGTCCCTTGGTGGATTGGACCGCCCCATCAAAGTCCAAGGTGAGGCGTGCGAACTGCTCACGCTTGAGTCCCTCGACAACAAGAGATCGCGAGAGGTCTTGGACGTTGTCGCCACACTGCATGTCCATTTGGGCCAGGGAGCGCGAGATGGTGGAGACATCCGGGAGCTTGCGCAGCCCAAGCACGCGCAAGACCAATGGGTCATCTCGATAGTAATCTACCTCGCGTAGACGACGGAAACCCAGCACGAGATGAACAATGACGACCAGGACGATTCGGTGAAGCCCAAAGATAGGCGATACCTCCAGGTGTTCGAAGCAGCGCTTAAGACGCTGCTCGAGATCAAGTCGCATCAACAGGGCTTGAAATATCAGCAAACCTGAAAACGAGGGGAGCTGTTGCTCTTCAAAACGAACGGCGGGAATCTTGTGGAAATTTGCGCGGATTTATGCTTTACTAGACTTCACTTGCGGTGCCCTCCGTGTTTGGGTGCTAACGCCTTTTTCAAGACCTGTTTTACCCAGTAACGACGGGGCTCCGCAAGTGTTTTCTATAAAACTTTCTCTCCCATTTTATGCAACCAGAGGGTTAACTCAGTGATTGAAGGGGAGACGAACTATGGAGCGATGGACCTGTTACGTACTGGTCGTGTTTCTCATCGGCCTCGCAGTTATGGGATGTCCGGGGCCGGAAACCAACCTGGAACAGCGTGATTATCGCCAGGACATGCGCGATTTCGTACATCGAATCAGCGACTATGCCAAAGCCAAGGCGCCTGGATTCAGCGTTATTCCACAGAACGGCCACCAGTTGCTCACTGAAGACGGGCAAGAGAGCGGCCCGTCCGCGAAGGACTACCTCGCCGCTATCGACGCTGTGGGACGCGAGGACCTGTTCTACGGCTACGATGGGGACGATGTCGCAACGTCTAACGAGGACCGCGACCCCATGCTGGCCTTCATGGACCTCGCCGAAGAAAACGGCGTGGAAGTGCTCGTGACGGACTACTGCTCGACCCGGGAGCACGTGGACAACTCGTATCTCTGGAACGCAGCGCACGGTTTCGTGTCCTTCGCGGCCGACCACCGCGAACTGGATAACATCCCCACATACCCCCCTTTGCCGGCCAACGACAATAACGTCACGAAGCCGGCTGACGCGCGGAACTTCCTATACCTGCTCGACCCCGGTGGCTTTTCCTCAAAACAGGACTTCCTCGACGCGCTCGCCGCGACCGGGTACGACCTGTTCATCATCGACCTGTTCTTTGACGAAGGGCCCCTGACTGCAGCGGAGGTCGCATCGCTCAGGGAAAAACCCCAAGGCGGCTCGCGGCTCGTGATCGCCTACATGAGCATCGGCGAGGCGGAGAACTACCGCTATTACTGGCAAGAGGATTGGGCGCCCGGCGCCCCAGTGTGGCTGGTCGAGGAGAATCCCGACTGGGAAGGCAACTTCATTGTGCGTTATTGGGAAAGCGAGTGGCAGGACATCATCCTCGGCGACAGCGGAGCCTATCTCGACCGCATCCTTGCCGCCGGCTTCGATGGCGTTTACCTCGACATCATCGACGCCTTCGAGTGTTTCGAGTAGCGCATACTGACTCGTAGGTTCGGTGTGATGTTTCTTGTGCCGTGATGGGGGTTGTTCTGCGTTTAGGCTGAAGGGTTGCCGAT
>CAYRLQ010000095.1:0-14118 GCA_964425145.1 uncultured Nitrospiraceae bacterium
CGGACTTTGCGCTCGATCTTGAGGAGATCGCTCTCGCGCATTAACACGGCGACAATCTTCTCGAGCCGCGCGCGCAGTTCGAAGATATCGAGCAGTTCCTGCCGTTCCTTGGCCCGCAATGAAAGATGGGCGCATATCAGGTCGGATAGGGCCTCGGGGTCGGTGACGCTTCGCAACGACTGGACTACCTCGGGCGCGACGCGCTGGCTGAGGCGGACATATTCGTCGAATTGGCTCAGTGCCGCCCGCATCAGTGCCCGGCCCGCTTTCTCAGGAATATGCGTGCTGTCGGCCTTGCTGACGAGCACCTCAGTATACGCCGCAGTGGTGTAAAAGCGCTGGATTATGCCCCGGCCCAAACCCTCGACGACAATTTTGGCCGTGCCGTCGGGCATGCGCAAGGTTTGCAGAATGTTTGCCGCCACGCCGACCCGGTTCAGGTCGGCCTTGCCCGGCGTTTCGACCGTCGGGTCGCGTTGCATGCTCAAGAACAGTGCCTGGCCCGAAGCCAGGCTCTCTTCGATGGCCGTCAGGGACGAAGACCGCCCCACCATCAACGGCACGACCATGCGCGGGAACACGACCATGTCCCGCAACGGCAACAACGGCAACCGGCTGGCCGACGACTTGCGCGACTTGATTTTCTCCGGCATCTAAACCTCTCCAGAATTCCCTACATTATCGACATTATCGCCTGCAATCGTAAGACGCGATGAAGTTATGGACTTAGACTCCAAAAAGGCCGACAGGGATCACCCCTCCTGACCTGCAAAATGGGAAAACGCCTAGTGCCTTAAGAATAGCCTCCAGCGGGAGCCCTATCACGTGTGCTGCCTGGAGCTCGCAAGTTCGACGATATATTAACTTCGGGCGTCCCAGCCTCCGCCGCCATTGCCAGCGACTGACTGAAAGGAGCGTGGCAATCTCGCACAGAGAACGACCTTCCGTGAAATGAAATCGCCTTGCCCTACGCCCCTCGCAATGACGATCTGCCCCGTGTGTGGTTCAGAACACGCCACCGCATCTGCGAATACGTGTACTTAGGCCGACGCGGACTTCCCCGCTTGGGTCTTTTCGTCGTACTCGTTATCGTACACCAGCAGCGGCTGTTCCTTATTGCGTAGCACGCCCGGCGTTATGATGCACTCGCGCACATCCTTGCGCGAGGGAATGTCGAACATGACATCGAGCATGATGTCCTCAAGAATCGAGCGTAGCCCTCGCGCCCCAGTGTCCTTTTCGCCCGCGTGTTGTGCAATAACCTCGATCGTCTCATCGGGGAAATGAAGTTTGACGTTCTCCAGTTCGAACAGCTTCTCGTATTGCCGGCACAGGGCATTCTTCGGCTCGACGAGGATGCGGATCAGGTCGTCCTTGGACAACTCGTTCAGCGTGGCCACAACCGGAACGCGCCCGGAAAACTCGGGAATCATGCCAAACTTGATGAGGTCTTCAGTTTGCACCAAGGCCAACAGTTCGCCGATATTACGTTCTCTCTTCGAGCGGACCTTGGCATTGAAACCGATGACGTTGGCGCTGGTGCGGCGCTGGATAATCTTCTCCAGGTCGTTGAACGCGCCTCCGCAGATGAACAGGATGTTCGTCGTGTCAACCTGAATGCACTCTTGCTGGGGATGCTTGCGGCCCCCTTGGGGCGGGACGTTGGCCACGGTGCCCTCGAGTAGCTTGAGCAACGCCTGCTGCACCCCCTCACCTGACACGTCGCGGGTAATTGACGGGCTATCGCTCTTGCGGGCGATTTTGTCGATCTCGTCGATGTATACGATGCCCGTCTCAGCGCGGGTCGGGTCGAAATCCGCTGCCTGGAGCAGCTTGAGGATCACATTCTCTACGTCATCGCCGACATACCCCGCTTCCGTCAGGGTCGTGGCATCCACCACGGCGAAAGGCACATCAAGCATGCGCGCCAGTGTCTCGGCCAGAAGCGTCTTGCCACAGCCCGAAGGACCTATCAGCAACACGTTCGACTTCTGGATTTCAACGCCGTCTATCTCGCCACCTGTGGCGATGCGCTTATAATGGTTGTGCACGGCCACCGAAAGAATACGCTTGGCGCGGTCCTGCCCGATGACGTACTGGTCGAGAAAGGCCAGGATCTCTGCGGGCACGAGCACCTGGGCGGCGGAGGTGCTCTTCCCCCGACGGACGCGGTCTTCGGCGACAATCTCACTGCACAGGCTCACGCACTCATCGCAGATGTTGACGTCGGGCCCGGCGATGAGTTTGTTGACCTCATCGTGGCGCTTTCCGCAAAAGGAACAGGTAGGTGCGTCATTTCGATTCCGATGCGGCGCCATGCTTACCTCCTATTTAGACGAAGGCTGTCTTGTAATATATAGCACTTTTCGGGGCAATCTGTCAAGAGTTTTCTCGCGCCCAAACCAACCTGTCTCATTCCTCAGCATTTCGCCACCAAAGCATACCCCTGATCGACTAAATGCCGAAGGGTTCACAAAAGTTTCTTCACTCCGCTCAGAAAATGTGAATGTCCCCATTTTCTGGAAACAGCTTACGACTCCGGCTCGCGTACAAGAACGTCGTCGACCAGGCCATACTCCTTGGCCTCTTGAGCACCCATGAAAAAGTCGCGGTCACTGTCGCGCCGAATCGCCTCGATAGTTTGTCCAGTGTGCTTGACGAGAATCTCGTCGATCATCTCGCCAACGCGTACGATCTCGCGAGCCTGGATATCAATATCCGACGCCTGACCCTGCGCACCGCCCATGAGCTGATGGAGCAGGAAGCGCGAATAGGGTAAGGCAAAACGCTTTCCGCGTGCGCCTGCGCTGACCAACAAGGCGCCCATACTGGCGGCCTGACCGATGCAAGTTGTTGATACAGCAGGCTTCACAAATTGCATAGTGTCATAAATGGCGAGACCTGCGGTCACGCTCCCTCCAGGACTATTGATATAGAGGTTGATGTCTTTGTCAGGGTCTTCGGCCTCGAGGAACAGCAGTTGCGCGATAATGTAACTGGCCACATAATCGTCGATGGGCATACCCAGGAAGACAATACGGTCCGCCAGCAGGCGCGAGTAGATGTCGTAGGGCCGTTCCCCTCGGCTGGTCTGTTCGTAGATCGTGACGCCCTGCACTTCGAGCCCTCTAAGTGTCATTCGACGCTTCTCTCGTGTCCAATTCTTTCTCGAGTTCCTCGAAAGGGACCTCTTTGTCGGTAATTATCGCATGTTCCATCAACACAGCGCTGGCCTTTTGGCGGAGAATCCGGAGTTCATAGGCGCTGCGGCGCTCTTTCTCATTAATCACATTGGCGACGATTTCGGCCGAAACGCCAAACCGACCCCCGATATCGGCCGCCTCCTTTTCGAGGTCCTCGTCGGTCACCTCGACACCTTCCACATCGGCGACCTCGTTCAGCGTGACCAGGGACTTGATGCTCTTAATCGCCTGGGCCTCAGCTTCCTTGCGCAGTATAGGCTCTCGCTCGCGGATTTCCGCTTCCGGCACCCGCATATCCCGCAGCCGCTTCACCGCCGCCTCGTGCCCTTCCTGGGTCATGGACTCGACCAGCGACTTGGGGAATTCGAAGGCGCTGTTCTCGATCACCGACTCGATCGCGCGCGATGAAGCGACCCAATTGGACTGCGCCATGGCCCGTTCACGCAACTCGTCTGCGACCTTCTCGCGGAGATGCGCGACATTTGTATAGCCGACCTGCTTGGCGAACTCATCACTCAGTTCGGGGAGGTCCCGGCGCTTGATCTCATTGACCTTGATGATAAATGTAGCCGTCTTGCCCCGGAGCGCCTTGTTGCTGTAATCCTCCGGGAATTTGACCTCGCAGGACAATTCACTACCGGGCGCGCTACCCGACAGTACTTCCTCGAACTCGGCGAAAAACCGCTTGGTTCCCAGAATGTACGGGTAGTTCTCTGCTTTGCCGCCGGGAAACTCCTCACCGGCGATGGTCCCGTTGAAATCGATGATGACCTGGTCGCCCTCCTCGGCCGTGCCCTCTTCGAGGCTCTCGTACACAGCGTAGCGGGATCGGAGGTCCTTGATAGTCTCCTCGATATCTTCCTCTTCCACCTTCAGCACGGGCCGTTCGACCTCGATCCCCCGGTACTTGCCCAACTCGACCCGCGGACCCACCTCGAACTTCAGCGTGAACGTCAGCGGGGCATCTTTCTCCCGAGCTGCCGTGTCGTCCAAGCCGTCGATATCCAGGTCGCCCATCGGCCTCAAATCCTTGTCTTTGACAAGCTTTTCCAACGCGGCCGTGACCAGCTTCTCCTCGACTTCCCGCTTGACATGCTTGGCGAACTTCTTCTCGAGCAACCGCCGTGGGGCACGGCCTTTGCGGAACCCCGGCAATTCAGCCTCGTGGCTCAGTTCATCAAACAGCTCTTTGGCTTGTTGCTCCTCGTTTGCCGCCGGAATGGTCACCTTGACCTCGTACGCGCAATCCCCCTTGTAATCGACATCGAACTCAGGGTCCTCGACGAAGGAAAACTCCTCGTCCTTAGACTCCGCCTCAGGTGTCGTCGCAACTGCGGTTTCGTCCGCGGCCTCAGGCGTTTCTTGTGTGTCGTTATCAGCCATTGTGCACAATACTCACATTCAGTTCGTGACGGTTAAAGAACAACAATACTGGTGGGCGAGGCGGGATTTGAACCCGCACATCTTACGATACTGGATCCTAAATCCAGCGCGTCTGCCAATTCCGCCACTCGCCCTGGATATCCCGGCCGCAACACGACCGCGTCAACATCGAGAAGACGTGTTTGCTGCCGCCGAGCCTCGTGTTCGCACCCTCTATACTTTACCAAATGATGAGCCGCGCAGGAGTCAAACCCACCACTTTGTGATTAGAAGGTTTCGGGAACCACGCGCCGCAATCCACAATAATAGCTTATCATAATAAAATCAGGGGGTTCAAGCTTTTTGGAATAAGCCCAAATCCAACCTACCCGTCATTGCGAGCGAAAGCGAAGCAATCTCGCCTGAGTTAAGCCACTGTGCCTAAAGAGATTGCCGCGTCGCTCCCTTCGCTCGCTCCTCGCAATGACGCGCAATGCAATTGCGTATTCTATCACCCAGTCCGCCGCCCACTCGTCACTACGTTCGCGGCGCAAACGCCATACTCGCTCTGAGATGTGCCAAGCTCTCACGAACATTTCCGGAAACAACGCGCCTCATGACAAAAAACCCAAAATTTGACGCAGGCCCGGAATGGCCGGCATTTGCAATGAATCGGTGCGCCCCGGTTTTGACTTTCTCCCGCGGGTTCGGGTAAGTTTTTGCAGGGTGAGAAGTCCCGCGCGACAAGCGCAAGGAGAGTGTGGTGCCGGAACCATTCGATATTGAGCATCTGAAACTACCCGAAGATTCTGAGTTTCACCAACTACTTGACAGATGCCCGGAAATCGAGAAAATCCGGTTCCGGGATGGGGAATACCTCATCCGTGAGGGCGAGGAATGCATGGATGTGTTCCTGGTCTTGCAGGGCAGTTACGTCGTAGAACCGTCTGGGCCCGCTCGGGAAGAACAGCCGCGCGACGCCCTCGCTATCATCACCAGCGGCCCGGATGCTCCTTCGTTCGTAGGCGAAATGGCCTATCTCGGCAGCGAGCCCCGTTCGGCCTCTGTACGCAGTTCCATGGCCAGCTATACGCTCTGTCTCAAGCCCGAACACCTCGACATCATCATCAATGAGTTCCCCTTGTTCACACGCATCCTGTGCCAGCAGTTCAGCACCCGTCTGAACGAAACCACCGCCGCCTTGAGGGAAAGTCACGACCGGTTGTACATGGATGTCGAACGGGTTTTCGCCCAACCTGGCCAGATGCTTATTGAACAGGGCCAACAGGCTGACACGCTTTACCAGTTAATCGATGGGACCCTTGTACGCGCGGAGGCCGGCCAAGTGAAAAGCCTGGCCCCTCAAGACATGTTCATGGGGTTTGTCGAGCCCGGCCCCTATTTCTTCGACGGCGTGTACGGGGCCACGGTGAAAGCGGAGACCTCGGCGATCCTTGCGGCCATTTCGCACGCCTCGAAAGTCGCCGTCGTGCGCAATTTCCCCGAGCTTCTGATTCACCTTTACCGCAACGCCGTCAGCGGTCCCTAGCACTGCTCAACGCAAATAACTATGCAAATTCAATCGCGGCTCGCGGCACCCTAAAGCGGTAGCTTGAGGGTGTCTTAAGGTCTTGCGACTACATACCTTACACCCTCAAACGAGTTTGAGGGTGCCACGCATCCCCATTTTGCATTCTGTTACCCTGCCCTTTTGGCGTTGAGCTGTACTACGCTTTGGGAGGGTGGGCGACATGCGCTCGAACTTGCAGGAGACCTGCTCCTTGGCACGGTTTCCCCAAAACATTGGCGTAGCGGAGGGGATTTTCTCTAAGATAGGGGGCGATTCATTGGAAAACCGTGTACCTGGGCCGGGAAAAAACCGGAGTGGGCTGGGCACATAAATGATATGATGAAGCGCCATGGCACGGAAGGGAACGACAGCGCATAAAGCGATCGTTATCAAGGGCGCGCGTGAGCACAATCTACAGGCCCTAAGCCTGAAGATCCCGCGCGACAAGCTCGTCGTGATTACAGGCCTGAGCGGTTCGGGCAAATCGAGCCTGGCCTTCGACACCCTATATGCGGAGGGCCAGCGGCGGTATGTCGAGAGCCTCTCGGCCTACGCGCGGCAGTTTCTCGAGCAGATGGAGAAGCCGGACGTGGACTACATCGAGGGCCTGAGCCCGGCGATCTCCATCGAGCAAAAGACATCGCATCGTAACCCGCGGTCAACCGTGGGCACGGTGACGGAGGTCTACGACTACCTGCGGCTGCTGTTCGCGCGGATCGGCACACCTCACTGTCCCAACTGCGGCAGGGTCATCGAATCGCAGACGCCGCAGACCATTGTGGATTGGGTGTTATCGCTGCCGGAGAAGACCCGCACGCAATTGCTCGCACCCGTGGTGCGCCAGCGCAAGGGGACCTACCAGAAGGTCTTCGAGGACATCAAGCAGCGGGGCTTCGTACGGCTGCGCGTGGACGGCGAGTTCATGCACGTGGACGACGACATCGACCTCGAGCGCTATGTGAAGCACGACATCGACGTGGTCGTGGACCGCCTAGTGGTCAAGGAAGGCATCGCAACACGGCTGACGGACTCGGTCGAGACGTCCTTGAAGCTCAGCAACGGGATTATCCGCATCTGGTACGAGACGCCCGACGGTGCTCAGCACGAAGTGGTTCAGAGCGAACATTTCGCGTGCGTCGAGTGTGGGATCAGTTTCGACGAGCTTGAGCCGCGCATGTTCAGTTTCAACAACCCCCACGGCGCCTGCCCCACATGCACCGGGCTCGGCACCACCATGGAAGTCGACCCGGACTTGGTCGTGCCAAATGCCGATATGTCCATCGCCGACGGGGCCGTGCGGCCGTGGAGCATGCGGCGCGTGCTCGACGGCATGTACCGGCGGACTCTCAGGAGCCTGTGCGAGCACTACGGCCAGGACCTTTACGCACCCTGGCGCGAGCTCCCGGAAAAGTTTCGGAGGACCGTCCTCTACGGATCGGGCAGTGACGAAGTTGACTTCTCCTACCCGATGCGGCGCAGCACGTACGAGGTCCGCCGGCCCTTCGAGGGGGTCATACCGAATCTCGAACGCCGTTTTCGCGAGACCGATTCGAGTGCCGCGCGCGACATGATCAGCCAGTTCATGGCGACTCGTCCCTGCCGCGATTGCCACGGCGCCCGCCTGCGGCCGGAGGCCCGCGCGGTCACCATAAACGGCCGCACTATCATGGACGTGACCGTGCTGTCCATCGCCGATGCACTGGACTTTTTCGAGCACCTCGACCTGACAGCATCGCAGCGACTGATCGCCGCACGCATCCTCAAGGAAATTCGGGAACGATTGGGATTTCTAGTCAGCGTCGGCCTGAACTACCTCTCGATGGACCGGCAGGCAGGCACGCTCTCGGGCGGGGAATCGCAGCGCATCCGCCTGGCCACGCAGATTGGCTCGGGACTGGTCGGCGTGCTGTACATCCTCGATGAGCCCACTATCGGCCTGCACCAGCGCGATAACAAGAAGCTCATTGCGACTCTCGAGCGGCTCCGCGACCTCGGCAACACTGTCATCGTCGTCGAGCACGACGAGGAAACCATCCGCTCGGCAGACCACGTGATCGACCTGGGGCCCGGCGCAGGCGTCCACGGCGGGAAAATTGTGGCCCAGGGCACGCCGGCGCAGGTGATGCGTAAGAAGGACTCGCTGACGGGGCAGTTTCTCACGGGCGCGTTCCGGATTCCCGTGCCGAAACAGCCGCGCAAGTCCAACGGCAACGTGATTGTCGTCCGTGGTGCGCGGCACAACAACCTCAGCAACATCGACGTGGAGTTTCCGCTGGGCGTGTTCACGTGCATCACGGGTGTGTCGGGTTCTGGCAAGTCGAGCCTCGTCAACGAGACGCTCTACCCCGCCGCCATGCGCGCGCTGCACGGCTCGCCGCGCATGCGTCCTGGCAAACACGACCGGATCGAAGGGCTCGAGCACATCGACAAGGTCATCGACATCAACCAGTCGCCCATTGGCCGCACGCCCCGGTCCAACTCGGCCACGTACACAGGCCTCTTCGCGCCCATCCGCGAGCTGTTCAGCAAAATACCCGCCGCCCGCGCCCGCGGCTACAAGCCGGGCCGGTTCAGTTTCAACGTGAAAGGGGGGCGCTGTGAGCAGTGCGGGGGCAACGGCGTCATTACCATCGAGATGCACTTCCTGCCCGACGTGTACGTGCCATGCGAAGCCTGTAAGGGTGCCCGGTACAACCGCGACACTCTCGAGATCCGATACAAAGGCAAGAACATCGCGGAAGTTCTCGACATGACCGTCGAAGAAGCCTGCGCCTTCTTTCGTAATATCCCTCGGGTCTACTCGAAACTCATCACGCTACACGACGTTGGGCTGGGCTACATCAAGCTGGGCCAATCGGCCACCACCTTGTCCGGCGGCGAGGCACAGCGCGTCAAGCTGGCCACCGAGCTGAGCAAACGCCAGACCGGTCGTACGCTCTACCTCCTCGACGAACCCACCACAGGGCTCCACGCCGTGGACGTCGAGAAGCTGCTCAAGGTGCTCCACCGCCTCGTCGACTGCGGCAACACCGTCCTGGTCATCGAGCATAACCTCGATGTCGTCAAGACCGCCGACTGGATCATTGACCTCGGTCCCGAGGGTGGCGACAACGGCGGACGGGTCATCGCTACAGGCACACCCAAGGCCGTTGCCAGAAAAAAGAGGTCCTACACCGGCCGGTTCCTCAAACCAAAATTGGCTGATGCAGGACGTCAAGCCAATTAGCGACAGGAGCGTCGAACGCGTCATCGCAGCATTGGGTCAAAGCTTCAGCAGCAAAACGTGCAGCTCCGCCGCGTCCCTCAATCGGTCTTCGCTCGAGCACACGAATGAATTTTCCTCTTGGTGTCATCACGGCCTCTCGTGGAGCCAACGTTATGCGCATGAGCGGCCACTGGTCCAGTGAATGCGCGTATTAGCCGTTAGAACCGCGATAGACATCCCTGCGGTGTCCGATCTTAACCACTGTTACCAGTCGGCGATCGTCTTCGATCTGATAAAGGATTCGGTATTCCCCTTTGCGAACGCGGTATTTGTTCGAACCTGAAAGCTTCTGGCACCCGCTTGGCCGGGGATCCGCCGCCAGGGAACGAACCGTTGCGACGATCCGCCCGCGATCCCTCTTGCTGCGAACGGCTTCAAGCTCCTTTGCCGCCGATGGTTTGATGAAAAGCCTATAGCTTTCCACGCTTGCGCAAATCCTTGACAATGTCCTCGAACGGAAGGGGTAGTTCTGACGCTCTTTCCTCGAAGGCGGCCAAGTCTTCAGCGTCCTCGCGAAGACTTAGCTTTATCGCCTCGTTCACCAGTTCCGACATAGACCGTTCGGTCTCGGCGGCTTTCAAGCGGAGCGCTCGATGGAGCTCTGCGTCAAGATAAACAGTCGCTCTTTTCGTTCTTGCGCTCATATGCACATTATAACGCTATGACGTCGCGGCGTCAAGATGCCATTGCACCTGCCGAGTACTCGCGCCGCTCGATGAAGTCCGCTTGCCACTTGCCAAGCAATTCCGAGGCGCGCAGGCGGTCGCTCATGGGCACCGTCGCTGCAATGAACTCCCCGTTCTGTGTCCACGTACTGAGTACCACATCATTTTGTTTTGCATCGCAGCCCCTTACGGAAGTCCGACCGGCGTCTGCGCTTCTCTTCCAGCCGGTTTTGGCGAGACACCTCGAACCGCCGCAACTCGGCGGTCTCTATATCAGTCGACCGATTAGGCTAGTCTGCCACGGGCTTCGGCACACTTGAAGTCAGAATGCAGCGGGTTTTGGTCCCTTATTGGGGGATTCCCAAGCGTGGCCAAAGCGGCCGTTCTTGTCCCTGTGGCACACTCGGGAGCGCGGAAACGGACACACGGAAAGGACGCGAAACCGAAAAACGCCCCTCTGCCCACTCTATTCAGGCACCCTTCGCGCCACGTGTTGTGGCGAAGTGTGCCATAAAGCTTTGTCAGACAACAAAAAAGGACTCGCGAATCTTCGTAAGTTCTTTGATATCAGTGGTGGGCCGCGAGGGGATCGAACCCCCGACCTTGTGATTAAGAGTCACCTGCTCTACCAGCTGAGCTAGCGGCCCTCAGAGATGAAAAGATGGAGCGGGAGACGGGATTTGAACCCGCGACGTCAACCTTGGCAAGGTTGCACTCTACCACTGAGTTACTCCCGCTCAACTCGATCCGAATGCTATCACAGCTAAAGTGCCCTGTCAATAAATCTCGCTGGATCGCTGGCGACAGGAACACCCAGGCGTCAAACGGCCTCTTACGGCGGGTTCCCGGCGTACCGTCGCATACTTGTTGAGGGACACGAAACAACTCCGGGCGGGCTGCCTCCGTGAAGGTGGCCAGGCTGGACCACTCACCCCCTATAATGGGCACATTGGTTGTCTGCGCCTATACCTCGGCATTAACTTGGGCTCTTCCCACGACCCAAGCTCGCAGCCTGTCACCCTTCGCATGCCCTGCGGACACCCCAACCGCTGCAAGAAAAGGGACGGACCCGCCTCGCGAACTCGTTGGGTCAGTCCCTTTTTTGCTCCTATTTATTGCGCAAGACTGCAGCCATCTTGTCAGGGGTTGACAGGTTACCAGGTGTTTTTCGCCTTCGGCCGAATCTTATTCGCCTTCGCCCTCGCCTTCACCTTCACCTTCACCCTCGCCTTCGGCTGCTGCGGGCTCAATGGTGACCGCGATATCCACAGAATCTACGGTAACACCCTCCTCGAGACCGGTGGCCGACACGGTAATCGTGCCTTCGACGTTCCGGGTCACGTCCGTCCGATCGACCGTCACGGTGATCTCGACCTTTGCTCCTGCCCCTTCCGCTGCACCCTCGCTCGTTCCGCTGGCCGGGGCGACGGAAATCCACGCGTCTGCGGTCGTCACGGCGAATGCCAACGTTGTGCCCTCATCCCCGGAGTTCCAGACATCGAGCGTCAACTCGTCCGTGTCTGCCCCGAAGTCGAGGCTTGCCGGATCCACACTGATCACGACTACCTTCGGCGTCGGGCATCCGACAAAAGCGACGGCCACAGACAACACCAAAATGCTACAGAATATCTGTTTCACAACACTGTCCTCCCATCTTTTGACGCTACACTCTCAACCACAAATCTGCGATAGCTTACCATGCCCGCTCGATAATATCAAGTGTTTTGGAAGAATTTTTTCCGTAAATCCCGCTGGACCGTAGTGTTCGGCGGAAAGGACCGCTCTTCCAACTGAAGCGTTTCCACGATGGTCTCGTTGAGGTTGATGACTTGGGGCAGGTACTTGCCGCTGCGCGCGAAGGCAAGCATCCTCTTCCAGGCCCTAAACTTCTGGTCAGCCTTGTTTCTGTGTGCTTGTTCCGAACTTTCGGGCATCGCTGGTGTCTTAAGGAGCGAAGAGTTCGGCAGGACCCGTGAGCAGCCGCCTGCGCGCCCGAGCTTCGGGGGCGCGGCAAGACTCGATGACGTCAGGTTGGTGGCACCACCGGCCCTGTAGAGTCACAGCCGGGGCCCACTGTGCCACGCCTTATGCGTGTCACCCTGTCGAAGCCGGCAGAGGAATCTCCTGGCCTAGCCGGTAGACCTTCACCTTCATCATCCCTGCGTGCGGGTCTAACTGGCGCATGGCCGCCAGGGACAGGTCGATTACCCGGCCTTTGATGTAAGGTCCCCGGTCGTTCAGGCGGCAGATGACCGAGCGGCCGTTCTCCGCGACCACGAGGTAGTAAGCGCCAAACTCCCCTTGCAACATCGCGCAGGTCAGTTCGCCATCGCACATCGGTTCGCCCGATGCGGTCACGGGGCTGCTGCTTGCTACCGTATAGTAAGATGCGAGCCCCTCGATCTCCGGCTGTTGCGGCTGTTGCGACAACAACATAAACGCGACAACCTGGAACGACTGCGGAGATAACAACATCGCTGCAGCTATTCCCATCATAACTCGTCACCTTTCAATGCTGGTTGTCAATCCGAGGCCGGCCTTCGGCTATCGTAACTCCAGCCGGCATAAAACTCCCTGAAAGTGCACACACAGAGCTAACTGGCAGTTTTTTTCACGTATTACCCCCAGGAAGGAATCTGGGTAGATTCAATGGCGCCCCCAGCAGGTTGAGATTGCCCCGCACCTTTTAGCATTAAGACGCTGTCGCTGCACAAAAAGCGACCGAAAAACCACCTTAATGATCGAGGTTTGGCACGCCTGCCAAAAACCGGCGAACCCGCTCGAGTGCCGCGACGCTCGTACGCAGTTGGCTGTCCTCGTCGGAACGCGCGTACCCCCATGTCCACTCAACTGTACCGTCCGGCGTGACAAACGCCACGTGCGTGTGCCGGCCAGTCCTATCTGTTGTGATACCTAGCCCGCATTCCGCAGCATATCGTACCCGAACCTCGTCTGCAATGTCCAGTCCGCCCTGTGTCGCGACTCTTTGATAATGTCCTCTTGCAAACTCGTTAGAAATGTCCTCATAACTGGGGGCCTTCTCGAGAAAGGAGGTTCCCAGATGGAAGGACATTTGCTGATGAGTGCGAAGGAGCGGAGGAGGAAGTCGGTATTCGACCGAGTGAAGATGAGTCAGTTGACGCTCGTGGAGGCGGCGGAGGAGCTTGCGGAGGAGGGGTATGGCCTGGACCATGAGACGCTGCGCCGGTGGCTTTTGGCCGAGGGGCTTTGGCGCAAGCGTAAGAAGGGGCGCAAGCACCGATCGCGGCCGCCGCCGAAGGCACACTTTGGGGAGTTGGTGCAGATGGACGGGAGTCATCACCGATGGTTTGGGCCTGAGCGCCCCGAGGCCTGTCTGATGGATATAGTGGACGATGCCACGGGTCATACTATGGCCCTAATGGCTCCTGCGGAGACTACGGAGGCGGCCATGGAGCTTCTGTGGCGCTGGATCGAAGAGCACGGGATTCCCAAGGCGCTGTATACGGACCGCAAGAACGTCTTCGTCACGAGTAGGGAGCCGACCCTGGAAGAGCAATTGGCCGGGGAAGAGCCCATGACGGCCTTTGGCAAGGCCTGTGCCAAGCTGGGCATCGAGATCATCTGCGCCCATTCGCCCCAGGCCAAGGGCCGGGTCGAGCGCAAACACAAGCTCTACCAGGACCGCCTGGTCAAAAAACTGGCATTGAGAGGAATTACGACCATCAAAACCACGAACAAGCTTCTGAACAATGGATTTACGAACAAGCTCAACGCCAAGTTGGCCAAGCCTGCCCTCAGCAATGTGGACTTCCACCGGCCTGTTCCCAAGGAGTTGGAGTTGGCCGATGTGTTCTGCTCAGAGGAATTGCGTACCGTCCAAAACGACTGGACCATCCGTTACCAGAACCGCCACTACCAGATACTCAAGGACAATACCCCCTTACCCAAGCCCCGGCAAAAAGTCCTCGTGCGTGTGCGTCTGGACAAGACCATGGACCTCATCTACTGCGGCAAGCCCTTGGCCTTTCGTGCCATCGCCCCCGCCGAACTACGCAGAAGGCTAGCGAACAA
>CAYRLQ010000096.1:0-13935 GCA_964425145.1 uncultured Nitrospiraceae bacterium
GGAGCGTAGGTCCACCACAACGCCAGCTTCCTCGGCAGCGCGTCGGGCGTGTAGCCGCTTCGGGCGGCATCTGCTCGATACATGGGCCAATCGCTTGCCGGAACGCTTTGCGTCAAGCCGACAAAGAGAAGAATAGAGACGAGAATGTTTCTCATGTCAATCACCCACCTATTTTTCATTGCATGTTTATAGTGCTCAGTGCTAAGTGCCCAGTGCTCCGTGCTCCGCGAACTGAGTACTGAGCACTGAGCACTTCATTTTATGCGTATAGCTTCTTGGCCAGCCAGATGAGGTTCTCCGCAAACCGGTCGATGGTCTCGAGCCCTTCGGTGTCCTTTTCAATATCACCTTTGGCTTGCGCGACGCCTACGTTCCAATAAGTCGAACCGGGGACGATCATGTCGGCGATCATGAACCAATACATGAGCTGCGCGTAGGTGAAGTTTTGGCCGGCTCGCCGCGCCACAGTCACCGGCCCGCCCAACTTGCGACTGAGCAGGTTGCCGGTTGCGCGTGAAACATAACCCGCGCGTTGTAGCAGCGCCATGAGTTGCGCCGTGGCCGAGCCGAAGTATACCGGCGATCCCACAATGATAATGTCGGCCTCTTGCATCTTCACGAAGATTTTGCCGAACGCGTCGTCCTTCATGTCGCAGGTCTTGTCTCGCGTCTTGAAACACGTGCCCCTGGCCCTGCACGGCTTTATCTCCATATCAGCCAGTTGAATCAATTCACACGCGATGCCTTGCGATTCCAGCTTTTCCAGGCACCTCGAGAGCAAGATCGCTGTGTTCCCATCCTTCCGTCCGCTGCCATTGATTGCCACTGCCTGCATAATGTCATCTCCTTTGCGCAGAAATTGTCTCTAATTCGCTGGGTTACAAGCACTACACCGGTAATAACCCCTTGTGTATACACAAAATCGGCGTCTTTTTCCAAGCTGCATCATTTGCGGACAAAATGCAGGCTACCGCCACCATTTGAGTTCCAGGGGCTCTCCAGTGGTCGATGTGAAGTCAACCGAGAACCGGAACGGGCCGGGAATCTTCGAGACTTTGACCAGTAAGGTGTTACGCCCCTGTTTGATAAATGCGGGGACGGTTTCGGACTTGAACTGGTCGTGTGGGACTTGGATGTTGCATTCGAAAATCAGCGTGCCGTTGAGCCACACCTTCATCGCGTCCTGGATGCCGACTGTCACCGTAACGGGCTGGCGCTTGTCGGCCGCGAACTCGGCGTAGGCGTAGCCGGTGCCGTGGTCGAACCGCGGATAGTACTCAAAGATCGGCGCGAAGGCCTCCTGCAGGTCGATGACGTGATCATCCTGGGCGCGGGAGAACCAGCGTTTCCACGTGATGGCCCGATACCAACCGGGATATGTTGCGCTAAAATCGAGTTTCTTTTCCGGAGGATAGGCCGTGTCGTGGCCCTGGTTGCCCCAGTTGGGAAACTCGCCGATCACCATCCATCGGCGAACACACCGGCTGTGTTCATGACGCAGCCATTCTATGGCTTGCTGATGCAGCGGCTGCGGTTCATCCGAGGGCACCGAACGTCGCAAGAAATGCTTGAGCAGGTTTACCCAGAGCCGGTCGGCGACGGGGTCCTCGCCTAGGTGTTCGAGGATGCGCAGATGGGTGAACACGAGTTGTCCGGCGCCGTATCGGCGCACGAGAATGTCGCTGCCCCACCAGTCGGTCTGGCCCGTCATGTAGTGACCCTGGGCGATGGGCGTCGTGTCGAAGGTGCCGCAGATATCTTCGTCGCTTGATTCGACGAAGGTCTTTGCGGGCACGACATTGCGGTAGGCTTGGCGCATGAGACCGCGTGCGGGCAACCCGTCGAACACCGGGTGCAGCTTCACGTAATGATACATGCCCAGGAATGCGCCCACGGCGGCCTTGCTCGTGGCGCGAATTCCTGGGTCAATGAGGTCTGCCAGGTCGTTCCAGTCCTCCGGCGGCTCGAACACCAGCGCCACAGCGCCGTCCTTGACATGTGCCAGGACCTGGGCAAGCTCATTGTCGGGATACGCGCGGACCGTATTGGCCAGTGGCGGGATGACGTGGATCAGCGCGTTGATCGTGGCGGAATTGGCCAGCGCCGCGCACCGTCTCTGCCAGGTGCCCTGTGGGTCCAGCACATGGACTTCAACGTCGCAGGGTTGCGCCGGCGGGAACACGTGCAACTCGGCGGCATTTTCGCCCAGCACCTCCGTGCCCTGCATCAATCGCACTACGAACTTGTGTGTGCCCGGCGAGCCCGAGGCGGAAATCGTGCCTGACCAGAGTTCCTGAGCGGCGCGTGGGATTTTGATGCTGCGCTTCTTCTTCCAGAGCACCTGGTTGGTCGGTCCGATCACCTGAAGCGACAGATCAGCTTGGCCTTCGCGACGGCTCTCATTGACGAGGAGGACCGTTACGGGGACTTCTTGGCGGGGGACGAGGTTTGTCCGGGGAATCTGAATCAAGGGCCGGAAGGGTTTCTGGACCGCCTTGAGCGTCTCGAACACGGGTTTGGGCCGGCGCCAGCGGTCCAGGAGGCCTGCACAAAACTCATGTCCAGCGTCGCACAATTGCGTGTAGCAATAGCCCGCCACCTTGGGGTTGGCCCGGATGGCGTCGATCTGATAGTGCGCCGCGTCGCATTGCAACGCGCGCGTCGCCGCCGCGAACTGGGCGAAGTCATCGAAAACCCGGTCCAGGCCGCGCTCCGCGAAGCCTTGCTGGCTTGCTGCAAGCATCTCGGCGAGGAACCGCGCGTCCTTGAGCCTTTCCTGTCCGTCGCCGTACTGTTCGATCACATCACCCAGGCCTTCTATGCCGCCGAAGCCGAATTCGGACAGAAAATACAGCCTGTCCGGATCGCCGTTGTTCACAAAATACAGCTCGATGGCGCGGTCCACTGGTGCCCGCTGATAGAGGTGCAGGTCATCGTAGGGTTCCAACTCGTTTCGGTAAGGGCGCATGACTCGGGCCGGCTCGCGCGTGGCGTTCACGCCGCCGGAGTCGTCGATGATCACCCGGCTTGGGTCCACCGACCGCGCCAGCGCGCACAGTTCGTCCTTGACGAGTTGCGCGCCGCCCTGCGTGACGTAGTCCGCGTTGCCTGACTCGTTGAGCATGCCCCAGATCACCACGGATGGGTGGTTTCGGTCGCGCAAAACCATCTCGCGGACCTCGCGCGCGCAACGCTCCTTCATGTGTGGGGATTTCTTGATCCACCCGATGGGCGGCTCTTCATAGAGCAGCAGACCGATTTCGTCTGCCAGGTCCAGCGTGATCGTCGGCGCGGTTTTGATGTGCAGGCGGACCATGTTGAAGCCCGCTTCTTTGGCCAGTTCGAGTTCGCGCCGAGCCAGGTCTTCCGACTCCGGCGCCACTAGCGACCGTGCATAATCAGGCTGATGCAGCACGGCCTTGAGGAAAATCGGCCGATTGTTTAGATGGAACCGGCGGTCCTTGACCGTGAATTCGCGCATCCCGAACCGAACGCTCGTAGCGTCGACCGGCTCCCCGTCCACGATCAATTCACAGGTCAGGGTGTACAGTTTCGGGGTCTCCGGCGACCACAGTTCGTGTTCGGGGAAATCGAGCACAAGGGCTCCGGCGTCGCCAATGGTTTCATAAGGTGTTCCGTCGATGGCCAGGCGCACCTGGCCCGCCCGTCTGCGTGCCAAGGCTTCGGCAGCGTGTTGCGAGGTCTCGACCGCCACGGTGATTCGCTTGCGGCGGATGTCGGGTTGAACGAACACGTCGCGGATATGCGTTTGCGGCAGGCCCACCAGCGACACGCTGCCCCAGATGCCCGCGAACGAAAAGTAGCCCCCTTCCTTCGCGGCGGGGATCTCTTTAGGCTTGTACGGCCCGAAGCCTCCCGGGCCATGAGGGTCAATGATGCGCACGGCAAGGCGATTAAGTCCGGTGCGGACGGCGCCGCTGGCGTCCAGCGCGAACGGCGTATAGCCGCCCTCGTGGTCGCCCAGACGCGTGCCGTTCAGCCATACTTCGGCGTAATAGTCCGCCGCGTCGAACCGCACTTCGACGACCCGATCCTGCCAGGCATCCTCCAGGTCGAAGTCGCGGAAATACCACCCGACACCATCATAGTCCGGTACCCAGAGGTCCCAGACGCTAGGCACCTGGACCGCAATGGATTCAAGGAAATTCTCCCGCTCGAACCACTTCTCCTTGACACCTACATCATCGGGATCGAGGACCAGACGCCACTCGCCGTCCAGTGAGCATGTCAGTCGTGTCGCGTTCATAACTGTCCTGAAAACGAGGCGTGCAAACGTGTACCCCAGCCCTTTGCCCCCTTGTAGTTCGGATAGTACCTTCGGCCTTACGACGGTTTCAAGATTTTAAGATAGGTCCTCGGACATCTGTTGCCTTTGCGAATAGCCCGTCATGAAGGCCGGTGGGGCGCTCAATAGGTCAGCGCCGCAACGAGGAGCATTACGAATCCCACCAGAACCTTGGCCAACAGCCCAGCAACCTTTCCCAGCGCTGCACCCAGGCCTGTCCAGAAGGCCTGCTGCACATTTTTTTGCTCGTTGAGGTACTCATGGGTTACTGCACCGGCAAAGGCGCCCAGACAGGCCCCAAGCAATGTGCCGACAACCGGAAACAACGGCGTCCCCGCTATTGCGCCCAGGATGCAGCCCACACACGCCGCCACGACGGCCCGCTTGCCGCCGCCGAATCTCGATGCCCCATACCCCGCGGCGGCCATTTCCAATATCTCCCCCAAGGCCGCCAGTCCGGCCAATGCGGCCAAGGACCAAAGTCCAAAATGCTCGAACCCGGATGCCGCCCAGGCAACGCCTACCGCTGCTAAAATGAGCCAGTTGCCGAACAGGCCCAGCAGGTCCAGCAACAATCCCATCGCCACGATCAGCCCAAATATGGTCCAGCCGAGGATCGCCAAAGCTACTTCCATCACAATGAACTCCGTAAGCCGCGAACGGGCTTAAGTTTTAGGAGGTCCCGTGGGTTGAAAACACACTCAGAGACCGGAAAATTTGAATTCTTGGCGATTATCCCTTTCGCATAATCCAGACCATTTCGCTGCTTTTCTCGGTGAAAGGGGTGCAGTCGAAGTCGCCGAAGAGGGCGTCCACGTGGAACCCGCAAAGGCGGACCAGCTTGTTCATTTCTTCCGGCGTGGTCAAAGCGCGTGTCACGGGGAGCGTCACTTCGTACAGCACCGTGCCCTTGGCATCCAGCTCTCGGATTTTATGTCTCTCGACGAGCAAGTGGTTGGACTCGTCGCAGGTGACGCACTGCTGGTGCAACACGGCGTTGCCGGTGCCGGGGATGGGATACTTGCCAATGGTATGGAAGATGCCCGCGCCCGGACCGGCCACGGTGCGGGCGATTAGGGAGCGTTTCGGCACCCAGGAATTGAGAACGAATAGTCCGTTATCCCTTAGGTGGCGCCGAACGGCGGCGAGGCACCTCTGCTGGTCCTCGACGGTTAGAAGATGCATAAACGTCCGATAGGTCATGGCAATGAAGGAAAACTGCGTGCCTAAGTCGAAATCAGCCATGTCCGCATGCACCAGCGTCAGCGCACCTCGGGTCTCGCCGACGGCGCGCATCTTCTCGCGGCAGCGTTCGAGCATAGCTTCGGAGTTGTCCAGGCCCGTCACGTCCACGCCGGACATGGCCATGGGAATGGCGATGCGCCCGGTCCCGCACCCCAGTTCGAGGGTCTTGCCACCTGCGCGCGCCGCATGGCCCACGTAAAACTCGGCCTCGCCTGGCAGGCCTTCGTGAATGAGATCGTAGTACTGGGCCCAACCATCAAACTCGGCTACGTGTCCGCCTTTTTCTGTAGACCGGTTGTCCATTACACTTAAGGATATTACACCAGTTCACGCACCCGGTGAACGGTTGCGAGAGAACATATGAACATGCCACCCCTCAATCGCCGCCACGCTGGACTATAAAACTTGTCACAATATGCCGCGCCGCATTATTACGCACAATGGTAAAGGGTTTTAAGTTCTTATTTTCCCGACTACCATTTTCCCAGAGCCCAGGGATAGAAACGGGCCGTTGCGCCGACAGGAAGGTGCGTCACACCCCGAGGAATCTCCAAGAACCCGTCCGCTGCGCCAAGGGCCAGCAGATGGGCGGAGCCGTGGTAGGGTGCAGGCTCGGCCCGGCCGTCATCATTAATGGCACAGGGCACAAACCCGGCCCGTTTCGCGCGTTTTCGTTTCAGTTCCGTGCCCAGAGAGACGCTGAATGATCGCTGGGGGGGAGGGGCGTCCGATAGCAGCGCGGCAATCCGGCGCACGTAGAGGTGAAATGTGAGAAAGACCGAAACGGGATTGCCCGGCATGCCTAACGCGATCCGGTCGCCGCGTGTGGCAAACGTGACCGGTTTCCCGGGCTGCACGGCCACCGAGTCGATATGGATAGCGAACCCTGCATCTTGCAATGCCCCGGGAACGAAGTCGAAGTCGCCGGCCGACACCCCCCCGGAGAGCAGAGTCAAATCCGCGGCTGCCGCTGCCTCCTCGATGGCCTCCGTGAGTTGGGCCCGGTCATCCGAAACCCATCCGGAAGACACAATATCCAGGTCGTTCTCCTGCGCCAATACGGATAGCATGGGACCATTTGAGTTCATGATCTTGCCGGGAACAATCCGGTCGAAGGAGTCGACGATTTCGTCGCCAGTGGTGTAGATCGCCACGCGGACCTTACGGCGCACCTTGACCGACGTGACGCCGCAAGAGATAAGGTTGGCGATGGCGATGGCGTCCAGCTTGGTTCCGGCCGGCAGGATCGTCTGGCCTGCGCGGATATCCTCGCCTTTCTTGCAGATATTGCTTCCCTCATGGTGGCGGAATACCTGCACCGTCTCTTCACCGCCGTCCGTGTCTTCGACCATGACCACCCGCGCTGATCCTTCGGGTACTGGCGCCCCCGTCATCACTTTCGCGGCGGCGCCGGGTTCGAGTTGCCGGCTCGGCGACTGGCCGGCAGGGATCACCTCGAGCACGCGATAGGACTCTCGTTCGTCATCCGCCATCACCGCGTAGCCATCCATCGCCGACTTGTCGAACGGCGGCAGGTCGAGCCGTGACACTTGGCATTCGGCTAGAATTCGTCCTCGGGCGTTAGAAACCGGCACAGTTTCAGTTTCGATTGCACGTCCAGCCAGCACCCGGTCGACAGTGGCGAGGGCCTCCTCCAATGGCACTAAACTCATACCTCATCTCCCGTATCTGTTCTCGCAGCCGATTCGGTTTTATGGTCGTCTTTCCTAATGGCATAGACATGACGGTCATTTCGCAAACAACCTGTCGTTTCCCGTAGGTGGTGCGCTCGCAATGAACTGTTGCTGTCGTTCCAGCAAGGCGCTAACGGCCGTGACGTGATCCGCGTTCTGCAGCTTTGAAACGAGGACCTGCCGCCATCCCACGGGATCGGCATGGCGGCAAATGCGAATGTCCGCCTCGGCTTCCAGAGTCGCGGAATTCTCGCGTAGGTCTGCCATCCCGGCGTGTGCACCGATAAAAATGCGAACGCCTGCGCGATTGCGAATGGCAACGGCATTCGACTCCACCACACAATGCTGACAAGTAGCCGGAAGGCGCTTTTGAAAGGCAAGGAAGTCCTCGACGTTTGTGAAGTAGTTCTCGGGCTTGCCCGCCCTGGGTGGGTTATGCCCGATCTTGGCATATACCGCGTTGGGTAGGACACGCGTAAGCCCCAGGCTCAGCCAGGTCTTTCCTACCCGACGACGGGCGCCGGAAACAACCCACAGCATCATTTGAAACAGCCCAGGCAACATTGCCGAACCTTGATTCCCAATTCATTCAAGAGCGCGCCGAGCTTATTCACAGAAATGCCATGCTTTTTAGCCATGGCCCATGCTGTGGCGCATTTGATCCAGCCGCAGGTCTCGAGCGAGTCGAGGCTGCTCTCGCGTCGTTTGCCTTCATCACAAACAGACACGCGAACCTCACACGGCTCCGCCTCCACAAGCTCCCAGGTGACGTCGTTTGTTTTGAGGAACGCGGCGACTTTCTCGCGCAATTCCTCCGGCACATACAATCGCGTCATTTCGCCGGCATCCTTTACTTATCTAAGTCATACATCGAGGTCCTCAGGCGCATCCACATTGACAGGCATTCTTTGCGCGCCTATATTATGCGTGCGTTTTGCTGACAGGCAAGACTATAGCACGTTGTAAGAGGACAAAGCTCATGCGAGTCCCATCCTGGACAATCCCGGCGGCGATGGCGATTGCCGGCGCGTGGTGTGGCGCTGCAGCGGCAGAAGAAGGGGTATTAACTCTGGCCACGACAACGAGCGCGCAAAACTCGGGCCTCCTTGCACATATTCACCCGGATTTCGAAGAGAAGACCGGAATCCGGATCAAGGTAATTGCACGCGGGACAGGCGCCAGCCTGCAGCTGGCGCGCGAGGGCAACGTGGACGTGATCCTCGTGCATGCCCCGGCGATGGAGGCCGAATTCATCGCCGAAGGCTATGGCGTTAACCGGCAGGCTGTCATGTATAACGATTTCGTCCTCATCGGTTCGAAAGCGGACCCCGCCGGCGTCAAGGGCATGCAAGACGTCGAGGCTGCGCTCAAGAGAATCTATGTGAGCCAGTCGCTCTTTGTCTCTCGCGGGGACAACTCCGGCACGCACGTCAAGGAGCAGTCTCTCTGGGAAGCGAGCCAAGTCAAGCTGACAAGGAAGGAGACGGAAGTCATCCTGAAGGACCAGAAGACGACCTTCACTGTATTGGCCCCACCCGGCGACTGGTACAGGTCCGTCGGGCAGGGCATGGGCAACACCATCCATTATGCCACGGAGAAGCAAGGCTATACGCTGGTCGACCGTGGGACGTATAATACCTTCGCGCTGGATAAGCCGCCCCGGACCGATCTCGTGATTCTTTCCCAGGGCGACGAGCGCCTTCAGAATCCGTACAGCGTAATCGCAGTTAGCCCCGAGATGTTTCCACACGTGAACCACAAAGCTGCCACGAGGTACATCGCGTGGCTGACTTCGCCGGAAACCCAGGAGATGATCGGCGCTTTCAAGGTAGGGGGCAAGGTGCTGTTCCATCCCGACGCCAGGCCGGCGACGAGGAACTGAACATTGGCCGCCCGAAGGGTTAGAGTTCTAGTGCTTGCCGGCAGAAGAATGCGATAGCAGAGGTGGCACCAATGTGGCCGAATAATGTGGCACCCTCAAACTCGTTTGAGGGTGTTCTTAGAACTCGCACAGATGTATGTATGTTTGGGGCGCCACGTTACGGAGCGCGGGATTTTGGATAGGAATGATGCGCGATGGGCACGCTGATCGATGCTCTGCAAAATGCCGCTTTGCTGATCGTGTCGCTGGATGCGGGGGTGGTTGAAAACGCGTTTCGTTCCCTATCCATTGCCTTGATTTCCACGTGCATCACCAGCGTGTTCGCCATTCCGCTTGGCATCCTGATCGCTGAGCATGATTTTCGGTGCAAGCGCATTCTCGTGACGGTGCTGAACACGCTTCTCGGCGTCCCGACCGTGGTGGTGGGGCTTCTAGTCTATTCGTTCATCAGCAAGCAAGGCCCCCTGGGCAGGCTCGATCTGCTGTTCACCGTACCGGGCATCATCGTTGGCGAGGTCCTGCTCATCCTGCCGCTGATCACTGCCCTCACCCTCGCCGCCGTCACGCGCGGCCACCGGGATGTACGCCGGGCCGCGTTGTCGCTCGGCGCCGATGAAACACAGACCCTGTGGACCGTGTTTTGCGAGTCGCGGTTTGGCATTCTGGCTGCGGTGATTGCGGGGTATGGGCGAGTTGTGGGTGAGGTGGGCGTTGCCACGATCCTCGGCGGCAACGCTGAAGGGTTCACGCGTACCCTTACAACGGCGGTCGTGCTGAACATTGAAATGGGGTACTTTGAGCGCGCCTTGGCACTGGGCGTCGTGCTGCTGGGTCTCTCATTTGTGATCAATATCGTGTTCCAGATTCTCCAAGGCGGAGGGCGCAGCGCATGAGCTTCCTGCGCCTGGAAAACGTGATTCAGCAGTACCGGGAACAGCGCACGGGTCTCGAGTTCGAGGCCCTGCGCGTTCACGAGCTGTCTGTCGAGGCCGGCGAGATTGTGACCGTGGTAGGCCCGAACGGCTCGGGTAAGTCGACGCTGCTGGAAATCCTGGCCTGCCTTATACGTCCCAGTTCGGGGCGGGTTCTCTTCAATGACAGTGACATTTGGGCGCATGGGAAGGCCCTCTGGGCGCGGCGGCAATGCCCGATGCTGCTGCAAAAGACAGTGCTCTTTTCCACGTCGGTGTTGAAAAACGTGACCTTTGGACTGCGCGTACGGGGCGTGGCCCGCGCCGAGGCGGTTCAGCGCGCCGAGGCAGCGCTCGAGCTTGTCGGGATGCGGCGCCTGGCCCAGCGCCGGAATAACGAGCTCTCCGGTGGCGAACGGCGCCGGGTGGCCCTGGCGCAACTCCTGGCGCTGGAGAGCAAGGTGATCGTTCTGGATGAGCCATCCGCCAGTCTGGACCAGGAAAGCGAGCGCCTGATCGAGAACCTGATCCGCACCATTAACCGCAAGCGAGGGACAACTGTCGTCATGGCCAGCCACAACTTTCGTCAGGCTGTGGCACTGTCAACCCGTATCGTGACGCTCATTGATGGGAAGCTTATCCTGGAGACGCTGGACAACGTCCTCTTCGGCACGATGCGCCGCACCGCCACCGGCTTCGAGTTCCGGGAAAGCCGGGGCTGGGTCCACGTGTTTCACCCGGCTGAACTGGCGCAAGACCGTTGGGAAGGCGTCGGACCGGTCGAGGGGCCGGTGCAAGTGGCCATTCCATCCACGGGGATTGCCCTCGCCGCTGGTACGGCAGGAGAGAGACCTCGGCTATCCGGTGAAATCGACTCGATTCGGAAGAATGAGGGCACCTGCCGGGTCCGGGTTCGCCTCGAGGCCGGCCCGAGCCTTCACGCGGAGATTCCCATGACCGCGTGGGGCAATTTTAACCTGAACCTTGGCAACCGCGTCACATTGGCGCTGGCCGAGAACGCGGTGCGCGTATTGCCTGTCCATCGCGTCACGACAGGGCAACCTTGATCTTTGCCACGGCCATCTGTGGTGAATTTGGGGGATGTTCAACAGCGCTTAATGCCGGTCTATTCCATGCAGCATAAACACCAAGTGCTCGACTGTCTTGAGAATTTCTCCCATGTATTCCTGCACCGCCCGGACACTGCCGGGAAGGGTGTAGACCTGGGTCGCGCCAATGACGCCAGCCACGCCGCGGCTGAGTAACGCGTTGGGCTTGGCTGCGCCGAATTTCAGGCGGATGTGCTCCATGATGCCGGGGAGCATCTTATCGCATAGCTCGGCGACGGTTTCCGGGGCGATGTCCCGCGGCCCGACCCCCGTGCTCCCGGTAGTGATGATCACATCCGCGTTGGCGTCACAGGCGGATTGAATCGCTTCTCGCAATTGGGCCGCGTCATCGGGAAGGATGGCGGCTTCAATCCTGAGATGCCACCGCTTCTCAACGAAGAACTCCTCGAGCAACTCGCAGACGCGCGGCCCGCTGCGGTCCTCGTATTCCCCGGCCGCGGCGCGGTCGCTCAGGGTGATGACGTGCACGCGCAGGGGCCGCGGATAGTATTCGACCGTGTCGCCGGGCTTGACCGTTCCTCCGTGTAGGACCCGGCAAAACAGCCCCTCCGTCGGCATGATGCATTGACCCAACTCGCGGTAAATCACGCAGGCGTCGCCGTGGCATTCTTTGCCGATCTGCGTTACTTCCAGTTCGGCCGCGCCGATGCGGAGGCGATCCAGCGGCGCCACGCATCGCAAATCGAGACCGCGCGTCGTGATATTCTCGGCGAATTCCCCGGGTTTGGTCGGGCGCTTCGTCGCCCTCACGAATTCATCGATGCGTTCTTGCGACAATAGGCTGATTTGCCGGTGCCACGCACCCGCGTGCGCGTCTCCAACAATACCCCGCGCGTCGATTTCGATCTGCTCCACCGAGTGCTTGATAGTGCCCGTTTCCTCGGAAACGTTTACCGAAGCCACTTCAACCCTGTCGCACATCCTGTTTGACCTTTTTCAGAAGTACAATGTCGCCTATGCGCATTGTCTTGTCCACAGCCTTACACATGTCGTAGACGGTCAGCAGCGCCACGCTTACAGCGGTCAGCGCTTCCATCTCGACGCCCGTGCGCCCCACGCAAACTACCTCGCTGATAACCTCCACGCCCTGATCCGTGAGCGTGGCCTGTACGTCGATCCGATCCAACACCAGCGGGTGGCACAATGGAATCAGGCGCCCGGTCTCTTTGGCCGCCTGGATGCCGGCCAGTCGCGCCACCGTCAGCACGTCGCCCTTCTTCACGCGGTTCTCCCGGATCAGCGCGGCCGTTTCCGGGGCCAGCTCGATCCGGCCTCGGGCACGTGCCGTCCGCCGCTGCGGTGCTTTTACGCTTACATCGACCATCGACAGCTTGCCCTCGGTGTCTACATGGCTTAGTTCGTCCATGCTTGGTTACCCTCCGATCTCGTACATCCGGTTCGATAGGCTGGAAGTACCGCTCTCCGGTTTCGCGGCCACCGCCCGTTCCAATGACTCCACGTAGCCCAGCTCGCGCACGTTAAAGCCGATATCGTTGAAGAGGCACGGTCGCAGCCACCCGTCGCTCGACAGACGTAGTCGGTTGCACTTCTCGCAGTGCCCGCCCAAGCCGCCCTCGACAGGCCAGAACGCGCCCGCAGCGATGTTCATCCGCCGGATGAACCGGACTTCCAACCCCTTGCTCAGTCCATAGGCCCTCACGGCCCGCGCGTCTGGCTCGTCGGACGACTGCTTGACCACGCAATTGACCTTGATGGGCAGCAGGCCTGCCGTTTGGGCTGCCTCGATGCCGTCCAGCACCGCGCGCACGTCACCACCGCGCGTGATCGACGCGTACCGCTCCGGCGAGAGCGTGTCCAGGCTGATGTTCACCCGCTGCAGGCCCGCATCGGCAAGCGGTCCGGCGAATCGGTCCAACAAGGTGCCGTTCGTCGTCATGCACAGGTCCTCGACGCCGTCGATCGCGGCCAACCGTTCGATCAACGAGGGGATGTTTCTGCGAACCAGCGGCTCGCCTCCGGTCACCCGGACCTTGCAAATCCCTCGATCGACAGCTACACGGACGAAATCCAGGATCTCCTCGTAGCGAAGGATATCGTCGTGCGGAATCAGTTTCACACCTTCGGCCGGCCGGCAATAAATGCAACGGAGATTGCACCGGTCGGTCACTGAAACGCGCAGGTAGTTGATTGTACGGCCAAACGAATCGATCATGGCGGCATTATACCGCTACTTCGAAGAAGAGTGTAACAAAAGGGAATTCTGGGGACAGTATACTTAATTATTGACTTTTGGGCTTGGTGTGGGTAGTGCGGTCCCTATGGCAAGGATAGAACGGGTCGTGGCGCCGGGCATGGCGCATCATGTCACGCAGCGGGGCAATCGGCGCATGGAAACCTTCTTCTGCGAGGACGACTACGCGGTCTACATCCAGTTGATGGCGCAGTCGTGCGCGCGCCACAAGGTCGCGCTCTGGGCCTATTGCCTGATGCCCAATCATGTCCATCTGATCGCCGTGCCGGAAACGCCGGACGGGTTGCGTGGGGCCATGGGTGAGGCCCACCGGCGCTACACGCGCCATGTGAATTTCCGTGAAGGGTGGCGCGGGCACCTGTGGCAAGAACGTTTCGCGTCGTTCGTGATGGACGAGGCCCACTTGCTGACCGCGATGCGTTACGTCGAACTGAATCCCGTCAAGGCCGGGCTCGCGGACAGCCCGGGGGCGTATGCGTGGGGATCTAGGGGGATCAGGGGGATCTAGGGACACCCATTAGGTGACTCCGTGTCAAGTGGCAGTACTCTCCTTTT
>CAYRLQ010000097.1:0-13642 GCA_964425145.1 uncultured Nitrospiraceae bacterium
AGAAGCGCAACAGGTTCTGCGGGCCACATTGCCCAACCGGCTTACAGCGATCAGGTCGTCCAATATCTCCGGCTCGGCAGCGTCGGTGAAATCGACGTGTGGCAAAGGCTTCTCAGGCTTCGTGACCGGACGGACAAAGGCAAGGTCCAGGTCGGGATCACGCAGCACGAGCAGGGCGTCCAGTTCGGCGCCGTCTTCAAGGAGGATCTTGACACTCGTCACTTCACTTTCCATCTCGAAATGGTCGTCCTGGGGCCCCATAATGGCTTTGTACACGTTGCTGGGGTCAACCGCGCTGAGGGACACCACGGTCAGCCCATCGGGCTCCATCACCGTGCCCGTCACTTCCGATTTGGACTCGTTCTCACGCTGTTTGGTCACCAGTTGCACGGTTACCACAGCGCTCTTGTGTTGCTCGAAGACTTTGCGGCCTTCCGCGAAGACCCCCTCGGCCGTTGCCGGCCCCAAAACCAGGCCCACTGCACACAGAAGGGCCACTACCATTACCCGCCGACGCTTTACCGTTGAACGCACTGATTTCACCTTGTTTCCGTTTTGGCTTCTGCTTGAACTTCTTCGAAGCTCGGGGCCTGCGCGGCCGCTTCGAGGATATCCGACGCTGGCAACACGATCGCCAACACGATGTCGTTGAAAGATGTAACTTCCACCTTGCCCCCCTTGCGAACTACAGCGAGGCCCACAACCTTCCCATCCAACGCGAAGACCGGACAGCCGAGCGAGAGAGCTGCGGACAGGCTTTGGGTGGGGACATAGAACGTGCGAGGCTTTGTAACGACTGCTTCCACGCGCCCCGTGGAAATGCCGTGGGTTCGCTGGGCCCGTTTGCCCAGCCGGTTCAGCGTGACGACATGATCCAGAATCTCCGGCTCTGTAGCGTCGCGAAGGTTGACGTACGGCAAAGGTTCCGCAGGCTTCTCGTTCGGCTGGACAAATGCCAGGTCCAGGTCGGGGTCGCGCAGGACGACTCGCGCGGGCAGGTCGGCGCCGTCCTCGAGTAGTATCTTGGCCGAGATAACTTGAGTCTCCGTCTTGAACATCAAGCCCATGCCCGCCTCGCCGGCTAACGCATCTGTCAATATGCTCGTGGGGTCAATGGAGGTCAGAGACACCACGGTAAGGCCAGTGGGCTCGATCATCGTGCCGGTCACTTCACTTTTGCTCTCCTCTTCCTGAGAATTGCCGAACAATGTGAACTGCCGCTTCAGCACCAATTCGACGGTCACGACGGCACTCTTGTGCTTGGCAAATACCTCGCGGCCTTTGACCGCGATCTCATCGGCCGCCCCCGAACCTGCCGCCATAAACCCTAGACACAACAGTCCCGCCCTCAGCGCGCGACGCCGCTTTGAGCGCATGGTGAGAGCATCTCTACTCGTCGTCTTCATCCCACTTAGGCTCCAATTCCACGTACATCATGTGAATCCCGCGCAACACACACAACACCACGTTCTCTGCTTTCGCAGCCGTAATCGCGCCCATCTCTTTCTCAAACATGTCCACGTCGGTCAACTTGGTCCCCTCGATCTCGAGGACCAAATCGCCCACGTTCAGCCCTCCCAGCGCGGCCCAGCTACCGGGTTTTACCTCATCCAACAGGACGCCGTGCTGGTCTTCAGGCCATTTCTCGCGCGCCTTGTCAAAGAAACTGATATTCCGCACAGTAAACTCGAAGTTTTCGTCGCGATATTTCTTCATTTCCCGGTTGATCTTGGGCGCCCGGACGAGTTCAACAGGAATCTTTAATTCTTCCTCACCGCGGAGGACCGCCAGTTCCGCTGTCAAGCCAATCTTGCACTGGCGTACAAGCGTAGGCAACTCCTCATAGTGTTCAGGAGCGGACGCCGTCAGTTTCTCGTCATCCACGGCCATGATCACGTCCCCGACATCCAGACCGGCCTCCTCAGCAGCAGTGTTCGGATAGACCTGCGTTACGCGAAACCCGGTCAGGTCCGGCCGGCCCAGCGACTCAGCGATGTCCCGCGTGAGCACCTGCGTTTCGGCAGCCAACCAGGCCTTCTTCACCTCGAGGGCCGGGTCCGGTAGTTCCTGAATGCCTACGCGCACGACGGTAAGGTAGTCGCCCGACTTACGCTCGAACCCGGTCAGGACTCGTGTCGGCTCGGTCTTTCCTTCGGTGATTTGGGCCGTCAGGTCATGAAGCGCCTCGAGGTTCGGCACGGGCGCGCCGTTCACCGACACGATGATGTCCTGCGAAGTGATGGAAGGCTTGGCCTCGCCCGCAGGCCCGCCTGGCCGCACTGAAGTTATCAGGACACCATCACGGCTCTCGCGCTTCAGTTCCTTGACGTCCATCAGGGAAAGATTCCGCGCCGTGATCCCCCACTGCTTGAGCTCGCGCTGCTTGGGGCGCACCGCCTCCCGCTCGACCGGCGTTACCGTGAACGTCATTGCTTCGCCATTACGCAGCACCGCCAACTCAACCGGTTCCCCCACGGGCAGACTGGTCACCAGGCGATTGAACGCAGGCATCTCTTCGGGAAAACGTACGTACACCATGGTATCGCCGACGCTGATAAGCCTATCGCCCGACTCGAGTCCGGCTTCCTCCGCGGGCGAACCGTTGATCGTGCCGCGAACCAAAATCCCCTGCTCCGCCTTGGTGCGCTTAAGCAGGGGCTGGACATCGAGGCCAAGCCAACTGCGGCGCACCTTGCCTTCGGCGATGAGTTCCCGGGCGACGGCCTGGGCCAAGTTTCCAGGAATGGCCCCGCCCAAGCCTATCCGGATTTCGTTCACCCCAATTACTTCCCCCTCGAGATTGACCAACGGCCCGCCGGAATTGCCCCCGTAAATCTCGGCATCATGGGCGATCCAGCGCACGAGCGCGCCTATGTCCTCGCCCTCCAGCGTGATGGCGCCCTGCCAATCCGACATGACCATCTCCGTGTTGCTCACAATGCCCAGCGTCACCGAATGCGACAGCGCCATCGGACACCCCATGGACAACACGTGCTGGCCCACGTAGAGGGCGTCGCTATCGCCGAACTCGGCCACGGGGAACTGGCGCGGCTCGTCCGGTTCGAGCTTGAGCACGGCAATGTCCGTCAGCGGGTCCGTCCCAGCCAATTCGGCCTCGATCTCTTCCTTGTTTGAGAACGTGCACAGCAGGCGCGTGGCACGGCCGGCGATGTGGTGGTTCGTGATGACGTATCCTTCCTTGGCGATGACCACACCGCTGCCAATGGCTTCGTACTTTAACTCGCGCCCTTCGCTATAGCGCGTACGGACCACATGAATCTGCACCAGCGCCGGTTTCACACGGGCCACGGCCCGCTCGACCGACGCCCGCAACGACTCCGGGACCGTCTCGCCCCAGCCGTTCGAGGCCGCTAAGAGCCACCCCAGGAAAATGACACAACCGGATAACACAACCACACGTACGTTTCGCAATACACGGCCTCCCTCGTGAGGAAAAGTCACAAAACACGGGGTCAATGAAACAGATTCGATCTTGCAAGGGAGAGACCCGCTACCCACATCCCTTCGCCATCGCCGCAAATACTACCACACCCGACAGAAACCGAACAATTCCCCCGTGCCCGACAACGTTGCTCCATGGATATACATTTCTTTACGGCTAATACCGTCTCTTAGCCGACTCCTTTTACGTCTCACGCAAAGACGCCAAGGCGCAAAGTTCCCCGACCTCTTGGCGTCTTAGCGCCTTTGCGTGAGGTTCTTTGCGGCGACGCGTTCGACCATCTCGCGGACGGCGGCCACGAGCCGATGCCTGGCCGGCCTATACACCTCCGGCACGGCGGGCGGATGGGCGCAGGCACCGGCCAGATCGTCGATGTCACACACCATGCGGCCCCAGCCGCGCCGCTGAACTGCCTGGGCAATGTCCAATTGGTGGTCGCTCATGTGCTCGTTGAACCGCTTGAGGCGCGGCACCACGACCAACGGCCGCCGCACCTCGAGCGCATCTATCACTGAACCGATCCCGGCGTGGCAGACGATCAGGCGGGCTTCGCGCTGAAGTGCAAGCACCTCTTGGCGCGGCTTGAAATCAAAGTATTCGCAGAATTTCGGGACGGTATTGCCGAGCCCGACTTGGATGATGACCCGCTCGCCGGTTTCCTGGGCTATCGCGTCCATTTTGTGGATCAAGCGCGGGAAATCTAGAAACATCGTGCCGACCGTTGCGTAAATCACTGTGCTATTTATCCTGCATTTCTCAGATTCCTGACAAGGTCTTCTATACTACTATCGGTCGGTTTCTTGTTTTGCGGCCCACCGCCCTTCCCGCTATCGGCCTCCGAATAGCGCCAGCTTGATCACCACCGCGGCGCCGAGAATCCGATGGCGCAATCCAGTCCAACTAGACAACTCGTGCGCCTGGCGCAAGAGAAATCTTGGGCGAAAATAGAATTGCCAGATTGCTTTGCGAAACTTGCCCGCGACCAAGTTCGGCGTCAGTTCGCCCATGGTGAACACCAGACGCCCAAAGGTCGCAAGGTCTTCCCAGGAAGATATGAGGATCGTGCCGTGTTTTTCGATCGTCGCGTACATCTGCGTGCCCGGATATGGCGTCGCGATAGCAAACTGGGCGTAGTCGAGTTCGAGTTCCAGGGCGAAGCCAATTGTGGCATCCATATCGGGCCCCGTCTCGCCGGCGTTGCCCAACATGAAATAGCCGCCCACCTCGAGCCCTGCTTCCTTGGCCAGGCGGACGGCATGGCGTGCCTGGTCCAGCGTGATCCCCTTTTGCAGCGTATCGATCACTCTCTGCACACCGGATTCAATCCCGAAGTACACGCGATAGCACCCGGCACGGCGCATCGCAGCGAACAACTCCGCGCTTACCTGGTCGACGCGGATGCCGTTGGTCGTCGACCAGGGAACCTTGTCAAGCCCTCGCGCAACGAGCAACTCGCAAATCTGAATGACCCGGTCGATCCTTAACGTAAAGACGTCGTCAACCACGGCGATTTCGCGCGCGCCGTAGCGCTCGACAAGGAACTGCCACTCGTTGACCACGTCCTCGGCCGTTCGCATGCGCAGCCGCCGGCCGAAAATGCCCTTGTAACAAAACGTGCAACTGAAGGGGCACCCTCGGCTGGTCATAATAGGGAGGCAATAATCGTTTCGCCGGACGTAGCTCGAGAAGCACTTGAGGGGAAAGAGCGACCAATCGGGGTGTGGAAACTGTTCCAGCCGTGAACATAGGCCGCGGTCGGGATTATGGATAACCGTCCCACCGCGCCGCCAGGATATCCCGGCAATGCCTTCCGCGTCCTTCCCGGCCAAAAGCGCTTCCACCAGTTCCGCGATCGTCAGCTCGCCTTCCGCGCGCACGACGTAATCGAACGCGCCGTCCACGAGCAGGTCCTCGGGCCGGACCGTGGCGTGCGGGCCGCCCGCCACCAGGACCGGCCTTGGGTCCAAGCGGCGGCCCAGTTCCCGGGCCATCTCGAGGGCACTGGGCAACAGTGGCGTGGTCACCGTAACGCCGATCATGCCGGGGGCCTGCTGCACGATGATGCGGGTGACCTCCGTCAGTGAGAGCTTCTCGGCATTGGCATCGATCACACGTACCTCGCAGCCATGCTGCTCAAGCACCGAAGCGAGGTAGGCCAGCCCCATGGGGGGCTGGTCGCTCGAGAATGCTCGAACGAGCGCCGGGTGGACCAGCGTCACCTTCATGCGTCTCTCGGCGCTTCGGTCGCCCTGTATCGGCACATCCTCGTCGATCAGACTGCCGCGAAACTTCGCCCGGGGACCGTATACGGCGACAAGCTCTTTCCATTGCACATAGAACTCGTCGGCCAGCCAGTACATGACACGGCCGGTAAATGACGGGTGCGCAACTTGCGCGCCGCACTCGATGTATACCATGGGCACGCGCAACAGTTTGGCAATAAGGGCTACGGGCAGGGCGATCTCCGCGCCGGTCGACACGGCGAGGTCAGGGCGTTCTTTCCGAAACACGGCGAATACGCGGAAAAGGTTCTTCACAAACTCGATGGGGTTGCGCGCCATATTGGGCACGCGGTAGGCGTTGGGCACGGCGCGCGTGGTTTCCGCATCGTAGCACAGATAGAAGGTGTCGTGCCCCTCGAACGCCTCCTCGATTTGGAACATCTCCGTCAGGTGGCCGCCGTGCGAGCAGACCAGGCAGACCTTGATGCGACTGGCAGATGGACCCACTTCCAGCGGTTCGGGCGTCTCATTGACCCTGTGTTCGTCCAAGGTCACCGGCGGGCTTCCTCGGGGACCGTCGCCAAAAGCCCCCTTACGACGCCCCATGAATAGGGCCAAATCAGAATCCACCGCGCGATCCAGCGGGGAAAGGCGGTGCGTACGCTGCGAAACGTGCGCACGAGGTATAAAAACGTCGCCCCAAGCGGCAGCACCATCACGGTCAGCCCAAGCCACACGTTCACCACCAGCAGCACCAAGCCCGCCAGGAACGTGCCGGCCACAACGGGTATCGCGAGCGTGTACCACCACAGGCCGTCGCGCCAGCCCGCGGCGCGGTGCATGACAACGATGTCTTTACCCATCATCAGGCTCTTCCGCCAGAGGCTCTTGAGCCGGGTTTCATATCGGTGCTGAGCCGCGGCCCCCTCCTCGAACCAAATACGGTACCCGGCGTGGCGCAACGCCTTGGAAATGTAAACGTCCTCCGCGGCGCTGTGGTGCGGCAGTTTCAGCCAGCCGCCCACGTGGCGCAGGGCCTCGGCGCGGAAATAGCTGTTACCGCCGATGACGCCGTCGGTCTCGCCGGTATCGCGGGTTTCCACGAGGAACCACATGTGGTGCAGCCAGCCGGCAAGGTTACGCGGGCCCACAGGCGGATGCCGCCCCGTGCCCGCAGCAACGTCATCGTGCTCATCGAGGACCTTCTTGGCATGTTCGACCCACTCGGGCACCAGCACGCAATCGGCATCCGTAAAGGCGAGATAATCCGTCGTGCAGGCCTCGAGTACGGCATTCCGCGCTTCGTAGAGTCCCGTAGCGTTGCTGGCGATCACACGCGCGCCGTAGTTCTCGGCAACCCTTACCGTCGGGTCCTCGAGACCGTCCACCGCCACGATGATTTCGTCCGGAGGCACCGTCTGATTGCGGATACTCTCGAGGCACGCCCCAATGATGTCCTGGGCATTGCGCGCGCATACGGCCAACGTCAAAGTCTTCATCGATCCGGCTACAGCATGGGCATGAAAGCCCTGTTACACACAGGCTGGTATTCTGGGGACAGTATACTTAATTCAGTCGTTCTTGGTCTTTGGTCCCGGTTTTCGCTTCCTACTGAATTAAGTATACTGTCCCCAGAATACGTCTTGAAGTCTTGCCTCTGCTTAGAAAAACGGGGTCTGTGGGGCTGTTGAGAAAGCCCCAACATACACTCTGCAACGCCACGCCAACCAATTCACGTCATTGCGAGCGACCGAAGAGAGCGCGGCAATCTCTTCGGGCACAAAGACTTCCGCCACGTGAGATTGCCGCGTCGCTTCGCTCCTCGCAATGACGGGTTCAGTCTTGTTCTCTTCCAAAGAGGTTTTTCAACAGCTCCCCTGTCACCTTTTCGAGGGTTTGAGAACCTTCGCTCGAAAACCTACGCCCTTACTTCGGCTTGGCGGCCTTGATTTTCATCTCCTTGGCCAGTTGGACGCCCTCGCTTTTCCTCAGGACCTTGCAGGTGGCGTACCGGTCTTCGACCTCGGTCACTTCGAGCAAGCCGACGTGCTTGGGGCGATAGGCGATCACGCGTCCGCTGACTTCGATGGGCTCGCCCTCTTCGATGATGGTGAACTTCTGCCCCGGCTCAATCCCATGCGCCTTGCCCAGGTTAATGATGACGGACTCATCGGACACGGCATCGGCGATGAGGCCCTTGAGCTCGCGTTCCTCGATAATCTTGGTCACCATCTCCTGGGCCAGGTCCTCAGCCAGCGCGGCAATGCTGGCGGCATTCTTGAGATTGCGCATCAATTGCAGTGCAATCCCCGTCGTCTCTGTGTCGACCAGGCGTAAGTACATCAGCGTGTCCGAGCCGGCCTGCGCGAAATCCGCAAAACCCAGGTACTGCGCAGAAAACAGCCTGCCCAATTGAAGTTGCGTGTCCTGGCTGGCCAGTTCCGACGTGCCCAACTCAAGTTCTTGCAACAACTTATCCAGCACCTCGCGCTCGACCACCTGGTAAACGGCGTCCTTGGCCCGGACCTGCGATTGGAGTTCCCGGCGCAGGACGACATCCGTGCCCGCGCGCTCGAAGAAGACAGACGTCCTATTCGACGAGGGGAGGAAGGCCAGGACCAGCGGCCGCGTGGACCAGGTGTCGGCGGGTTTGGCGGTGCCGGCCTTCTTCATTTCCTCGTAGCGCTCGGCCAGGTCGGCGATCTGCGCCCGGATCAGCTCGCCCCGCTTAATGTCGTTCGCCTCTTCCATTTCATGGCGGACCTGCTCGAGCATGCACAGAACCAGGTCGTCATCGCGGATCGCCTTGGCTTTTTCGAGTGACTCCGCGGCCTTCTCCAGGTTGCCCTCCGCGCGATGTGCCGCGCCCTCGTTGCTCAGCGCCTCAACATTGTACGGGTTCAGGGATATGGCATCCTGATACTTAGTGACAGCGCCCGCGTTGTCGTCCTTTTCCTGAAGCAGGCGGCCTTGGCCCGTCAACGCCTCCGAGTTTTGCCAGTCCTCGGCGGGCTTCTTCGTGGCCGCCTCGAATGTCGTGGCCGCCTCATCGAGCTTGCCACTGCGCATCAGGGCCGTCGCCTTGATGGTGTCCGCGTAGCCGCTTTGGGGGCCGGCCTGGTTGGCCAGGTCGATGGCCTTACCGTACTCGCGGCGCTCGAGGGCGACTTTCGCCAGCCCTTCCTTATAGCTGATCAGCCCAAATTCCTTCTCGGCCTCATCGAGCTTGCCCGCCTTGGTGAACGCGATTCCCCTGACCTGCGTGGCCTTCGTGGTATTCTCACCTTCATCCCGGGCCTTATTGGCGATAGTGACGGCTTCGTCGGTCTTGCCCTGCATCAGGTACGTCTCGGCGACATTGAGCAGAATGGCTGTCTCCGTCTCGCCGCTGCCCTGGACAATCCTCACGATGGTCTTGTCGTTCTTAAGGATGAACGTGAGTGGAAGCGGTTTCACTGGTCCGTATAGGTCGTTGACCTGCTCATTGGTCGCAATGTAGTAATCGATCTTCAATTTGTCTGCGAATGCTTTCAACGCCTGCTCGTCTTCTTTCACGCCAAAGGCAATGATGCGCACCTTATCGTGCCCATAGAGCATGGGAATCGCGCTCAGACGCCGCGTGATTTTCACGCCACCCTCCGTGGTGAAAAAGTATATGATCACCATGTCAGGGCTTTCGGCCATAATCTGGTCGAGGTCAACGTCCTGACCGCGAATATCCCTGACGGTGAAAGCCGGGGCGATGTGTCCCTTGATTGGTTGCGCCGACGCAGGCGCCAGGCTTAATGCCACAAGTATCAGTAGTGTGCTTAGCGCGATCCTTTTACCAAGCATGGTCTCTTCCTCCCCGTCGTGTGAAGCTGCAGTAAAACGCGGACTCCTGAGGTCCTCTCAACCAGTATACCACCAAAATGGCCTTAAATGGTGGCACGGGCTTCCAGCCCGTGATTCCATGGGCAAGATGCCCATGCCACGCATCCCCATTCTGTATTCTGGCGCCCTTTTTGCGTTGAGTTGTACTCAGCACTTTATAGCGGCGCGTCCCTTGACAGCATGACTAAGACGACCTCGGCTGTTTCCCCAGGCTCATCAGCCGGAAACACAGAACCAGCACCCATGTACCCGTCCGCCTTGGCCGTTGCTTCAAACTCGGTCCAAGCCTTGCCCAATGCCACACTTTCACCAGGGAGTGTGACTTTAATGTTGCTCTTTTCCTTGCCGGACTTCCGGTCCTTCAGATCGACCGTTGCCTTTCCGAGCTTCAATCCCTCTATCCCGCCGAATTCCAGGGGCTTGCCTTTGATGCTGGCATCCCTAATTCGCTCACGGACCAGCTCATCCGCCCGCCTGGTCTCCGCGAATACGATGGTTACTACTGCCTCTTCGAAGTAGGCTTCTTCCGGAATGGTGGGTTCAGCAGGCGTTGTTCCGCCCACTCCCGGCGCGAGTCTGTCCTCTTTGCCGCCCGTCAGAGAAACTATAGCCACAATCAGCACCAGGATTATCACTATGCCTGTACCAATGAGGGCGGGCAGGAGCAGCTTTGGCCTCGTGGGTGGGGCGGCCGCCACGGCGCCGGGCTCGGCAGCGCGGGGCGGGACTGCCACCGACGCTGTTCGGTCGGGCGGTTCGGTCGTGACCACTGTGGCCTCGGCGTCCGCAGGTTGGGCCAGGACAGTTGCCTCGGCATCGCCCCCCGCACGACCCGGGACCATCGTGATCGCCGGGTCGGGGTTTTCCTTGAGGGCTTCGCGCAGCGCCGCCGCCATGGCGCGACCGCTCTGGTAGCGGTCCTGGGGGCGCTTGGCCAAGGCCTTCAGCACCACTCGGCTCAGCGTGTCGTTGACGGCGAAATTCAGCTCTTGCGGCTCAATGGGGGCACCCTTGATGACGTTGTGCATGACCGTGCTCAGCGCTTCCCCGCCGAAGGGTTTCTCACCCGTGAGCATTTCGTACAGGATGATGCCCGCGCAGAACAGGTCCGACCGCGCATCGGCGCGTTGTCCCATGAATTGTTCCGGGCTCATATAGTGCGGCGTGCCGATCATCGCGCCTTCCTGAGTGAGACTCGAGTCCTCGATCCTGGCGACGCCGAAGTCGGCTACCTTGAGCGGGCCGTCCTCCGGCATAAGGATATTCCCCGGTTTCACGTCGCGGTGTACTATCCCCTGATCGTGGGCCGCGGCCAGCGCCTCGCAGACGGTGGCGGCGATGTCAACCGCCTCCTCCGGCGTGAAGCGCCGTTTCCGCTCCATCAGGTCGAACAGATCGCCACCTTCCAGGTACTCCATGGCGATATAGGCGATGTCGCCTTCTTCGGCCGCGTCGTAGATGGTGATGATGTTCGGATGATTGAGGCCGCCCGCAGCGGTCGCCTCACGCAGGAACCGCTCCATCATCTCGTCGGCGCGGCCCGTAACCTCCATGACGTCCCTACGGGCGGTTTTGATGGCAACCCGCCGATTGATGTTCGGGTCGAGTCCTTCGTACACAACGCCCATGGCGCCCTTGCCCAGCTCGCGCACTATCGTATAGCGGCCCAACTTCTCTGGCACGGATTCCTTTGGCACAGCCGTCTTCCTCCACCCTTTATAATGAACAGGATTGACAAGATAAAGCAAAGAAATCTTGTGAATCTCATAAATCCTGTCTGATACACTGCTCCACGCTATTGGCTTTTCAACTTGCCGATTATTGCCCTGACCTCGGCAGCGTCGTCCGCATCCGGGGCCAGGTTGAGGTACCGCTCGAATTGCTCGATGGCCCAGGCCAGCCGGCCGGTGGCCGCGTAGGTCAGGGCGAGGTTATATCGGGCAAGCGGATATTCAGGCTCTAATTCCAGCGCAGTAACGAAGCACTCTTCTGCTTTCTCGAGCTGGTTCAATTGGAGATACGCGTAGCCCAGGTCGTTATACGATGGCGGATCGCTGGGCGCCAGCTCGAGCGCCTGCTGGAACGACGCCACGGCGTTCTCCAAGCGTTGTTGCTCGAGAAATATCCGGCCCAGGTTGCGCGGCACTTCCACGAAATCCGGCTTAAGCTTGCCCGCCTTTAGATAGGCGTGGACGGCTTGAGTCAGGTCTTCTGTGGCACTGTAAGCGACTCCGAGGTTGAACCACGCCTCGAAAAACTCCGGCAATTGACTCACCGCCCGCTGATAGAAGATTATTTTCTCCGCGGGGGAATCGGCCATCACGCCCTCATTATACGCCTGGACGGCCTGCCATTCGTCGTATGTCACGTTCTTGGCGGGGATAATCTCAGCCTCGGCAGCGGGGTCGCGGTCGCTCGGAATGGCAATGCCGTGCGCGCGAAGCATCGGATATGCGTTGTTGATGGGTGTGATCATCTTGATCCATTCTTCTTGCTCCAGCCGATTCACGATCAGGCCCACGAGCTTACCCTGCCGGTCGAACACGGGCCCGCCACTCGAGCCGGGGCTGGCTGGGATGTCCGACTGAATCATGGGATGGCCTTTGCGCGTGCGGTTCGGACTGGACACGATGCCCGTGACCGCCGAGAACTCCAGACCCACCGGGGCCGCGATAGCCACCAAGGCCGACCCGCTGCGGAGCGTGCTCGCATCGCCGATGCGCACGGCCTGGGGCATGGGCGCAGCCGATTTCAGCAGTGCGACTTCTCGCGGCACGTCCACGTCAACCACCGTGAGCTCCCGTTGGCTGCCGTCCCGAAGACGGGCTCGAAAGGCCTCCAAGCCGATGACCTGGTGCGCCGCAGTTAGAACATACCCCGCCGTGTTCACACAACAGCCGCTGCCCTGAACCTCGGCCCCTGTAGCCGGGTTCCTCCCCCAAATGACCACCGACGCGCCCTCGTTTTGTCCCACGATGGCCTCCGTGTCCAGCGCCGAGGCCATGCCAACCCATGGCATCAGGGCCAAAACGAGCCGGGCTATCAGGCGAGCCTTACCCATTGGTTTCTCTCTCTATCACCAATGCACCCACACCGAAGCGTATTATGCCACATGAGCCTAATGTAATAATACCCAAATTGAGCGATTTGTGTCGTGAGCGATAGCCGGCGAGCCGCCTGCGCTACACTGATCGCATGGCTTGATACGGAGGTGAGCTAAAAACTTCGCCATCCAAAATCGCGTGGGTTTTCCCACGCCTTTGGCTGTATGTCCCATCGCACTGCGGGCTATTTCCGTGAAGAGTGCGGGCTATGAGGGCTACAGGCCGGCCTTTCGGCGCAGGGCGTCGGCTTGGTCGGTTTCTTCCCAGCGAAAACCCTGGTCTTCGCGACCGAAATGACCGTAGTTCGTGGTCTTGGCATAGATGGGCTTGCGCAGGTCGAGCATTTCGATGATAGTGGCGGGGCGGCAGTCGAAGTGGTCCAGGAGTATCGCGCCGAGTTTCTCGTCGTCGATCTTACCCGTGCCGAACGTGGTGGCGTTGATAGACACGGGCTGGGCAATGCCGATGGCGTAGGCGAGCTGGACTTCGCAGCGCTCGGCGATCCCTGCGGCCACGATGTTCTTGGCGATGTAGCGGGCCATGTAGCTCCCGCAGCGGTCTACTTTCGAGGGGTCTTTCCCGCTGAACGCACCGCCGCCGTGGCGGCCCATGCCGCCGTAGGTGTCGACGATGATCTTGCGCCCGGTCAAGCCGCAATCGCCCACTGGTCCGCCGACTACGAATCGGCCGGTGGGGTTGATGTGATAGGTCACCCCGCCTTGGATGTATTCCTGGGGCACGATGGGCCTGCAAACGTGTTCGATGACCTGCGCGCGGATTTCCTCCTGTGAGATGTCCTCCCTGTGCTGGTTGGAAATGACGATCGTGTCGATCCGAACCGGCTTGTGGTCGACGTACTCGACGGTAACCTGCGACTTGCCATCGGGCTGGAGCCAATCGAGCGTGCCGTCTTTGCGCAGCTTAGACAGTTGCACGCCAAGGCTGTGGGCAACCTGAATGGGCAATGGCATGAGTTGGGG
>CAYRLQ010000098.1:0-13633 GCA_964425145.1 uncultured Nitrospiraceae bacterium
GTCATTACGCCCATTTTACCACCAATCAACTTCGCACTATGCACTGTGCACCGTGCACCGTACACTGTCATTACGCCCATATTGCCACCAATCAACTTCGCACTATGCACTGTGCACCGTACACTGTCATTACGCCCATTTTGTCACCAATCAACTTCGCACTATGCACTGTGCACCGTGCACTGTCATTACGCCCATTTTACCACCAATCAACTTCGCACTATGCACTGTTAAACCCGGACCGCCAAAAAATGGAAATAAGGCAGGAACAGGAATTCCAGACCGTCAGTTAGTTCGACTAACTCAGGTACGGCGAAGATCGAGTCGGGAAGGGCCGACTCCAAGGGCCGGGCCGGGTGAACGCCGCAGGCCACACGGAAGCCGGCGCGCATCAATTCCCCGCCCAACTTGCGTCCGATTTCGATGTCGGCGCCATCGGCTGCAAGGGTCTCAGCAAGCCGTCCCATTTGTCCGTGTTCGGTCGGATGCTCCACCGCCCCGCTGTAATCAGGCTCGGCGGCGGCGATAAGATGCCCGCCGGGAGCGAGAACGCGCCTGAGCTCTGCGAGAATCTCCTTCAAGGGGCGCGCCCAGAGGAAGAACATCTGCGTGAAGACCAGATCGAATGTTGCGTTTTGAAAAGGCAGCGACTCGGCCTGGCCGGCAACGCGCCTCCCGGCGGCGAGACGCAGCGTGCCGATCTCAGAGTCCACACCTACCGCGAAGCCCCGCGCGCGGCGATCGAGTTCGCAAAGGGTCTCGCCAGTGCCCGCGCCAAGGTCCAGCACACGCCTCTTGGAGGCGATGTTGACCTTGCGCAGCAGCCTGCTGCGCTCGCCGGCAAACCAGGCTGCCTGGCGCCGATAAATCTTTTGCAGGTCCGCGGGCTTCAAGGACTTCCCCTCTAACAACCGGGAACTGACGACTAGCAACTATCAGCTACCGTCCGCCACCGGCGCAGGCGCAGGCGCAGGCGCAACCGGCGCAGGCACAGCCTCCTCCGCCTCCGCCTCCGCTGCCGCCGCCCTCGGACAGTTGTGAGAGAAAGTCGCTGGTGAACTGGTCGAAGCGGGAGAGGTCGAGGCCGCCTTTGGCGGTTCTGCCTAGCGAGTCGAGGCTGCCCGCCAAGCTGCTACACGTGTTCTCCAGGCGCCCGGCCAGCGAGTTCGCCACATCGCCGAAGGACGTAGCCGGTGTGCTTGGGCCACGGGATGCACCGGCTCGCCCGGGCGCGGCAGTGTAGGTTCCGTGGCCCCGGCCGTACCACCAGTGGGGATAATAGTGGTGGCCACCGCCGACATCCCGGAGCTCGCGGTCCCAGTGGTCCTCCAGCATCAGCCAGCCCAGGTGCTTGTCCACGCGCTTGAAGCCGGCCTCATAGCCGGCCTCGGTCTTTACCTGCTTCCAGGCCCGGGCGACGATGCGCTTGTAATAGTCACGGGTCTGCTTCAGGTCGAATCCGGCCATGGCGCCCATGGTAAACTTGATGAGGCAATCGAACGCATCGTCCAGGTTTATCTCCTCGACCGTTTTCCCTTGCTGGGCCTGGAATGCGTGTATAAAGCCCTTTTCATAGTGCCTGAGCTTCCCGCGCTTTCCGTCGGGCCGCGTCCAGATGTCCCCTGGCGATTCCTCGCCGGTCACCTCCAGCTTGAGCGGTTTGTCATAGCGGACGCGGACCACGCCCTTCTTGGCCAGGCCGAAGATGACCATGGTCAACACCTTGTGAAGCGGCACATCGAGGAGGATGGCCGCCTCGACGGAGGTGAGGCCGCGCTTTATTCCACCGCCCTCGATGCAGAGCTCTGCGGGGAAGTAGCGCTCCTTGCGCCGCGCGCGGAGGATGTACGCCAGTACGCCGAGTGCCACTACGATCGGATACAGGCATAGGTGAAATGTGGGGCTACGGTACATGCCATAACCCAGAATGACCGTCAGGACGATGAGCACGGACCAGCCGGTCCCGCGAGTGGTCTGGAAGAAGATGATGGCGAAAATCACGATGAGCGCAATGCCGCTGATAACCTGGGCTTCCCGGCTGTCCTTGAACCACCTGTTGAAGAGGCCCCAGAGGGTATCCTTTCGCACCGCGCTGACGTAGCGCTTGGGAAAGGATACGCCGAACACGTGTTTCCCGGTCAGGCGCACGGTGCGCACCCAGGCCGCCGAGACAACCTCCTCGCCTTCCATGACACCCTTGGCGCTGAATTCCTGGCCCTTCTTATGCCAGAGGATGTCGTCTTTCACGGCTGCATAGTCGGCCTTGGGTATGGGCAGCTTGTAGCGCAGAATCAACTTGGTATTGCCCACAACGTACTGAGACCCAAACCAGGTGGGCGTAAAACGGAAGGATGCCAGTTCGGGGTTGGTCGTGTCCTGCCAGACCATGTTGCGCTCGCGCGCGGTAAATTCGAAGACACCGGTTTGGCCCGGGCGGACGGTCTGCGGTCCCAGATGAATCTCGTAGCCGCACCCCTTGGGTTTGAGGTAGGTGGAAATCTTGATGCTGCTACGCGGAAGCGGCTGGCCGTTGACGCTCGCGCTGCCCGGTGTGTGCGGCGCCATGTTGGGCATGCCGATGTCGACGATGTCGATGGGATGGGCGCCGCGGTTGCAACTGAACGTCAGCTTGTAATAGACCAGGGCCGAGCCGTCCTCCTCGATGGTTACGGTGACCTGCGCCTCCGGGACGGAGAATTTGTATTCCGCGGCCAGCGCGGCACGGGCAGGCATAAGGCCCAGGACCAAAAGTATAACGGGCGCGAGTCCCTTCATGGTCTCTTAACCCTCCGATGGACTGTCAGTGCACAGGAAGCGATCGCCGTCACTGAGCGGACAGCCCGAGCCGCACACCTCGAAGTCCGGACACTCGCGGCACGCGTCAGGGGCTGCATCGCGGCTGCGAACCTCGCGAAAAAGCGGGCTGTTCCAAATCGACTTCCACTCATCGTCCAGAATGTGGCCGACGGGCTTGTAGTAGCTCTGACATGGGATAACCCGCCCGTCGGGCTCGATGCAGATGTTGTACTCCGCGGCTGTGCAGCGCTTGAAACCCAGGCCGAAGGTCGTCGGGTTCAGTGTACAGTAGTGAGTGGGGGTGTACCAGATGAAACGGAGGCCGAGCTTTTCTGCCGTGCCCGTGACCTCGCCGAGAATGGGCTCGAGGTCCGCTTCCTCGATGCCCAGCCCCGATTGGGGGGCCTTGCCCGTGTATATCAGGGAGTTCATGGCGAATTGCCGCACGCCCAACTCCTTCAGGAACTCGATGGTCTTATCGATCGCTTCAACATTCAGCCTGCACAGCGTCGTGTTGGTCACCAGGTAGAGGTCGTCATCGATGGCGTTCTTGATGCCCTGCACCGTCTCCTCGAACGCGCCGGGGCAGCCGACCATCTGGTCGTGGACCTGCTTATCGTGGCTCTCGATAGTGATTTGCACGTGGTCGAGGCCGGCGGCGCAGAGCTTCCTGACGTACTCGCGGTCAGCGAGCTTCCTGCCATTGGTGAGGAGTCCGGTGATAATGCCGATGTCCTCGGCCCGCTCAGTGAGTTCCACGAGATGGGGGCTCAGCGTGGCCTCGCCGCCCGTGAAGCACACGTGGGGTACGCCTATGCCCCACAGCTTTTCGAGAACATGCTTCCACTCTCTCACGCCGAGAGGCTTTACTTCGTCCGGCCGGCGGGCGACATAGCAGTGCAGGCACTTGTTGTTGCAGGCGTACGTCAGCGCCAGGTCGGCACGGTAGGGCGCCGAGACCTTCCGACCGAAAGGCGGCACAGTGGATACACCCAAGTTGGCGACCGGACAGGCGTCCTCCGTGGTCTCCAACTGCTCTACGACCTTGAGGACCTTCCCGTAGTCGCGCGCCACCTCCTCGTGGGCGGCCCGGTAGACCTTACGCACCGCCGCCACCGCCTCATCCCTGCTCTTGCCGTCGAGGACCTGCTTCATGAGCGCCACGGCGGTTGCGTTGAGGTGCAGCACACCGGACGCGTTCACAGCCAGAAGGCCCGAGCCGTCCGGGTCCACGCGCAGGTGCAGGCGCAGATAGCGGTCGGCCAATTCGCGGCGGTAATGATAGATGCCGGGCTGCACAGCCTCGGCACCGGCGAAGAGCCGTTGGAACTTCTCACGCAGGCCTACCATTTGGGTGCCTCCTCGATCTGGTACTCGGATTGGCAGAAAGGGCATTTCACGAAGATCGCCCCGGCCCGAACCGAAACGCTCTTTGCGTCGAGGGCCGCGCCGCAGCTCTTACAGTTGAGTTCTTCGAGTTGCACGTCGCCGGACAGGTCGATCTTTCGGGTAACGGTGACCTTGGTCTCTGGCACTTTCATCCGCAGGAAGTAGATCACGGCTATCCCCGCACCGGTCAGGATGCCGCCAAGAATCCAGCGCGGCCAAATGCCGCTGCTGGCTGCTGCAACGCAGAACATGAGGCCTAATAGCACTAACAAGCCGGCGAAAAGATACCCGACAATCTTCATCAGGACACCGCTCCGCGTTACGAATTACCAGGTTGGTCCGGCGCAGTTGGATGCACCGGCGGCGCCTCGAGGTTCTGGCCGCAGTCGGGGCAGAACTTGCTGCCCGCGGGGCTGATCGCCTGGCAGGCAGGGCATACCTCCGGCCCGATCTTAGCACCGCAACTCGAGCAGAACTTGCTATTGGGGTCGATGTCCGCCCCGCATTTGGGGCACTTGGCCGTCGTCTCGCCGCTCAGGGGCTTGCCGCAGCCGGCGCAGAACCTGGCGGCGGGCGCATTCTGGTGCTTACAGGCCGGGCAAATCGAGACGCCCGTGGCCTGGGCCGCGCCGAGTTGCCCCCCCATCACGCCGCCAAGCATCCCGGGCATCATGTGGCCTACGCCGAAGCCGAGGCCCAGCCCCATGCCGGCGCCCATGATCTGCCCGGCGCCGCCCTCACTCTCGGCGGCCTTCTCGAGCGTGTCGAAGGTGCGTTTCATGCGGTACTTGTCCTCGCCCATGATGTCGATGTCCGCGCGCGCCGAGAGCGACTGTTTGAGCTTTACTACCGTCGCGTCATCTTCGGGCACGTCGATGGACATCAGCAGGAAGTCGGTGATCTCGAGGCCGTACTTGGTGAAATTCTCGGCCGTGCGGGCCTTACCGACGGCGGAGGCTTCCTCGAGGTAGGCGGCGATCTCGACGACTGACACCCGCTGCTTGATGATCACCTCGGCGATGTAATCCTTGAGCCGGGTGGTAATCGCTCCCTTCAGGTAGGTGCTGATGTCCTCGGTGGTGTAGAGTCGGTTTTGGCCGCAGATCACCGTTACGAAGGTCTTGGAATCGGCCACGCGCATGCCGAAGATGCCGAAGCAGCGCACAGGAACGACCACGTTGAACCTGGGGTCCATCACCTGGATGGGCGCCCGGGTGCCGAACTTGATGTCTGGAACAGTGCTCTTACTGACGAAGTAGACCTCGGCCGTAAAGGGCGTCTGGCCACCGAAAGGCAGAGCGATCAGTTCCCTAAGACCCGGCAAATTGGCCGTGCTCAGCGTGTGCCGTCCAGGCCCGAACACGTCCAGCCCACGGCCCTCCCGGAAGATGACCGCATCCTGGGTTTCGTTCACGATCACTTGGGTGGCGGTCGACAAGTTGTCCTGCGGGAACTTCCAGACCAGTTCGCGCGGGCTACCCTCGAACTTGACCCTGTCGATGAATGCGGCCATTTCCAGCCCTCCTTGTGTCGTTGCCAGTTGCTAGTGGTCAGGTAGCGGCAGGTGACGACCAGCCACCCGCAACCTCTCCTAGGCATTTCTTTCGTTGATCGAACTGGCGCTCAAATGTCGCCAACGCGGCCTCGAGCCGGTCTGGACCCATCTCCAGCACTACATCGGCGGCGCCCTCGACCTCGGCAAGCTGTTCAAACATGCAGCGGTCGTAGGCCAGAAGCCGCGCCAGGTCCTGCTGGCGTATTTTGACCTTGGCGGAAATCGCGCTGTGACCGTAATCGGCGAAGCGCACCTTGTTGGCGGCCTTGTCGACCAGGTTGAGCAAACGCTCGAGAGCGGCGAGCCCTGCGCCCGCGCGGACATCTTCGCCCGCCGCCTTGATGGCCTTGTTCACCGGTGTTTTGGCCTCAGACAGCCGCCGGGCGATCTCATCGCGAATCATCTTATCAGCTTCCCAGATGGTGGTATTCTCGAGATATCCCCGGAACACAGGGACCTGTGCCATTTGCTCGGCGAGCCATCCCCGGTCGGCTTTCATCCGCTGCAGAAGCTTGTCTTCCATTTCAGACCTCCTCCCGGAATGGGCCGGCGCCTCCGGTTGCGAAACGACGAGCACGAGCACGTATGGATTGACACGTCTAGTGTCCCCGGCACTCGATTACTCCACAAGCACCCCGTCGCGCCATGGAACCGATCCCTCATAATTTTAACCTATTTGCAGACAAATAACTATAACCCTCGCTTTGTGAAATATCCCTGGGACAAGCAAGCTATTCGTGCAGGCGCTCGATGTGGCCGCCCAAAGTTGCCAAGCGCTCTTCAATACGTTCGTAGCCCCGGTCAAGGTGGTACACGCGCGAGATGACCGTCTCGCCCCTTTCGGCGGCGAGTCCGGCGATGATGAGGGCAGCGCTTGCTCGCAGGTCCGATGCCATGACGGGCGCGCCGCTCAGATGGGAGACGCCGCGGACGATGGCCGCGTTGCCGTCCAGGTGAATGTCAGCGCCCATGCGTTTGAGTTCCGCCACTTGCATGAACCGGTTTTCGAAGACGGTTTCCTTGATAACGCTGACGCCTTCGGCCAGGCAAAGCAGGGCCATCATCTGGGCCTGAAGGTCCGTGGGAAACCTTGGAAACGGCCCGGTCGCGACATCCACGGCACGCAGCGCGTTGGGCGCGGAAGCCCGAATTCGAGCGCCGTGCACTTCGACCTCGGCGCCGGCGGCCTCGAGTTTCTCGAGGAAGTTTGGCAAGTGGGTCGCGTCGGCGTTTTCCACAATCACATCGCCGTGCGTGGCCACACCGGCAAGAAGAAATGAGCCCGCCTCGATACGGTCCGGGATCACGGTGTGTTCGGCGCCGCCCAGCGCGCCCACGCCGGTAATTGTGATCTGGTCCGCGCCCGCGCCGGAGATACGCGCGCCCAGCGCGTTGAGAAACCGGGCCAGGTCTACGATCTCGGGCTCACGGGCCGCATTGCCCAGACGTGTGACCCCTTCGGCCCGGCACGCCGCCATCATGAGGTTCTCCGTCGCGCCGACGCTCGGGAACTTGAGGTGGACATTCGCACCTTTGAGCCGTCCTTCGGCTATAACATAGCCGTCCTCGATGGCAATTCGGGCCCCAAGTGCTTCAAGTCCTTTGAGGTGAATGTCGACCGGACGGGTGCCGATGGCGCAACCACCCGGCAGCGACACGTGCGCGCGGCCAAACCGCCCCAGCAACGGCCCCAGCACGAAAAAAGTCGCCCGCATCTTCCGCACCAGGTCGTAATGAGCCTTCTGGGAAGTAATCGTGGATGCGTCGAGCGTCGCCGTGTGCTGCACAAACTTGCTGGTGACGCCCATAGATGACAGGAGCTTTTCCATCGAATAGACGTCGGCCAGGCAAGGGACATTGTGCAGCACGCACGGTTCCTCGGCCAAGATGGTCGCCGCCATCAGGGGCAGGGCCGAGTTCTTCGCACCGCGCACGGGCACGCTACCTCGCAACGGCGTGCCGCCCTGTATCCGAATCTTATCCACAGTCGATTTCTCGTCGGCCGAATTGATCTGATGTAACGTCCTCTGAGATTACCATAGCACGGCGCAGGAGGCCTCCATTTTCCGCACCCGGTGCTTGAGAACGACGGCAAAGAGTCTCACGCAAAGGCGCAAAGCTCGCGAAGTTCCCCGATCTATTGATGTCTTGGCGTCTTTGCGCGATTTTCTCCATCGCGCTCGCAAACCCGTCATAGCACATAGTCAACAAAGGTGTGAGCCCAAAGCACTCGCTTCGGGCCTGAAGCGTCGCCTGGTTCGCTCAGGCGCCGCCTGCTGAGTCCTCGGGCTGCTCGGCGGGTGTAGGTTGTTGTTCAGCCGGGACCGGCTCGGGCGCCACGGTGACGGTCACCGTGCCAGGCGGCTCGGTGGTTTCCCCAGGTGCGGCCCCTTCGGTGGGAGGCACTTCCGGCGGTACGGTAACGGTCACTTCGCCGGCCTGCTCAGCGGCTCCCTCAGGTGGCGGGGGCACCGCTTTTTCCCCCGGGACAGCCTCGGAACCCTCGACGGCCGTGCCGAGGTCATCGAGCATGTCGTCGAGGCTTTCTCCTAATACGCCCATCTCTCCCAGGACATCGGCCTCTTCGACCTTGTCCGGGGCGATGCCCTTGCCAAGGCGCCCCGATACCAGGGACATGGCCAAGGCGAGGATCATGAACACGGCGGCCATGACGTGGGTCAGCCGAACGGGCAGACTCTGGCTTGCCCGGGGACCGAACACCGTGTCCGAGCCGGGGCCGATGCCAAATGCGCCGGCGAAGCCGGTCCCTTTGCCCTTTTGCAACAGGACAATCACGATGAGGCCGGCGCAACTGGGCACGTAGAGGATCAACATCAGCCACCACAACGTTTCCCAACGCCAGATGAATTCCCACATACCAACTGTTTTCCTTATGCTGTTTGACTAAACCGCCGCCTTGACGATGGCGGCGAAACTATCGGCCTTGAGCGAGGCGCCCCCGACCAGCGCGCCGTCCACATCGGGTTTGGCCATCAACTCGGCCGCGTTATCCGGTTTAACGCTGCCGCCGTATTGAATTCGGACTTGCTCCGCAACGGCTTCCCCGAACTCCTCGGCCACAAGCCCCCGCACAAACGCGTGGGCCTCCTCGGCCTGCTCCGGGGTTGCAGTAACACCAGTGCCGATGGCCCAGACGGGTTCATATGCGATGGCGAGCTTGTCGAAATCGGTTCCAGCCAGGTTGACGAGGCCATCAGCGACTTGGCGCCTCAACACGTCGTTCATCCTGCCGCCTTCACGCTCCTCAAGGCTCTCGCCGACGCAGAACATAACCTTCAACCCAGCAGCCAGGGCGAACTTAACCTTCTCGTTCAAGAAGGCGTCGGATTCCTTGAAATACTGGCGACGTTCGCTATGGCCGACAATGGTCCACGTGCATCCCACGTCCAGCAGCATCTGCGGTGAAATTTCACCCGTATAGGCGCCGCTTTCCTTGGTGTAACAGTTCTGGCCGCCCATCTCGACGTTTGACCCCCTGAGGGCTTCACCGACGGCATACAGCGCCGCAAAAGTCGGGCAAACCACCACATCAACGGTCGAGACGTCCCGAGCGAGCGGCTTGATGGCATTGACCAGGCCGACGGCGTCGCCGACCCGCAGATTCATCTTCCAATTTCCAGCGACAAGCGGTTTTCTCACGGCAATACCCTTCGCTAAACAGCTACGACAGCCCTGCAAATCCTGCCCGAATCGTAGCACAACCTCTCGGAACAACGCAAGATGAGTTGCTGGCAGTCCACTGCTGGTGGCCGGTTTTTCAACCGGCAACTATTAACTAAGTACCGCTCAACACAATTAAGATCACACAATGGGGCGGAGTATATCCCCAGCACGTCATTGCGAGGAGCGAAGCGACGCGGCAATCTCGCTCCGGCCAAGTCCTTGCACTTAAGGAGATTGCCGCGCTCCCTGCGGTCGCTCGCAATGACGGGGGCGGTGGTTGCCTCCCGCAAGCCGCTGAACCCGATTTGTGGCCTTATTTGTGTTGAGCAGTACTAAGTGCGAGGCGCGAAGTGCTGAGTGCGCGAAGGTGGAGCGTCGGCGTACCGCCCATGCACTGAAGGAGAGGAACGATGAGAAAATGGAGCTTGATGATTCTATTGACAGTGCTCGTTGCCATTGCGAGCCAGGCCGAGCTGCAGAATGTCGAGGCTGGTCCGGTTATACAGCGCCGACTCGACGTGAAGCTCGTGGATCCGCTCAAAGGCGCGTTCGAGGGGGCCGAGACGACCCTCGAGAACCAAACAGACCTTGCCGTGACCGTGTATAATAACAACCTGGCGCTCGTGCGGGACCGGCGCAAGGTCGAGCTGTATCCGGGCCATGTTTCGTTGCAGTTTGCGGATGTCGCACAACAAATCCGGCCGGAAACGGTGAGCCTGGAGTCAATTTCGGAGCCGGGAAAGCTGCATATCCTGGAACAGAACTATGAGTATGACCTGATGAGCCCGTCAAAGTTGATGGAGAAATACGTTGGGAAACCGGTGCGGCTGGTGAATTTCAGCACGGAGATCGGGTTCACCGAGGTCGAGGCGCAACTGTTGAGCATCAATGAGGGCCCGATCTACCAGGTGGGCGATGAAATCTACCTTGGACATCCGGGCCACGTGGTGCTGCCGGAAATCCCCGAGAACCTGATCGCGAAGCCGTCGCTGATCTGGCTCCTGGACAATGATGGCACGGACCATGAGATCGAGGTGACATACCTGACCGGCGGCATCGACTGGCGTGCGGATTACGTGATCACGCTGGACCGCGACGAGACCACGATGGACCTGACGGGCTGGGTGACCCTCAAGAATCAATCAGGCGCGACGTATACCAATACGCGGTTGAAAGTGGTCGCGGGCGAGGTACACATCGCGCAACCGGCCGTCAGAGAAGCCTATGGCCGCGGCGGGCGGATGCTCGCGGCCAAGGTCGCTCCGATGCGCGAGGAAACGTTTGCGGAATATCATCTGTACACACTCCCGCGCCGGACCACGATCAAAGAGAACCAATCCAAACAGGTGAACCTGCTCAGCGCTGCGGGAATTCGCGCGAAGAAGGTATACGAGTTTCGCGGCAACGAATCGTTCTATAGCGGACCCGTGCCACCCCTGAAGGACCAGAAAGTGGCAGTGTTTCTCAAATTCACTAACAAGAAGGAGAATCAATTGGGCATTCCCCTGCCGGCGGGCGTGATGCGGATTTACCAGGAGGACAGCGAGGGGATGCGGCAGTTCGCGGGCGAGGATCGCATCAAGCATACGCCCAAGGACGAGGATGTGAGGCTGCGGATGGGCAACGCGTTCGATGTGGTCGGCGAGCGCGTGCAGACCGATTACGAGCGTGTCGCGGAAAAGGTGCACGAATCGGCCTTCGAGATCAAAATCCGCAACCACAAAGAAAACGACATTACCGTGGATATCGTCGAACCGATGACGGGCGATTGGAAGATCCTGAGCAAGTCCCACGACTTCGTGAAAAAAGATGCGCGCACGGCCGTGTTCTCCGTCCCCGTGGCCCAGGACGGCGAAGCGGTGGTGACTTACCGCGTCCGTGTCAGGTATTAGATAGTTTCTGCTGCGGAAAGGCCAACGGATTGGGACAAGGGTTCTTTTACTATCATCCTGAGCGACGCGAAAGGTCTCGAAACACCGTAAACCCTTGTGAAATCGAGGTTTTTCACTGCTCTTAGAATGACCGTGAGGGGTGGCTTTGATGAGAACGCTGACAGCGGCGCAGATGCGCGAGGCTGACAGGCGATGTATTGAAGATATCGGCATTCCCGGCGCAGTGTTGATGAATAGTGCCGGGGGCGCGGTATTCCGCGAGATCGATCGAGGACCGGTCGGCGTGGTTTGCGGAAAAGGCAATAACGGCGGGGACGGGTACGTGGTCGCGCGGCTGGCCATACTGGCAGGATTTGAAACCCGTGTAGTACTGCTGGCGAGGCCCGATGAGATTCGGGGTGACGCGGCGACGTTTATGCAGGTGTACCAGAATCTGGGCGGCGAGATTCTGAGCGTAATCGAGGAGGACGCGGCGGAGGAGGCCGTTGCGGGATTGAAAGATTGCGCCGTGTTAGTGGACGCGCTCTTGGGAACAGGGATAACCGGCACGGTGCACGGACCAGCTCGTGCAGCCATCGAGGCGTGGCCGGCCGTGCGGACGATTGCGGTGGACTTGCCCTCGGGGCTCAACGCGGACACTGGTGAGGTTTGCGGATGTTGCGTCAAGGCTGATGTGACCGTGACTTTTGGGTTCGCTAAGAAGGGTTTTGAAAATCCCACAGCCCGGAACTATATCGGCCGCTTGGTCGTGGCGGACATCGGCATTCCGGAAGTCTGCGCCGAAGGGTTGTAAACCACGGCTACGGCCGGTGCGGCATTACCGTAATCCGATTGGCCACGAAAACACACCAATCAATAGGCTGAGAACACCCTCAAACGGGTTTGAGGGCGCCCCCAGCCGCATTTGAGGGTCTTTGCGCACGTGAAACCGACAGCTAATTCAGAGGGGTCGTGCGGACATTTATTGCGATCGAGCTGCCGAAAGCGGTGAAAGAGGCACTCGGGGCGCTGAGCAACCGGTTGCGTCGGTCTGGGGCGAAGGCGACCTGGGTGCAGCCTGAGAACGTACACCTGACGCTCCGGTTTCTGGGGGATGTGTCGGAAAGCGTCGTAAACAAGCTGGGCGAGCGCCTGGCCGTGGCCTACCAGGATTTGGAACCATTCACGTTGTCGATGGCGCGCACGGGCGCGTTTCCGAACCTGCGCAGGCCGCGTGTGATTTGGGTGGGTGTGGGGCCGCTCGAGGGCGGACTGGCCGAGGCGCAGGCCATTGCCGAGGAAGCCGCGGTGTGGGTGGGGCTTGCACCCGAGAAGAGGCGGTTCCAGCCGCACTTGACCGTGGCGCGCATCCGGGACGCACGCGAACTTGGCGGCCTACCGATGTGCCTGGCCCAGGAAGCAGATTTCGCTGGTGGTGAATTCGTGGTGGAGAATGTGTCATTATTCTCGAGTCGGTTAACCCCGAATGGCCCCGTTTATCGGCGATTAAAAGAGTTTTGTCTGTGAACGATATCTTCATTCGAGCGGCGCGCAACTTACTGACGCTGTACATGCTGCTGATCTTGGTGCGCTGGGTGGCGTCCTGGATCGAGTTTGATATGATGGCGCCGCGCTGGCGCTGGATTCCCCGGTTGACTGACCCGCTGATAGACCTAATGCGCCGATTGTTGCCGTCGATGGGGCCAATGGACTTCGGACCGATAGCGGCGTTGTTCCTGGTATGGCTGGTCAGGCTCCTTTCGTGGAACTTGCTGCTGAGCGTGCAGTTCGGCCAATAGGGGGCAACGTAAACTGGGGGGCTGCCTGCGGTATGAGTGCTGAACACGGCGACTTCGACAGGGAACGCGATCGTATGGTAAGCGGGCAGATTGTCGCCCGGGGTGTGAAGGAGCCCCGCCTGCTCGAGGTCATGCGGCGCGTGCCCCGGCACCGTTTTGTGCTACCAGAATACCGCCACCAGGCCTATGTGGATCACCCGGTGCAAATTGGCTGCGGGCAAACCATTTCCCAGCCGTACATGGTAGCCCTGATGACCGAATTGCTTGAGTTGACGCCGGAGGACCGGGTGTTGGAAATCGGTACCGGGTCTGCGTATCAAACGGCGATCTTGGCCGAGTTAGCCAAGGAGGTGGTGACCATCGAGCGCCATGAACCCCTGGCTGATCGCGCGCGCGAACGGCTCGAGGAACTCGGGTACGACAACGTGGTTGTGCTGGCTGGGGACGGCACGCTGGGCTGTCCGGAGCACGCACCGTTTAACGCCATCCTGGTAACAGCGGCTGCACCGCGCATCCCCTCCTCGTTGCGCGACCAGATG
>CAYRLQ010000099.1:0-13613 GCA_964425145.1 uncultured Nitrospiraceae bacterium
CGGTCACTTCCAATATATACGTGCCTTCAATATCCGGCGTGAAGCTTGGCGAAGCAGATGTACGGTCTGAGAGATCGTCATCGCTCACTGTGCTTCCCTCCGGAACTGTGACAAATGACCACTCGTAGATCAGTGCGTCGCCATCCGGATCCGTTGAACCACTGGCGTCAAGTTGCGTTAGCTCACCGGCAGAAGTTGTCTGCCCTGGTCCTACATTAACAACCGGCGGGGAGTTCACGAATATGTACTCAGATTCTCGATGGTAGGCAATCGAGCCATCCGACAAAGTGGCCCACAAGGTTACCGTGTAAAATCCTGGGAGGGTGTAAACGTGTTTAGGATTCTGACCCGTTCCTGTTCCATCGTCGCCGAAGTACCAAATCCATTGTGTCACGCTGATGGTCTGCGTTTTGGTATCCCGAAACTTCGACGCAAGTACATAAGGGGGTATAGCCTCAGCCACCCCATGGAATTGGACCGTCAGGTCTGCGACACCGCTTCTGGGCGAAGCCGTAAACGATACGTCAACAGGAGCCTTGAAAGGACATCCCCCGATGGCAACAACAAGCAATGCAAACGAGCAAATTGTACCAAATGACTTAACGTAATTACGCGCTTTCATGGCACAGTCTCCTAGAGTTGAAACGGATGTTGAAAAAGACAGATATAATCACCGCCCTCCCCCAGGATGGAGCAAAAGCCTCAATGAAAATCAGTATGCCCCTGTGATGGGGGCGTTGTCAAGAGAATATCGCAATTCAGGAGCCCCTGAAAGTTGTATCGGCACACGTGATTGAGATAGCCTGAACGTAGTCTGTCAGCTACACGGCTGCGAAACGGAAAGGAGGAATAGGTAATGTGTAAGGCAGGAACTATGGCAATCACGATGGCAAGCATCGTGCTGCTTCTGGCGGCTGGTTGCGCGCATATCGGCAGGGCCTGCGACGATCACGAACTCATCCGGGAAATGCTCGCCACCTGGATAGACTCAAGTGTGGCGCAGGATGTCGAGAGGATGATGTCGTTGATATCAGAAGACTTCTCGCATGATGGCCACGATTATGAAGCCGCGGACAAGACGGCCATGGCGGAATTCATCGAAGACTCCATCGCGATGGGCAACTACGACGATCTGGAGATCACCTACGAGCCAGACGCCGTCAAGCTTGAAGGCGACACGGCTGAGGTGCATCCCATCGACTGGGTTTGCACTCCTGGCAACGCGACCATTGGGCTGACGCTCAAGAAGGAGAAGGGCGCCTGGCGCATCATTGATGCAACCGTCGAGGAGATGTAAGCGCATCCCTCGGCGAGAGACGGTCGTCCTGTCACCGGCGGCTGCTTGCTATGGGGCGGTTTGGACGGGCCGCGCGGCAGCCGCTGTCTATATGAACCCGGAGGTAGCGAGGAACCTGGTGCACGTTGACATCGACTGGCAGGAAAAGGGCTGTCCCACCGGAGAACTCAGAGAGGCAGGCGACGCCCCACGCGAAGCCCCGGCCTTGGCTCACCGACCAGTGCGATTGTCTACCATTGCCAAGCTTCCCCGTAAGAGGGCAATGACGCGAGGCCCGTGCTGATCGGCCAGTGCGGTTTCACTTCCTGTACCGGCGAGGCGCCGAATAACACCAGGAGAACAATGAATGGGTTTGAAGGATATCTCTCGTCGCAGTTTCTTAACGAAGACGCTCGGTTTCGCTGGCGCATCGCTTTCGCTGCTGACCTCAACCAAGGCGCACGCCAAGGCCGGCTCCCCCAATCTCGTCTTCGTTCTTAGTGATGACCAGGGATGGACCGGTACGTCGGTCTCCATGCACGACCGTCGTGATGACGCGAAGAGCGATTACTTCCTGACGCCCAATCTAGAGCGTCTGGCAAGCCAGGGAATCCGCTTCAGCCAAGGCTACTCGCCTGCAGCGTTGTGCTGTCCGACCCGTCGCAGCATCCAGTTTGGACAAACGCCCGCACGGCAGGGCAACGAGCGTTTTGCCGCCGACTACCCGCCCGGCAACGACCGCTTGTCCATCCCTCGCGTCCTGAGGGCCGTCAATCCGGACTACGCGGCAGCCCATTTCGGCAAGTGGGACCACCGCACCGACCTGCTTCCCGAGCATCTCGGTTACGACGAAAGCGATGGCAACACCGGCAACAGCACAGGGAATGAAGGGTCGAACTTCGACAAGAAGGAGAAGTGGGCGCTTCATAAGGAGCTGGACGATCCCAAGCGCATTTTCAGCGTTACGGATCGGGCCAATGGTTTCATGGAGCGGCAGGTGCGGGCCGGTCGGCCGTTCTACGTGCAGGTCTCGCACTACGCCGTGCACGTCGACATGCAGACCCGTCCCGAAACGCTCAGAGAATACGAGCAAAGGCCCAAAGGCACGAAGCACCGGATTCCAGCGTTCGCCGGGATGACGGAGGACCTGGATACGGGAATCGGGAAGGTACTCGACAAGCTGGAAGAACTGGGCATTGCCGACTCGACCTACGTGTTCTTCATGGCCGATAACGGGGCCGTGCCCTGGATTCCGCCGGACAAGGCGAAGCACTTCGCCAACCCAACGACACTCGACGACGTGAGCCGAAACCATCCGCTCCGCAGCGGAAAGTGGACGCTCTTCGAGGGCGGAATTCGCGTCCCATTCGTCGTCAGAGGGCCAGGAATAGGACCGGGCACATTCTGTGACGTACCAGTCGTGGGTTGGGACATCCTACCGACCATCGCAGACCTGGCCGGGTACATGGGGGCTCTGCCGGAAGACATCGACGGCGGCAGCTTCCGCGAACTACTCCAGAATCGCGGTCGAGGCGCCGTCAAGCGACCGCTTGACGGGCTTGTGTTTCACCGGTTCTCCGACGGGTATCCCCACTCGGCGATTCGTGTCGGCGACTACAAGCTGGTCAAGTTCTGGAAGCGGCCAATCCGCATGGGTAACCTCAAGGCCACATCGGCCTATAAGCCCGAGAAGCTGCTGCTCTTCAATCTGAAGAACGATATAGGCGAGACACACAACCTGGCCGATGCCATGCCGGAGCAAACGCAAGAACTGCACGGGAAGCTGATGGAATATCTCAGATCCGTCGATTCTGAGGTCCTGAATCTTGGCGGCTAGTGCCGGGTTTCATTCTCAGGTTCCGGCACGGTCTGAAGGATGGGGGATTTAACCATCGAGGTGACCAAGACGGGCACGGGTCCCGACACCGTCACGTGGAAAGCGTACGATTTGGACGGCGGCGAACACACCTACACCTACGTGCCCCCCTCGGATGCCGAGTAGCAGGCTTTGGCGTCCCAAAAGCGTAAGCGTTCACGTACATATTTCGCATTTTTCCTAGGAAAAAAGTGAGTTCAAGAGGCTATTCTACCGCCGATTGCACGGATTTGCGCGGATTGAATGGCAATCGAAGACAAATCCGCGTGTATCGGCGTTAATCCGCGGTCTCAGAGGCTTATTTTTATGTAAAAAATACGAAATACCCCCGTGAACGGTTACCCAAAAGCAAAGGACTCAAGTAATGAGAACGAGACCCCACATGATATTGCTGCTGGTTTGCGCGGGCGCGGTGCTTTCAGGTGCTTGGGCGCAACCGCCCGGAGCGCTACCGTTCGACACCCGTTGGGAATATCCGCACTTCCTCACGTTCCGTCCGGGAAACGGACAGGAGTGCGACGTGAATCCGCCGCGCTTTTCCTGGCCCTATGTGCCGCACGTGCTCACGGATGCGGAGAATGTGAGGCGGCACGACTTCGTGTTCCAACTCTCTTCTACGGGAGACTTCGTATCGCCGGAGATTGAAGTCAAGACGCCGTACAACTTCTACAACGCCTTTGAACCATTGGCCCCCGGCATGTGGCACTGGCGTGTCGGCTACTGGGTGGGCTCGGCGCGCGAGCAGTGGAGCGCGGTGCGCACGTTTACCGCGACGGAGGACACGCCCAAATGGGACCGGTCGCCCATAACCCGGGCGGTCGAAACGCTTTCGGCCATGCCGCATCCACGCATGGCGCCGGCCGGCGGAGACTGGGCGGGATTCCGCGAGCAGATAGAGAATAGCAAGCGGCTTTCGCCTTGGCTTCACGAAGCGCTGGCACAAGCAGACGCGGTCGTTGAGGGCAAATGGTGGAGCAACTTCCCGCAATCCGATGTGCCTGAAGAGACACGATACAAAGGAAACGATTTCGTAGAGATGTCGCGGGGCATCGCCCTGGCCGCGTTTCTGTACCGCCTGACCGGCCGCGAGGAATTCGCCCGGTCCAAGGATCTGGCGCTGCAAATGGCCGCGTTCCCCCGGGGTGGCTTGGCCTCGCCCGAATACCACGGCGGCGACAACAAACGCACGACCCAGAACACGGAGTTCCTCGCCTTGGCGTACGACTGGTGGCATGAAAACCTGACCCCGCCCGAGCGCATGAAGCTTCTCCACGCGATAGGCTGGCGTCTCGAAGCAACGTATCTCGAGAAAGCCTCGTGGGCCGCGGGACCGTACATGGACTTCCGCGGTGTGAGCCTGTTGTCGGGGAGCCACGCCTACGAGAACTTCATGTGGTGCATCCCGCCGGTATTGCTTACCGCCGGCGACCTGCCCGTGGCCGATGAACTGGCGCCGCTGTGCCTGCACTATCTGACCGGGGTGACCGCGGCGCACGGCCCGGAGGAGGGATGGAACGAAGGCTACTCCTACGGTACGCACAAAGGCGGCACCATGCTGGGCGCCACCATGGCCACGGGACTGTTGCTGCCGGAATTGCACGTGGGCAAGAACCCGCTCTATGAGCGCCTCGGGGACTGGTATGCCCACCTCACGCCGCTGGGCATCAGCCGTGTTCCTTTCGGCAACTACGGTGATGAAATTGAAAGCAAACGCCCCCGCCAGCGGGAGAACTTCCGGTATCTGGCCTGGCTGACCGGCGAAGGACGCTTCGCGCATTATGAAGACGTGCTTGACCGCGAAGGGGTGACCACGCCGTCAAAGCGTCCCTGGCTCGACCTGCTGGGTGCGACCGCACTCTCGCCTCCAGAGCCGTCGGAGCCTGAAGGCGAATTCATGCTGTTCCCCGAAGCGGGATGGGTTATGGCCAATCCCCATCCACTGTTCAGTCGCGAAGCCTTCAAGAGCGCCACGGGCATGATCTTCCAATCCAGGCCCCGGGGCGGCTACAGCCACTCCTTCCGCGCAGAGAATGACTATGTGTGGTACGCACATGGCGCTACGCTCAGCGCGGGCGGCGGCAGCACGATCTTTCGCGACCCGCACGCCTATGGTTGCATCAGCCACAACGCCATTCTGATCAACGGCGAAGGCCAGGAATGGGACCATAAAGACCCTGCCTATCCCTTCGCGGGCCGGCTGTTGGCGTACCATGAGGGCGACGGCTACACCCACTGGGTAGGCGATGCCACCCACGCCTACCAGACGATTCCCGGCCTGTTGCGCTGCCACCGGCACGTGGTGTTCGTCGACGAGAGTTGGTTCGTGGTCTTCGATGACATCGCCATGCGTCCCGATGCGGAACCCGCGAGGTTTTCCTGGCTATACCAGATCAAGCCCGCCGTTCCCGTAGAGATCGGCGACGGCGCGGGCGTGTTCCGCTACGCCGTGGACGACGTGAGCGCGGCTGTACATCTGGCCTATCCCGACGCCGCGGTGGACCTGCTGGATGTGCAAGGCCGAGACACGTATGTCAATCAGATCACCGGCGAAGACCTCTTCGACGACGCGACCGCCGGCATAGAAAAAAAAGGTGCGCGTGAGATGGCCGAGAAGCACTGGATGGGCCACACACTGTGGTTGACCAACCAGGCGCCGAAGCGGGACTGGACGGTGATGGCGGTGCTCACTGCAGCGCCCGAAGGGGCAAGACTCCCCGAAGTGGCCTTACTCAGCGAACGCGCCGTCAAGGTGACCTTGCCGGACAGCGCCGAACGTACGGTCTCGTTCGCCCCGGACGTCCCGGCCGACATTATGGTCAACCTTGAAGCGACACGCGCGCACGTGCTCGCAACCGACCCTGGCGTGCTCCCGCCGTCTGGGCTCACGGAGAAAGTCGACCTGGATGGCGATGCGTACAAGGTCCAGTGGTTGGCCCAGGAGCGCTTCGACCGCAGCGACTGGGTTTCACGATGGATCTGCGAAGGCAGCAGCGAGGTCAAACTGGCCGACGGCAAGCTTTGGGTGCGCCGTACGGTGCCTGGATCCAAAAACACCGCAAGCATTTGGTTCCGCCCGGAGGTGCCCCAAGACGTCATCGTCCGGTTCCGGGCGAAAGCCGTGCCGCCGGCGGACGAGAACGCGGCCAACAAGAATCTCTTCTTGCACGCCCGCGAACTGGACGGTCGACCGTTGCGCTTTGGCCGGAGCGGCTCCTATAAGGAATACCACGAGATCCCCAACTACATTGTAACTTTCACCGGGGGATATCGGGAGGGATGGAGTCGAGTCCGGCGCGATCCGGGGTTCAACCTGCTCCACGAGGCCGGTATCCGTTCCGAAGTCGGCCAAGAGAGCGCCATCGCGGTCACGTTCGTAGAAGGCAGGCTCCGCTATTATGTCGATGGCAAGAAGGTCCACGACGTCGTGGACCGCGACCCACTGCCTAGCGGCCGATTCGGTCTGCGCGCCTGGAGCACCATCGGTTGGTGGGACGACATCGAAATCGGACGTGTCGTGGATTGACGTTCTCGGATGAAAGTCTTGCCACTTCACATGCGGCCCTTCGGCAAATCGGACCGCTGGTGACACGGTTGGGCTTTCACGCCCTTGCAGTGCAGAGAGCAGACTCAAATGCGAACAGGACTCCATGTAGTGCATCTAGTGGGAACATTCTCGGCGTTCCTGTGCTTTCTTACCTGCGCTGAACCGATCAGGTTTACATCCGACGCACTGCTCATCGGTGTCGGCGCGACTGCGATCAACCAGCTGGAAATGTGGTAAGCAGACACGTTCGGCCCGGAGACAATTGAAAGAGAGCTTGGCTGGGCCGCCTCTGTCCCCTCAAAAAGCGGACAAAAAAGTGCTTGATTTTCCGGAAACTTGGGTATAATATTCCGTCCCTTTTGAGAGGAATGTGGTTGCCGACCCTAAGCCTCCCTTGAGCAAGGAGAACCAGCGTAAGGCGGCGTTAGGAGCTTCACATGTTCAGAGGAGGTTTCATGAGTTGCACAAGGGTAAACACCTTCTGATTGACTGCCACAATGTGGCGCGAGAATTGTGTCTGGACGATAAGCTGGTGCTGGAGGCGATGTCCCGGGCCGCCGAACGCGCAGGCGCAACAGTCATCTCGCAGGTTCGATATCACTTCGGGCGCGGTTCCCCCCCAGGCTTCGCGGCTGTCGTGCTGCTGGACGAGAGCCATTGCTCCGCCCATACGTACGCCGACCTCGGCCTGATTGCCCTGGACGTGTTCACGTGCGGCTCCACCGACCCCGTGGAGGTCCTGGAGTACATTCGCGCTGAGATCGACCTTGGCGACGTTTCCATTCGTGAGGTGCCTCGATTCATGGAAAACGGGTGCACGCAGGTCGAGCACAGGCTAAGTGCCGACGTCGCGACTGTCTAAGACCCAAAAGGAAACGCCGAGATGTCAACGCGCGAATTGCATGATGGGCGTAGTGATGGACTGCTGCCTCTGCAAAGCCTGGACCTGTCGCAGATCGACTCTTTTTCTGGGCTGGTTCGTGCAATGGGAAGAACAGCCTTCGGCGGACGCCAGCTCGGAAATGCCTTGGACATTGTCCTGGCCATGGCACGCGACGAGTGGTGCATGGTCGTCCTAACCCTGTCCGGGGCAATGACCGTGGCTAAACAGGGCCAGATTGTCTGCGATGTGATTGATCGTGGTCTTGTGGATGCTGTCGTTGCCACCGGCGCCCTCGTTGCTCACGGTGTGACGGAGTCTATTGGCCTGGCCCACTATGCCGTGGACCCCCAAGCCGATGATACCCAACTTTTCGACAAGGGCTACAACCGCATCTACGACACGCTTGAAATGGAAGCGAACCTTAACGATGTCGCCCAACTGGTTGCGGATGTGCTCAATCGTGTCGAACCCGAAGATGGCGTTTGGTGTTCATCCCGGTTCTGTCGTGCCCTGGGGAGCCGACTTGATGAATTGAACCAAGGACCGGGAATCCTTCGCAGCGCCTGGCAGAGAAGCATTCCCGTATTCATCCCGGCCTTCACCGACAGCGAGATGGGGCTCGATTTTTCCACACATGTGATGGCGAAAGTCCTGGCCATTGCCAGCGGGGAGCGCAACGAGAATTCAGTAACGCCAGGTGAGGTATTCACTGCCGTCCCGGCGTTTAACCCTTTTATGGACCTGCAGGAGTACGCACGGCTCATCGGCCGAGCCAAGCGATTGGGCATCTTCACGATAGGTGGCGGCGTGCCGAGGAACTGGGCACAGCAAGTCGGCCCGTATTACGACATCACGTCGGCACGACTCGGTATCAAACTCTCGCAACCGCGATTTCAGTACGGTGTGCGGATCTGCCCCGAACCTGTCCATTGGGGCGGACTTTCGGGCTGCACATACTCCGAGGGCGTCAGTTGGGGCAAGTTCGTGCCGCCTGAGAGTGGCGGGCGCTACGCGGAAGTGTACGCGGACGCTACGCTAGCGCTGCCGCTCCTTATGAAAGCTGTCTTCGAGGAACTGGACAGAGACTGAGTGATGCATTGTTTTCTACCGGAAGAGGAGCGCTTCCTGGGGCTGGATGACGGACAGGCGTGTCCAGAAAAGTCAGGCGTGGTTGTTGTGCCTGTCCCGTTCGAGAAGACATCCTCGTATCGAAAGGGCTCCAGTGAAGGGCCAACCGCCATCCTCTCGGCTTCTCATCAAGTCGAACTGTTCGATTCTGACTTGGGGTTTGAGCCTTATGCCGCCGCTGGAGGCATTGCGACGCTTTCCCCATTGCGCGTGGACGACATTGATGACGGCAAGGCGATGGCGAAGCGGGTCGAACGTGTTGTGAGCTACTGGTTGGCAGAGGGCAAGAAGGTGGTCACCTTGGCCGGGGAGCACACGGGCGTGGTTGGCGCCATATTGGCCTACCTCCAGGCATACAAAAACCTGACCGTGCTACAGATTGACGCGCACAGTGACATGCGTACGACATATCTTGGCGACGCGTGGAGTCACGCTTGCACAGTGTCACGCCTGCTTGACTCTACACGAGATATCGTTCAGGTGGGCATCCGCAGCGAGGCCAAAGAGGAGCGCATCTTGGCAGAAGAGGTTGGGCTGCCCGTGTTCCGAGGCGAGGAAATACAACGCCGTGACAGCCGAGGAATAGACTGGGTCAGTCCGATAATCGAAAAATGTACAGAGAATGTCTACGTCACCTTTGACTGCGACGTGCTGGACCCGTCCGTAATGCCGGCGACAGGCACGCCCGAGCCCGGCGGCTTGACCTGGGAACAGGTAAACGAGCTTCTTGCCCGTCTCTGCCAAGGCCGCAATGTCGTCGGCTTTGACTTCAGCGAGTTGGCGCCCATACCTGGGATCAACTACCCCGAGTTCACGGCGGCAAAGCTGGTCTATCGGTTTATTGGCCACGTTTTCGGCAAGCAAAGGCCCGCGTAGGGCGTAAGAAATCCTTTGCGCATAGAGGAGCAAGAATATGGGATCGAGGAAAGCACAGTGGGACGACGATTGGGGTGGCGAACATGCAAACCGTGATGGTAAGCGTCGCCATCGGTTGCGAAAGGAAGGTAAGAACTCCAGGCACATGCCTCGAGCGGACAGATTCGAGAGCCGTCGTAAGGCAGCTCTTGGGCGTTCTCGCAGAAAAGAGAACGAAGCGCCTGTCTTCTTCGCAGAGGCGGAAGGCCCCGAAGACGAGGAGCTTTTCGACCAAGACGATTCTGCGCTTGCAGAACTCTATTTGGGCGAGCCCGATGACGATCTCGATGAGAACAACCGAGTCCCGAGGGGCGAGGACCTTTTGGATGAATATGGGTTGGGCTACGATCCCAAGGAATGGGACTAGAGTTTTCCGTGGGTGAGACGCTTATCACGCGGACGCCACGGGGGAATGATGAAGAGTTTCGCCTTATCTCCAGGCACGATTATCGCCAACAAGTACGTTGTCGGCCACCTGCTGGGAAGCGGCTGGGAGGGAGAAGTCTACCTTGTTACGGAGCGGGGAACGCGGATTGAGCGCGCAGCAAAGCTTTTCTTTCCATCCAGAAACCGCGGGGATCGTGCCGTTAAGTTCTACGCCACTAAACTGAATAAGTTAAGAACCTGTCCTACCCTCATTCAATACTGTACGCAAGAATCCATCGATCTACAGGGCAAGGAGATTACTGCTCTCATCAGCGAATACGCGCCCGGCGAACTTCTTCCAGATTTCCTGGCTCGACAGAAAAACCGGCGCCTGCACCCTTTCGAAGCCCTCCATCTTCTGCATAGCCTGGTATCCGGGCTGGTCAAGATTCACGCGTGCGGGGAGTATCATGGCGACCTTCACATCGAAAACGTCATTGTTCGGCGCCGCGGCCTCGGGTTCGAGGTAAGAACCGTTGACCTTTTTAACTGGGGGAAACGCACCAACGAGCATGTGCATAACGACATATGTGACGCGATCCGCATCCTGTACGAGGTGACAGGCGGAGCCAGAACCTATTACAGGCAACCCGCCCAGGTGAAGCACATCTGTTGCGGTTTGAAGCGCACACTCATACGTCAGAGATTCAGGACTGCCGCGCATCTTCTGGAGCATCTTGAGACACTTGAGTGGGAGTGATTCGACGTGCTGATGGCCGAGTAGCGCAATCAGCTTGATTGCGCACTGGGGAACGAATCAAACATTGTTTCGCGTTAAGGAAACGAGCTGTGCTTAGTGAGTTCTTTGAGATTGTCGGAGATGGTGGCTTCGTCTCCGTGGTGGCGGCAGCTATCCACAGTGGACATGAACTCCGCCCAGAAGTGGCAGCGATATCCGCGTTGAACCACGAGGAACGCCTTCGAGAAGAAGACTCGCACACAGGCTATTTGACCCAAGTGGCTGGGACCCGCATCGTTGTTCGACGTTCCCGCTTTGAAGTGGACCTGAATAGACGAAGAGAAAAGGCCGTTTACCTTCAGCCAGAAGACGCGTGGGGGATGAAGGTGTGGCGCGAACACCCGCCACAGTTACTGATTGACCAATCATTGAATGAGTACGACACCTTCTACTCGGCAGTTCATGTCCTGCTTCAGAGGATTGCCGAGCGCCACAATCACTTTCTCGTACTCGACCTCCACTCGTACAATCACCGCCGGAGCGGCCAACACAGCCCGCCTGCTCCTCCCGAGGAGAACCCCGAAGTAAACGTCGGGACGGGCTCGCTAGACAAAGAGCGCTGGTCGAGGGTTGTCGACTGCTTCATGGAGCATCTGCGTGAGTATCCCTTTCTAGGTGGGCACTTGGACGTCCGCGAGAACGTCAAATTCAGAGGAGGACACTTTCCAACATGGGTTAACAACCTGTTTCCGAATACGGGTTGCGCACTGGCGATCGAATTCAAGAAATTCTTCATGGACGAGTGGACGGGGACGCTATACTCAAATGTACTGGATGAGATGAAAAACGCGCTGGACTACGCTTCGACAGGGACGGAAGTTGAACTCCGGACTCTTTGAGAACGCGAATGAACACAGGATCGGCCAGGATTAGTGGCGCGCTTACTGAGCGCAGCAGAGCGGCTATTTGCGCTCGCCTGGCAGCCAACAGGCGGGTGCGACGCAGTTTGGCAAAAGTGCCCTGATACATGTGGCAGTGATTAGAGAACTCGCTTGGCGCAAAGTGATACAGCCACAACCACTTTCGCCATTGTGGCTGTTCATGCCGGATGCTATCGCGCGTCTCGATAGACTGCGAAAAGCGTCGGCAGTGCCGAACATACTTCTAGGGAGGTAGACGAAATGCGAATCGGATTCATGGTAAATGACATCAAGATGGAGGAGACCGGCTACACGACAATTCGTCTTGCAATGGCGGCGCTCAATCTCGGCCACGAGCCTTGGCTGGTGGGGGCAGGCGATTTCGTGTATGACGTCGATGAACGGGTGCACGCTTGGGCCCGTTCCGTACCCAAGAAACGATATAAGTCTTCGGAATTCTTTCTGCGGGACCTACAGGGCGGTAAAGCAAAGACGGAGCGGATAACTGTAGATGACTTGGATGTACTTATACTCAGAAGCGATCCATCCGCGGACAAGGGGCTGCGCTCCTGGGCTCAAGCCTCGGGCATCATATTCGGCCGCGTGGCCATGCGCCACGGTGTAATCGTGCTGAACGACCCGGACGGTTTGTCTAAGGCAATGAATAAGATGTACTTCCAATTGTTCCCTGCCGAGGTGAGGCCGAAGACAATCATCACCCGAGACCGAGACGAGATTCGCAGATTTGCCCGTGAGCACGGGGGGAATGTCGTACTCAAGCCCCTGCAAGGCTCCGGCGGGCAGAATGTCTTCATGGTCAGACAAGATGACCTTTCAAACATCAATCAAATGATTGATGCGGTCAGCCGGGACGGATACGTAATCGCCCAGGAGTACCTTCATGAAGCCACAGAGGGAGACACCCGACTATTCCTTATGAATGGCATTCCACTGCGGCACAAAGGCAAGTATGCCGCTTTCCGCCGTGTACGGACTGGGGGAGATATGAGGAGTAACATTCACGCCGGGGGGACGCTACAGCAGGCAGAGATCACGGCCGCGCACCTTCGCGTTGCGGAGATCGTTCGGCCAAAGCTCGTTGAGGATGGCATGTTTCTGGTTGGCCTCGATATCGTAGGTGACAAGCTGATGGAAATCAACGTTTTCAGTCCTGGCGGCCTGGGGAGCGCGCAGAAATTCGAGAAGGTCAACTTCGCTCGTGCAGTAATTCGCGCACTTGAGCGGAAAGTGCAGTATATGGGGTTTTACCAGCGAAATTTCGACAACGTGGAAATGTCCACCCTTTAGCGAAGGCGAATCAGCTCGATAGCCTCCTTCTCCTGGTGCGTTCGACGGATTCCGGAAGATGAAGCAACTATCCCCCACAGAAGTCAGACATGCCTGGCGTCTCGTCACATGGGCAGGGCTGCTCGGGAGCATATACTATCTCGCCTGCATAACAGGCGCGCCTCGGATTAAGTACCTTACGGAACTTGGCGCCACGGCCCTGGATTTCGGAATCATCTCGGGCCTTGGCGCTGTGGTGCTCGTGTTTCAGATCGCCGGAAGCCTCCTGGTCAACAAGGTTCCTCGCCGCAAACCCGTCTGGATGGCATTGGCCATCTCACATCGAATCTGCTTCTTGGCGGTTCTTCTTGCTCCACTCTTGTTTGTGGACGGACGCTGGAGGATCGCGTGGATACTCGGTGCCCTTTTCATCCACGATGCTCTGACGCAAACCTCCGTGCCGCTCTGGTTCTCATGGATGGCCGACCTGGTGCCGCGCGAGTCCATGACACGCCATTGGGCCACCCGACAGCGTTTCGTCACGTTGGCCAACATTATCGCCATGGTGGCCGTGGCTTTCGGGTTCCATTACTTCGAAAAGACCGGCCACGTCATTCTGGGCTTTTCGATTCTCGCTGTGCTAGGGGTGGTTATAGGGCTGATCGACATCTTACTCTTC
>CAYRLQ010000100.1:0-13610 GCA_964425145.1 uncultured Nitrospiraceae bacterium
AAGGGACTGACAGATACGCTACTGGACAACCGCTACATGTTTGGCTTCTGTTACTCGCAACTGACCGACATCGAGCAAGAGCAGAACGGCTTCTACACGTATCGGCGCGAGCCCAAGTTCGACGCGGAAAGGCTCCGCGCCATCAACGCCTGCCAGGCGCGATATGAAGTCGAGCCGCCGCTCGAGAGCCCGGCGGCTTCGGACTCCTGGAAGGTGCTCGTAGGGGCCGAGCCCGACGGTCCGCCGGCGCGTGCATGGCGTTACGTCACCAAGGCGCCGAATAAAGGTTGGCGTGAATTGGATTTCGATGACTCGAGCTGGAAGACCGGCCGCGCCGGCTTCGGCCAGAAAGGCGGCTGGGAGAACCGTATCCACACGCGTTGGGACAGCAAGAACATCTGGCTGCGGCAGGCCTGCACCTTCGATGGCGAGGCCTTTGGCAAGGCGATGCTGGTCATTCACCACGACAACGCCACCCAGGTCCACGTGAACGGGAACCAGGTGTGGAAAGGGAGCCGTTGGAACAACGCGTACCAGGGCTTCGACATCACCGAGCCCTTACGCGCCGCGCTGCGCCCTGGTGCGAACGTCATCGCCATTCACTGCCACCAGGACGACGGCGGCCAATACATCGACGCGGCGATTCTCGTGACCGAGTAATCCATAGCCGGTTGCTGGCAATGATCGGCAAAACGGGGGCTGTTAGCACTACAACGCTGGATTCTGGATGACGCGTTTGGGTTAGCCCCGTTCGGCGCCGAGCCCTTGGGGGAGGGCGAGACTCCTGTCGAGCCGTCTTGGGGGAGGGCGAGACTCCTGTCGAGCCGTCGGGGCGAGTGCGGCTCGACAGGAATCGCGCCCTCCCCACGTAATCCTTTTGTCTGTTTGGATTTACACGATAGTTGATACTGGAATCTAGCGTTGTAGCGCTAGCCTATCCCTCTAAATTTCTTCTCCTTTCGATCATTACACAAACTCCGTGTAAAACTTCAATGTTGTTGTCTTTGCAAAAAGCAATTGCACTGTCTGATTCGGAACCAGGCTGCATCCAGACCTTTTTAATTCCTAATCTTTCACATTCCCTAACGACATTTTCAGTAATCTTTGGTGGAACCACTATATCAACAACATCTGGTTTTGTTGGTAAATCATTTAACCCGACGTAGCATTTATCTCCCAAGATTTTATCAGCGTTTGGATTCAAAGGATAAACTGTGTATCCAGCTCCTTTTAAGTCCTTATATACTTGATGTCCATACTTATCAGGATTTTTTGAAGCTCCAACCACTGCAAAAACATTCTTCTTGCGTAAAAAGTCATCGATTAACCCTTCATCCATAATTCAATCCTCATCTCTTGTCGTGGCTCTCATTTTTCTCTCTGATTTCTAAATGAGCTATTTCGCTTTAATAAATAAAACCAAAACTTCAGGTCAGATTAAAAAGAGGGCTAAAATTTTCGGCTTCCATTGCACCTAGTCCAGTACCGCGATAATCAGCAACTGCACATCCACTGCATCCACACTGCCCGAACCGTCCACGTCCGCGTGATACGGAGCGACATCCATGCCCAGCGCTGCGTTGACGACTTTTTGAATGTCCGCGGCATCAACGGTTCCTGAATAGTCGATGTCGAGGGGATCATGATCGGGGGCTAACCAAGATTCGACGATAGGGAACGTTACGTCGAAGCGGCCGAAGTAGTCCGGACACTGAGGGGTGGAGCAGGAGGCATAGCCGCCGTAAAGCTGACCGATGATGCGCTGGGTTGACGCGACCATCAACGGAGAGCCCGAGGACCCCGCTTCGGTGGTGCCGGCATACCAGGTGGCCTGATGAAACAGTGTTCCGGGTGGCGCAGCAGAAAAACACGGGTCTGCGCCATCAGTGAGCGTTCCGAAGGCAATCCGCTTGTAATCTCCACTGGGATGGTGAACGCAGGTAATGTCCGTGCCGATTTTCGGGGGCCCGACCGACCATCCTACGTAAGTCAGTCCAGCCGGCGGGTCGTCGCGCAAGCGTAAGAGTGTGAAATCCGTGCCGCTGGGGTACACCGCCCCGGCGAGGTAATCGGCGCCACCGGTGGTTCTGGGCACGGTTCTCACATTAGGAACGGTGCCGCCGCAGCCATCGCGCTGATACCGCCAGTAGACCTCGATAGATTCGGCCTCGCCTTGGCCTTCCACACAGTGGTTGGCTGTCCAGAAATAGGGGATGGTCGATGTCGGGTCGAGGTCGGCCACGAGCGTCCCCGTGCACCACAGGTAACCGGAATGGCCGATGGTGCCGATGCCGCCGATACCCAGCGCAGTCGTGCTCCAATCCGCGGCTGTATAAGCGACCTCCTCAGGCCATTCTTCGTCACAGGCGACGTCCAGATTGCAGTAGCCTGCCGCCTTCAGCCAGGGCCACCGGCCAAACTCCCGGTAGATATGGATGGTGCGGTCGATCTCGAGCCTGAGCCCCTGCGGGTCCGTGCCCGCTGGCACAAAACACTCGACAGTTACCGCATCCGAGAAGCATGTGGCGCTCCACAGGTCCGGCTCGGCCGAGGCGGGGGCCTGATATGGCCCGTAGGCCTCCCCCGGGTCCGCCACATTGTAGACGACGACCCGTGCGCCCGCCGGGACTGCCAACACGCGAAAATGGACCCGTTGGCCAACAGCATCGGGAGAATAAATCGTTGCCGCCCAGAGCTGGCTGCCATCATCGAGGGTTTCCCAGACCCCGTGTGTAGCGTTGTGCGCCGTGACCACAACGGGCTGCTCCAACTCCTGAAACACGCCGATTCGCATGACGCCTTTCTCCGCTGTGGATTCACCCCGGGCGTCTTCACCCAGAATCTGCTCGAGGTCGACCGCTGGGAGCGCCACCAGCACCGTAGGGCCGGCGCCTGCAGAGGCGCTTACGGGCTCGGGAGGCGGGCCTGCCTCCTTGGGCACGGTCACGGATTGCTCCGCATCGTGCGTGACGGGCGGCCGATCCCAGACCTTCGGGCGGATACCCAGCGCAGCCAATGTGGCCGCGTCGAGCGGCGCGCCATTGACGTCGGTGTACAAGTCAAACGTTCCCCTGCCGCCGTCAGCCGCTGCCACGCGGTGGCCGATAACAAGGGGCCCTTCGCCATGGCGAGCCACTTCGTTCCAGGTCAACAACACCGTATAATCATCCGCAGCGTAGCCCAGCGACTCGAGGGCCGCAGCAGCATTGGGAAACTTGGGTGTTTCATGGCCAGTCATTCCTGCGCCGGACGCCGCATCCGCATGTAACACGGCCACGGCGGCCAACATGCAGATGCAGACCCTGCACCGGACATGTCTATGACATCGACTAGTCAAGAAGTCCACTCCTCTCCCCCAACATTTTACGGTACGGCTTGCCGAGAGGCAAACGCACCACTTCACACAATTGGAACAGGGGTATTCTGGGGACAGTATACTTAATTCAGTCGTTCTTGGTCTTTAGTCCTGGTTTTCGCTTCCTACTGAATTAAGTATACTGTCCCCAGAATACCAAAGCGCGTGATTAGCGTGCCGCTTTATCATGGGCGATTCAACTCGGTATCGCCTTGTATTCCAAGCAGTTATGAGCCGCCCTGGACACTTTGGTTGCACAGATTCTTGTGAGCAACCATAAAAGGCAGACCCGCAGGACTTGCCCTTGTGGGTGCGCTCTTCAAAATCGTCAACCAGGACTCGCCAGCCGCAGCAGCGCCGCGACGACCTCCGGCACCTTCGCAATAGCCTCGGGGAGCTTGTCGGGGAGCTTGCCGCCGGCCTGGGCCATCTCGGGTCGGCCCCCTCCCCCACCGCCGACGATGGGCGCAAGCCGTTTGACGATGTCGCCCGCTTTGATGCGGCCGGTGAGGTCCTTGGTGACCCCCACACACAAGGCCGCTTTCCCCTCGTTTGCACTGCCCACTACGATCACGCCGGAGCCAAGCTTATCGCGCAGGCTGTCGAGCACTATGCGTAAGTCCGCGGCGTCCTGACCCTCAATCTCGGTGGCCAGCACCCTGACGCCGTTGACCTCCTGAACGTTGGCCATGTAGTCCACGGACTCACCACTCGCCGCGGCCTGTTTCCATCTCTTGACCTCGCGCTCGAGCCGCTTGTTCTCGTCGAGCAGAGCCTGAACACGGACTTGCACCTCCTCGACGGCAACGTTGAGCATCGACCCGAGGCCGGCCAGTTGGCGATCACGATTCTGTAAGACACCCACACAGGGCTCGCCGCAAACGGCCTCGATGCGGCGGACCCCGGAGGCGACCGAGGACTCGCTCAAAATCTTGAAATACCCGATGACACCGGTTTGTTTCACGTGGCAACCACCGCACAGTTCCATGCTGATGTCCCCCACTCTGACCACGCGGACCACATCCTCGTACTTTTCGCCGAACAAGGCCATCGCGCCGGCTTCGCGCGCGTCGGCCTGGGACATGAACTCGACGGACACAGGCGTGTTGCTGCGGATAAAGGCGTTCACCATACGCTCGATGTCTTTCAGTCGTTCGGCAGGAATACCTTCGAAATGGGTGAAATCAAACCGTAATCGCTCTGGGCCGACCCGCGACCCGGCCTGGTGCACGTGGCTCCCAAGCGTTTCTTGCAGCGCCGCCTGAAGCAGGTGTGTCGTGGTATGGTGCGCTTCCGTAGCGCTGCGTGCCTGGGCATTGATGGCAGCGTCGACGCGGCTGCCCACCTTGAACGTGCCTCGGGCGACCTGGACCGCGTGCAAAGTCATCTTGCCCAACGGGGCCTTGGCGCCGGAAACGTGGGCGTTTCCCTCGACGCTGTCGAGGCTGCCTGTATCGGCGACCTGCCCGCCGGCCTCGGCGTAGAACGGGGTTCGGTCGAGGATGATCTCCCCTGCTTGCTCCTCGGTCAGGGTCTCGACGCGTTCGCCGCCTCGTATGATCGCCTCGATCTTCGCCGAGCACTTGGAGGTCTCGTAACCCACAAATTCGGTGTCGCCCACTATGTCGTAGGTAACCCGGTATATGGGCGCCAGGGCTGCTTCGCCGCTACCGGCCCAGGCGGTTCGCGCCCTTTGGCGCTGTTTGACCATTTCCGCCTCGAAACCTTCGTGATCGATTTCATATCCGCGGTCAGTGGCGATATCGGAGGCCAGATCGAGCGGAAAACCGAACGTATCATGCATGCGGAATAACTCTGGGCCGGGCACGAGCCGGTCACCGTCCTTATCCATTTTCTTGAAAAGGTCTTCGAGAAGGTCCATGCCGCGGGCCAGCGTGGCAGCGAAGCGTTCTTCCTCGGTGGCAACGAGCTTTTCGATCTGGAGGCGCTGCTCGACCAACTCAGGATATTGGTGCTTCATCAAGTCAACCACCGTCGGGACGACCTTATACAGGAAAGGTTCTTCGAGGCCGATCTCGCGGCCGAACCGGGCCGCCCGTCGGAGCAGACGGCGTTCGACGTAACCCCGGCCTTCATTGCCGGGCAGTATGCCGTCGGCGATCATGAACGAGAGGGCGCGCGCGTGGTCGGCAATCACGCGGAACGGCATAGGAGTATCTGTGTACTTGGCCTTGCTAAGGCCCTCCGTCGCCGCGATAATGGGGGAAATGCCGTCCGTGTCGAACACAGTTTCTTTGTTCTGTAGCAACGCCGCAAGGCGTTCGAGGCCCAGGCCGGTGTCGATACCGCGATTCTTCAGCAGCGGGCGGGACCCATCTGGCTGCTGGTCGTACTGGGGAAACACGAGGTTCCAGAATTCGAAGAACCGCTCGCACTCCTCGCAGCCGGGGCCGCATTCCGCACGGCCGCAACCAACGGCCTCGCCGCGGTCGACGTGCAATTCCGAACAGGGGCCACAAGCGCCTGTGTCGCCCGCAGGCCCCCAGAAGTTCTCCTTCGATCCCAATCGCGCGATTCTCGAGGCCGGAATTCCAACCTCCTTTTCCCAAATGTCGAAGGCCTCGTCGTCATCTTCGTAGACCGAAATCCAAATCAGGTCCGGGGCCAGCTTGATGACTTCGGTCGAGTACTCCCATGCCCATAGTATGGCCTCGCGCTTGAAGTAATCCCCGAACGAGAAGTTGCCGAGCATCTCGAAGAAGGTCAGGTGGCGCGAGGTCTTACCCACCTCGTCGAGGTCGTTGGCTTTGCCGCCGGCCCGCAGGCACTTTTGCGCCGTCGCCGCGCGGCGGTACGGCACACGAACTTCACCCGTCCAGTAGGGCTTGAACTGGACCATACCGGCGCTGGAGAATAGGAGCGACGGGTCATTGCTCGGCACAATCGTGTCGCTGCGTTCGATTACATGGCCGCGTTCGCGGAAAAAGTCCAGAAAGCCCGCCCGAATCTCGTCACTCTTCACCGGTTCTCTCCGTCGTTATTGCATCTCCGTGCATTTATGCAAGAATGTAACAAAAACGGCCAATAGAATGCACGTTTCCTGCGGGTTTATGCCGGACCGCGCCGCCCCATGCGCGCTGTGGGCCTGCGTCATATTTTGGGGTTTTCATGCTGGGCGTTGTTCCCAGAAATCTTCGTCTCTTAGTGAGAGCTTGGCACACCTCAGAGCGAGTATGGCGTTTGCACCGCGAACGTAATGACGAGTGGGCGGCGGACTGGGTGATAGAATACGCAATTCCCTTGCGCGTCATTGCGAGGAGCGAGCGAAGGGAGCGACGCGGCAATCTCTTTAGGCATAGTGGCTTAACTCAGGCGAGATTGCTTCGCTTTCGCTCGCAATAACGGGTAGGTTGGATTTGTGACGGCGCTGTTCGTAAGCTTCCGATTCGGGACGGCCCGTGCTACAATCGGACGGTTGTGGGTTCCCGACGCGGAGGAATTGGCATGGCAGACGAGCGCAAAACTATTCACGTAGTCAGCAACTCGCACTGGGACCGCGAATGGGTGTACCCATTCGAGGAAACGCGGTTGTTGCTCCTCGAATTCATGGACGCGCTGCTCGACCTGCTCGAGAAGGACATGGATTTCCATTCGTTCACGATGGATTCGCAGACGCTTTGCGTCGAAGATTATCTGGAATTACGCCCCGAAAAGCGTGAGGCCATCGAAAAACATGTCAAGTCCGGCCGCCTCATCGTAGGGCCGTGGTATTCCCTTCCAGAAGGGTACATCGTCAACGGCGAATCGCTGGTTCGTAATCTTGTAGTAGGTCACCGCGCCGCCGCAGAGTTGGGCAAGGTCTCAAAAGTGGGGTATACGCCGTTCGGCTACGGCCAGCCGTCGCAGATGCCGCAAATCTATAACGGTTTCAACATCGACACCATCATCTTTTACCGAGGCATCAACACGCCCAAGAGTGAATACATCCTCGAAGGCCCTGACGGATCGCGCCTGCTCGGTATGCGGTTCGGGTGCATGAGCCGGTTCAGCTACTACATCTATGTATACCGGGTGCTTCGGTATGGGTCGGACGACGTGTTTGCCCGGTATGACTGGGACCGCGGCGCCGCACCGTTCCGGCTGGCCACGGACCGCCACCCCCGGGGGCACTACTACGTGCTGGACGATAAGAAGAAGCAGTGGAATACTGCCCCGATCCCCGACCAGTTGCGCAAGCTGGTCAAGGACGAATCGGAACATTTCTCCACGAGCCACATCTGCTGCATGCAGGGCTTTGACTCATCCAATCCCGATCCTGAGGAAACGAGAATCATGAAGCTGTGCCGGGAAATGGCGCCGGAGCACACGATCAAGTTCTCGAACCTCGAGCAATACATGGATGCCATGCGCCGAGAGGTGAAAAATCCGACCGTGCTCACGGGGGAATTCCGCGATCCGGGCTCGACGGGCAAGTGGACCCACCTCATGGGCGATGTGATCAGCGCGCGGCCACGCTTGAAGCGGGCCAATCATAGGGCGGAAGTGGACCTCGAACGCCTCGCGGAGCCGTGGAGCGCGATCGGTTCCATGGCGGGCGGCGAATACGTCAAGACCGCCCTCGACCGGGCCTGGAAAATGTTGCTCCAGAATCACCCGCACGACACCATCACCGGCGGCGGCATCGACCAGATGGAAAAGGATTCGCTCATGCGCTTCGACCAGGTCAGCATCATCAGCGAAGGACTGGCGCGGCGCGGCATGCAGGCGGTCCAGATCAAGATCGATAATTCGGACCTCTCGGCAAAGGATGCGGTGCTAACCGTGTTCAATCCGTGCCCATTCCCGCGCAGCGGGGTGATCTCGTGCTATGTCGACATGGCGCAAAATATGGGCTATGAAGCCTTCAGCCTGCGGACACCGGACGGCAAGAAACAAGGCCGTCTACAGGTCAAGGAACGCTTTCCAACCGGCACGCTCGTGCGCAATCTCCAGGACATCTCGATCGAGTTGCGTTCGGAGCGTGTACTGTGTCACGTCGAAGTGGATGAGGTCCCCCCCTATGGATACAAGACCTATCACCTCGTGCGGGAAGAGAAGTTCGAGCATCCTCGCGGCACGCTGGCGGTTGAAGCCAATGTGCTTGAGAACGAATACCTGCGCGTCGAGTTCAACAGCGACGGCACACTGGACATCACGCAGAAGGATAGCGGCCATACCTTCACCGGCCAGCACTACTTCGAGGACAGCGGCGAAACCGGCCACTCCTGGATCCATGCCGTGCCCGATCAAAACGAGACCATTACCTCCCACGGCTTCCCATGCAGCATTGAGTTAGAAGAGGCCGGCCTGATCTTTACCCGGATGCGCGTGGACTACCATATGCAGATTCCAATTGACGTCGAGGACCCGCTCACCGCTGAGTTCCGTGACGACATGATGAACCATACGCGCCGGACGGAGGAACACAATGAAATGGTCATCACCAGCCGGTTCACGCTGCGCGCCGGTCAGAGGCGGCTCGACGTGAAGACCTCGTTCGACAACGACTGCAAGCACCATCGCCTGCGCGTCGTCTTCCCCACGCGGCTCGATTGCGATCGGACAGACGCTGAAGCGGTCTTCGACGTTATATCACGCGACATCCACGTGAAGAAGGGCAGCGCCTACTACGGCAGGCCGAACCCGCAGTATCCCATGCAGCGTTTCGTGGATATGACCGACGGCGAGCAGGGCTTCGCCATCCTGAACAACTCGGGCCTGCGCGAGTACGAGGCCATGGATACCGAGGAACGCCCCCTGGCCATCACGCTGTTGCGGGCCTTCACATTCCGCAACGCGCCGATCTTCGGACGCTGGGATGTGTTCCCCGATATGGAACTGTCTCAATGCCCCGGGCACCATGAGGTCTCTTACGCCATTTATCCACACACGGGTGATTGGACCAACGGCGTGTATGAGCAGGCTGAAGACCTCAATCTGCCCCTTGAAGCGGCCCAAGCCGGCCCGCATAAAGGCAAGTTGCCCAAAGCGATGAGTTTCCTCGAACTTACCGGCAAAAATCTTCAAATCACCGCCTTCAAACGCGCCGAAGACCGCAAAAGAAGCTATATAGTGCGGTTTTTCAACCCGACCGGCAGGGGGATCACAGGTACGTTGAAGCTCTGGAAGCCCATCAAACGGGCCTGGCTCACCAACCTCAACGAAGCGCGCCAAGAGAGACTCGAGCCGAAAGGCAATACGCTCCGCTTGAAGGTCGCTAAAAAAAGGATCGTAACCATCGAATTGCAATTGTAAAACCGTAGTAAGTGCGGCAATCGACTGACACTACACTCAATTCCGGGCCGAGAAAAAGCCCAACCCCAGGTTCCAATAACAATTGAGAGTGGTCTACCCGGAATTTGTTGGGATCTTTTCGGATAGGCTCCACGACGGTTCACTGGACGGTGAGCTGCAACTCGAGTTCCTGGCCTTCCTCCAACGTGAGATACACCCAGTCATAGAGGCCGTCGCGGAACGCTGCGGCTTCGCGTGCCCGGCCGGGCACAGAGAACGCGATGACAGTGTAATCGCCAGGCGCCAGGTGCTTCTCGAGGAATTCCCCGGTCTGGTCGAGGAAGACATCGCGGTCTACCCGCTGCAGATAGGCGTAGAAGTCCTCCGTCGTGAGTGTGGCCGGATCCAGCGGAGGAAGGTGCCCTCGGAGCATGGCCACGCCGTTGTTGGCTCCGGGGATGAGATTGGCCACCTTTCCGAAGACGGTGGCGCCGCCGCTGAAATCGAAGTTGAGCGTGTGCGACTCGCCGGGGTTGAGCATCACTTCCGCATCCCGCGTGTGGGTAAACTCGTCGAGTCCGGTGGCCTCTGCACGTACGCGTGCCAAGCCGGGTGTAACACTCTCGGCGCGATACGTGCCGTCGGGCCCTTCGGTGGCGGAGAATCGCGCCACGCCCTCGGCCGCGCTCACCCAGCCGAATATGGAGAAGGACACCGGAGCTTTACCATTGATGGTAACCCGCCCTTCCAGCAAGGCCATCTCCGAGTAGAAATCGAAAGTCACCTGTGTGTCAGCCGACTCCTCGACGATGACGTGTCTCTTGGCATCTATGGGAATGCCGCTAGGATACCGGCCGCTCACCGATACGACCCACTCCCCGGGAAGCACCTGTTCAAACTGAAACCGCCCATCTGGGCCGGTTGTGGTTCTCGCAAATGTGGAACTGTCGACTGAATCGCTGAGTCTAAGGGAGACGTTTCGGGCCGGCTCTGAATCAATATACACGGCGCCGAAAATACTCCCGGCGCGGCCCAGGACAATCCGTACGCGATTATCTACTACCGGCCCTGAGGCCGGCGTGTACTTCGGGTGGAATGCGGATAGCTGGCCGGCGGAAACACGATCCGCGGCAACCGTGAACGTGCCGTCAGCCTCGCTCGTTGCAAGCGTACTCGAGCCCTTCGCAGCCACGGCGACGGGCCCTTCTCGGACCTGCGCGCCGGCGACCGGGCTGCCATATTCGTCGGTGACGCAGCCCCGAATATCCTGACGGTCTGCTGTTCCCGATTCCGTGTCGGATGGCGTGGACTCGCTGCGGCCATCAAGGAGCAGTTGCTTCACGATGGTCTCGAGCTTCACCGCAGGCGGCTTGATAGGGGTGGACGTTTCGCCGTTGCGCTCGCGTTTTCCCTCCCTTTCCCCTCGGTCAGTCACTTCCCGACTTACCAGGCCAGACGCTTTCTGTTCTCTCAGAGTGGTAAATAACAGGAAAACCACTACGACCGCGGCCAAAACGGCCACCCCTAACCCCAAAGCTGCCAAGCGGTGTCCCTGCATAATCGCGTTCCCCAGCTTCGGACTTGCTGCACACTTCGCAGGTTACTCGAGGCGCTCACCCTTCCTTGCACAGGAGCCGGGGTGTATAAACGTGGTGATGTCTAGCGGCCCCACCGACAGCGCCACATATTGACCGGAAAAGAGACACCACGGCTTTGGCCTCTGGTCCGTTGCCCGCCCTTGTTCTTTGCCGAATATTATGCTACCACACTTGGTTGTCGGGGTCAACCCTTGCACGGACTGGACTTCTCCCAGGTATTCCGGTAATTCCCGTTTGCGTCCCCGTGACCACGGTGGTATGGTTGGTCCTTGCAAGCTCTTGAGTCAAAGCAAATTGGCAAGATCAACGAACGAATTGAGCACTTCCGCCGAGTTCGCGATTTTTGGAGAAAGCACTCCGAGTGAATGCCATGACCGGAAATAACGAATAGGAAGGACACTCGTCCAATATGTCTCACTCAGAATTCGATCGACACAAGATTCGCTTCAAGCCGCTGGGCGAGCGTAAGGACAAGGTATTCATCGAACGCGATCACATTCCCCCTACCGCTTCTCCTGCGCCGCTCACTGATGCGGGACAGGCGGTGGTGAATGAAACTGTCGAGCGGATCGTGCGGGCGAGAGATGCTGGGAAAGCCCGCATGTTGGCGTTCGGCGCGCACACGATCAAGAACGGACTGGCGCCGGTCTTGATCAAGCTGATGGAGGACGGTTGGGTGACGCATTTGGCGACGAACGGCGCAGGGATCATCCATGACTGGGAGTTCGCGTTCCAGGGCCACAGCAGCGAAGACGTCCGCGCAAACGTAACCCGGGGCGAGTTTGGCATCTGGGAGGAGACCGGATTCTACCTCAACCTGGCGATCGTGGTCGGGGCCTACCGTGGGCTGGGCTACGGCGAGTCGGTCGGGGTGCTGGTCGAGAATGAAGAGCTGGAAATCCCGTCCGAGGGCGCGCTGCGGGAGGAAATCGCCGAGGCCCTCGATACCAGCCCGCCGCGCGCCGCGGGTGCTGCAGACCTGCTTTACGCTATCCGGACGTTCAAGCTCGAACCGGGGTGGCTGAACTTGCCGCATCCGTTCAAGCAGTACGGACTGCAAGCGGCGGCGTATCGCCTCGGGGTCCCGTTCACGGGCCATCCGATGATCGGCCACGACATCATTTACGTGCATCCCATGAACCACTGTGCGGCAATTGGCCGCGCGGCTCAGCGGGATTTCCTGGCCTATGCGCACAGCGTATCGAAGCTGGACGGCGGTGTATACATGTCGATCGGGTCTGCGGTCATGTCGCCGATGGTCTTCGAGAAATCGCTTTCGATGGCGCAAAACCTTGCGATTCAGCAGGGGGGACATATTGATAATCACTTTATGGTGATTGTGGATTTGGCCGAGTCGCACTGGGACTGGCAACAGGGCGAACCGCCGATGGACAACCCGGATTACTATCTGCGTTATAATAAGACTTTCGCGCGTATGGGCGGCACTATGCGGTATCTGACCGCCGATAACCGCGATTTCCTCTTGGCCGTACTGCACGGGCTCGAAACGAAATAGGTGTGCGAAACAGGCGTCGCAGGGCACCAATTGTCATGAACAAACTGGAACCAGTCGAACAAGCCATCCTCGACGAGATGCTTGGGCGCCGCCCCGACCTCGAGGCGTGCGTCGAGGGGCTGCTGGCGTTACACGCGGCCCTCGTGAACGTCTATGACGGCGGCGGCAAGTTGCTCGTGTGTGGCAACGGTGGCAGCCAGGCCGACGCGATGCACATCGTAGGCGAACTGTGCAAAGGCTTCGAGCGGCAACGGCCGGTACCGGTCGAACTGGCCCGGCGCTTGGAGACTCTCCCTTTCGGAAGCGAGTTGGCCCAACACCTCGAGGTGGGCCTGCCGGCTGTCACACTCGGATTGAACGCTTCGCTAAAGACCGCCGTGGAAAACGACTCGCCGTTGCGCGATATCGCCTTCGCCCAGGAGACCCACGCTTTGGCCAAGCCGGACGACGCAGTCCTGGGCATCTCGACCAGCGGCAATGCCGACAACTGCCTGATGGCCCTGGCTGTCGCGAAAGCCATTGGCGCAACGACGGCCTGCCTCACAGGCCCACACGGTGGCAGGATGGCCGAGTTGGCCGATATAGCCATCAAAGCACCGGGTGATTCGACGAAAGAAGTGCAGGAAGCGCATCTGGTGCTTTACCATACCTTCTGCGCGATGATTGAAGCGCACTACTTCCCCGAGATGGGCTAATCCAAGTACCCCAGTGCCCGCAGCCGCTCGCGCATTCCAGGGCTCACTTCGTCTTCGGCGCCCCGGCCACGATGTCGTAAATGTACTTCAGGCGTCGCAGAGGCGTTTTCCCGGAGATTTCACCCCACCGCCTGACAAGCCCGCCAGAGGCGGGCAAGCACTGACATACACATACAACAACTCCGCGCAAGCTTACTTGCGCTTTGGAGTGC
>CAYRLQ010000101.1:0-13371 GCA_964425145.1 uncultured Nitrospiraceae bacterium
GGGGCGGTGGTTGCCTCCCGCAAGGCGCTGAACCCGATTTGTGGCCTTAATTGTGCTGCACTGTACTTGGTAAAGAACTTCGGCAAACAGAGATACTTGCATGAAGAGTGAGGACGAAATCCTGTAAGGCGTGTCCCTTGATAGGCGCCGATGCAGCCCTTCACCGGAGGGCGCTTCCTATTCCCTTCTCCTTATCTGGCGCTACTATGCCACATTCCCGCCAGTCAAGTCAACCGCTGCCGGGGACGGCGGGCAGGCCCCACCCTGGTTTTACTCCCTGAACGGTCAGTTGTGTCCGCCGCGCGCCTCTTGAACGTCGGCATAGTTCATTTGGGCACGTGTGCTTCGGACTCCCCGTTGTCCGCCTCAGCGCGCGGCGCGTAATCGAACACGAACTCGAACTCCTGCGGCTCGGGGAAGTGCTCAGGCTCCTCGACGATACACTTCTCGCGGTCGCAGTAAATGTCCTGTGCCTCGTCGGTATTAAGCGTGCGGAAATCGATTGGTTGGAGTTTCGCCACCGCCTGGAAATAGGCTTCGCCAGGAATCTCCTGATAGGGCGCCTGTGGATAATTATGGTCCTTGAGCGGCAGGAAGCTGATGGATTTCAGCCTCGCCTCATACAGTTCGAGAATCCTCGGGATGTCCTTGGCCTCCTCGGGCTTGAACGTAACCGTCGCGCTGACTTGGTTATCGGCCCAGTAGTATTGCATCTGAGCGATGTTTTCAACTTGTTCCCAGATCGATACATCCGCTTTAGCGCGGTCAAAGTGCTTGTGCTCGACGGGGAAATACACGACCCACGTATTGTCGCCATAGACCGATTCCTCGACGCGGTACCCGGCCTTACGGATGGGCTCGACGAGCACGCTGGTCTTGTCGATGCGGATCGTGCGCATATAATACTGCGAGTGTGGATAGTGAATCCCCGGTGTGACGCCGGGCAGCAGCGACACTGTGCCGCTGGGTTTGACGCTGGTCTTCTTGATGCTTTCGGGGATGCAGAGCCATTGCGCGTAGATTTTGTCGAGCTGGCAGATGTATTCGTAGCCCACGTCGCACCACTCGAAGTGGGCATACCGCCCATGCTTCTCGAACGACTCGATGATGCCGGACTGTGACAGGCCGATGCGGCGATTGCGCAGCATGATGGCATTGGTCCGCTCGTTGTGCGTCGGGATCAGGGTTACCGTTTTGGCATACAGATAGGCGAACTTCAGCGTGCGCTTGTATTCCTCGAACGAGTCGTGCAGCGAAGGGAACGTCTCGACCAGATTGCATATCTCGAAGGATTCGAGGCTCTGCTCGGCGCAGGGATTAGTCCCGGCGACCTTGGCGTCGACCCAGTTCGGGCCGTCTTTCACGCGGCCGAAAGCCTGGGCATTCTTCAGCCAGAAATAGCCCGGCTCACCGTTCTTCGCGGTCTGAGCGCTAATCTCCGCGTAATTCATGCCCTTGTCCACCGACACACTATTGTTCGAGGCCCAGCGCCACGCCTTCAGCCGCTCTCCATTGAGGGCCGGGTCTTTCAACCTCAAATATGCCTCGTCGCCCGGGTTGCCCAGGGCCAATTCGGCCGTCCGCCGCACGCCGCCTGACACGACGCATTTGCCGATCACGTTCATTAGGTCGGTGATGTCTGTTGAAGAAATGGGCTTGTCCTCGCGCTGGGCCAGGATCGTATCGATGTTGGCGATGCAGTCCATCAGCGGCTGCGGTCCCGGCGCGATACCGCCGAAAGTCTTGATAGGCGTTCCTGCGGGACGGACCTTCGAGTAATCGATTTTCCCAGGGCGTTTCCCGTGGCCGACATAGGACTCGAGAATGCACCGCGCGACGTCGCACCAGCCCTCCTTTGAGTCCCCTACCACGTACGTCTCGTCGCTGACCTTAGGCCGCTCGATGGTCACCTGGCCGGCGCCCTTCGTGTCGAATGCGACCCCGACGCCCAGCATGGACATGTCCATCAGGAAGCAGAAGGGCTCGGAGAAGCTGACGGCGATTTCGTCCGTCGAGACAAAGGCGCAGTTGTTCAGCGCCGCAGAACCCCGTTCCCAGATATAGTCCGTGCCCATCATCCACAGCCCGCGCCCTGGCGGCAGGAACTTGAAGTCCCACATCAACCGAAACATCTCTTGGGCCGATCGCTGTGCCTTGTGGGCATTCCAGGGCAGCTTGAGGCTCTTGCAATGATTGAGCTGGATCGTATAGCAGCCCTCGACAACCCGGCGGACCGTTTCCCAGTATTCCTCGGTCCGGCCATTGCCACCGGGGACCACCCGGGCATACGTCCGCTTGTAGGTCACATAGCCCAGCGGTCCCCATGCCGGCTGCTTCCCCCTGAATTGGGCCAGGAACCGCGGCGAGAGCCGAAACTTTTCCCTAACCTCGAACATCTGCGTCTGACACTCCGATGCCGTTTCACCGACCCCCATTATAGCGCTTCTCACCGGACAGTACGAGCCCCTTTTCGCGGGCCTCTCCGCGCGCGAAAGTCTCTGACGACGGCACGGACAGGTTGTCGCGCGGTGAAATGGGGATGGGAACCCGAATATACCTCGCCGGGAGGCTCTCGGCGCCCTCAGGACAATTTGGCCAGCTTGCTCTCAAGGTTGTCGACCGGCGTAAAGTACCAGGTCTTGCCGACTTTTTCGCCTTCCAGCAGACCACGGCGTCGCAGAGCAAGCAAGTCTGCCCGGGCGGTCTGATGAACGATGTCGTGACTCGTGCGATGGTACTCAATCGTGTATCGGTGATGCGGATGGCGAAGGGCGTGACCGATAAGCGCGCGCTGCCGATGGTTGAGGATGCCTACCCCTTTCAACTGACGCTCGACGACTTGCAGTTGCCCTGTCTTTCGCTTGATGTATGCGTGCAGCGCCTTGATCGCCTGACGAATGACCTCGAGATGGTAGAGGACGAAGTACGTCAGATCATTCTGGTCCGTCTCCGTGTACAGAAACGCCCGGGCGTACTTGGATGGTGCCCGAAGTATGACTTGCGAAATCGAGACATACGCGAAGAGCCAAAAACCGTGGCGCAGCATGGACCAGTAGAACAAGGCCCGCGCCGTCCGGCCGTTGCCATCGGCAAACGGGTGATCATAGGCCAGCCAGAAGTGGAGGATGATCGAGCGAACGACCGGGTGGATGAAACCCTCGGGTGTCTTGCCGTTGGCGAAATCGCACATGGCCGCCATCCGCTCCGCGAGTTCCTCGGCCGGCGGTGGGTCGTGGAAGAGCTGACCGTTTTCGTTCACGACGGCCACCCTGTGGTGCGCCCGCCGGAACGCCCCGGCACTTGTCGGCTCGCGCAAGGTCTGGTCCGTAATGAGCCGATGCATCTCGAAGACCAGCTCTCTTGTCAGAGGCTCGTTCTTCAATCCGCCGATTCGCTGCATGGTCAGGAAATTGTTGAGAATCATCCGTTCGCCCCTGTCGGTGGGTTTTCGACGTGACCGGAGCATGTCCCGGGCCACCTGCCGTGTCGTGGCGGCCCCCTCGAGTTGGCTCGAGGTAATCGCCTCCTCAATGAGCGAACTGACGTAGTACCGGTCCCTCGTGTCCGGGTTCGTGATCTGCTCGGGCATCTCGATGAGGCCGCCTGCGCCCATGGCAATCTCGTGCAGCCTTTCAGGAATCGGGTCCACTTCAAGATAGTTGAACGGCGCCCCCTCCTTATCACGCAACGGCACTTCCTTGAACAAGATGCGCCGCTGGATGGCTAGCGCGAACCACCACTCCTCGTGTGACAGCCCTTCCGGCGGAGGATAGTGCACCAGCTTGTCCCAATGCAGGTATCTCCCATGGGCCAACGGGCCTGGAACCGCCTCGTAGCTTCTGAGAAACCGTTCGGCGTCTTGTCTGATGCGCTCGCCGACTTTCTCGAAGTCAGGTGGCCGTTTGGGTTTTCTCACGCTGCTATCACCTTTCGTATCAGGAGGTTGTGAATCTACTAATTTTATACTAATTCATCCAGAATTAGTATATAATACGGCATCACAGTTGTCAAATACTAAATGTGAGTGTTTTAGTTTCAAATTAGTATTTGCCCCGTGCCGCATCAATGACCTACAATTCCGCGTAAGCGGAACGAGGACGGCGCGTTATGGAAAATCCGATACTACTGCGTTTCATGAGCTTTGTAGGCCTGCTGGCGATGGTGGCGCTGGCATGGTTGCTGTCTGAGGACCGACGTAAGCCCAACTGGCGACTGGTGGTGTGGGGGCTGGGGTTGCAGTTAGCGCTGGGATTGCTCATCTTGCGGACGGCTCTCGGGCGGAAGCTGTTCGAGTGGGTCAGGGTAGGGTTTGATGTCGTGACCGAGTCCAGCACCGAGGGCGCCCAGTTCCTCTTTGGCAACCTGACCCAGTTCTTCATCCTCAGCAAGGACGCGGTGCTGACCTCCGAGAACGACTTCGTCATAAACGCCGTGGTGGGGTTTCAGGTGCTGCCGGTCATCATCTTCGTGTCGGCCTTGGCGGGCATCCTGTTCCATTTGCATATTGTCCAGGGCGTAGTCCGTTTCATGGCATGGCTGATGCGCCGCACGTTGAAGACATCCGGTGTGGAAACCTTCAGCGCAGCGCTGCTGGTGTTCATGGGCATCGAGTCCATGAGCGCCGTCCGCCAGTACCTCAAGTCGATGACGCGTTCGGAGTTGTGCACGATCATGACCGCCTTCATGGCGACCATCGCGGCCAGTGTCATGGTGGCCTACGCAAACTTCGGCGCGGACCCGGGGCACCTCCTGGCCGCCTCGATTATGAGCGCCCCGGCTGCCATTCTCATCTCGAAACTGATGGTGCCAGAGGTCGGTGAGCCCCAAACCCGCGGTGGCGTCCGCGTCGAAGTCCCCATTGAGAGCCATAACGTGGTCGACGCGGCGGCGCGGGGGGCCTCGGGAGGGCTGACCATGGCGCTGAACGTCGCTGCGATGCTCATTGCTTTCATCGGCCTGGTCTTCCTGTTCGACCTGATCCTCGAAGGCCTCACGGGTTACACCTTTGCCGACGCAATGGGGTTATTCTTTCGTCCCTTTGCGCTGCTGCTGGGCGTTTCGTGGCGCGACGCCGGCCCGGTTGCGGAACTCCTGGGCACGAAGACCGTGCTGAACGAGTTCCTCGCCTATTCGGACCTGAAGCCGATGATCGACAGCGGCGTGCTCAGTCCGCGCTCGGTTACCATTGCAACGTATGCGCTGTGCGGATTCGCCAATCCCGGCAGCTTGGGCATTCTTATTGGCGGCCTGTCCGGGCTGATGCCTGAGCGGCGTGCCGAAATCGCGCAACTGGGCATCAAGGCCTTCATCGGCGGCACCTTGGCCTGTTTCACCACGGCCTGCGTGGCGGGGATGTTGTCCAATGACTGACCAGCGGATCGCCCGTGTGTTGACCATCGCCGGGAGCGATTCCGGCGGTGGCGCCGGTATCGAGGCCGATTTGAAGACCTTCACGGCCCTCGGCGTGTACGGCATGGCCGCGGTTACCTCGATCAGCGCTCAGAATACCCGGGGCGTGTTTGCCATCCACGACATTCCCCCGGAGATCGTCGCAAAACAGATCGACGTCGTCGCCGAGGACATCGGCGTGGATGCCGCCAAAACCGGCATGCTGTCGAATGCGCCCATTATCGAAGCCGTGGCGGACAGCGTCGCGCGCAACCACGTCGAGAAGCTCGTCGTCGATCCCGTCATGGTGGCCAAAAGCGGCGATGCGCTGCTCCAGGAGGGCGGGCGTGAGGCTCTCACGCGCAGGCTCGTGCCCCTGGCATTCCTGATCACGCCCAACGTGCCCGAAGCGGAAGTCTTGTCCAATGTGACTATCGCCGGCGAAGGAGAAATGCGCCGCGCCGCCGAGCGCATCCATGACTTGGGCCCCCGGTACGTGCTGATGAAAGGCGGCCACCTCGACGCAACTGAGGCCACCGACTACCTGTTCGACGGCGAGACCTTCCAATCCTTTTCCGCGTCACGTATCGCTACAAAGAACACGCACGGCACCGGCTGCACCTATTCCGCGGCCATCGCCGCCTATCTCGCCAGGGGGTTCGAGGTGGTCGAGGCCATCCAACGCGCGAAAGCATATTTGACCCAAGCCATCCGCCACAGTTTCACACTCGGCCACGGCCCAGGGCCACTCAACCACTTCTGGTCCGACACCCGGATGTAATTGGACCCTTGAAAAGTTTGACATCCCCAGCGGCCTCTGGTAAGCTCTCCGCCCGGTTGCGAAAGAGGAAGGTCGCAATTGAATGGTGTGATCCACAGCGCTCAATGCAGTAGTTAGGATTTAGAATCAAGAATGGCCCATACGAAATCAGTGAAGAAGCGGCTCCGTCAGAATGAGCAGCGGCGCGTGCGAAACGCCGCGGTTCATTCGCGCGCGAAGACTTTTGTTAAGCGCGCCATGACCGCGATTGAAACCAAGGACGAGGAGAGATTGAAGACGGCGCTGCCCGAGGCGTTATCGGAGATCGACCGCGCCGCGCAGAAGGGCGTCATTCATAAAAATAAAGCCGCACGCAAGAAGTCTACATTGCAACAGCGTGCTGCAAGAATTCAACAGTAACCCCGCACGCTACCGCCAAGTCGCAAAAGTCCGCACACTACAGTTGATTTCAATGATCATGACTCCCCCCCCCGGCGCAGGACCTTGATTAATTCCAGAAGCCTGCCCTCGACCTGGTAGTAGCGGAGAATGCCGTGTTTATCTATGAGCACGGTCTGGGGTATGTACCGGATGAGGTAGCGCTCGAACGTGCGAAACGGCCGGGCGTCGCAGCCGACCGGGAATTCGATGCGGTACTGCTCGACGTACACGCGGACCTCCTCAGGGTCGGTGGTGCTGTCGTGCAGGCCGATGATCGCGACGTCGGGCACATCCTTGAGCAAGGCGTGCAATACGCGTAATTCCTCGATCCGGTCGCGGTTCTCGGGACGCCGGTCAAAGCCACCCCAAAAGGTTAGAACCACTACGCTACCCAATCGGCGTTCGAGCGTCAGGGCCTCGGAGTTAAACCACGCGTCGCAGTCGATCTCCGGCGCCGCCTTGTCCACCATGGGCGACAGGTCGTTGCCGCCGGGCTGGGGCGGCCGTGGTTCCAAGTCCGGCTTGAACGACTTGAGCTCGACGTCGATCGGGGCCGGCTTTTGGACGTTAACCGCAAAATCACTACGTAGAAACCGCAGGGCATGCTCGGCGCGAAATGTTGCCTTGGCCTCTTCAGGCATGTAGCTCAGTCGGAGGCGAAACCGCCCATCGGCACCGGTGATGGTCCAGACCGGGGGTAAGAGATCGCGCGAGGCGATCAAGATATTGGGGGCAGGTTGCCCGTTATTGCCGCGAACGATGCCGGCGATCTCGGGCAGAGGCTTGAGGCGTAGGTTGCTGAGTTTCACCTTGGATTCCGTCCCCATCTGGACGGGAATCTCGGCGAGGCTCTCGGCCATGAAGCCCTCGGGCGGCACGATGCGAATAAGCCCTTTGCCGGGGGGCGCCAATATACGGAATGTTCCATCGTGCTCCGTAAGTGTATCGAGGTATAACATATTGCCCACCCGGTAGGACACCAGCACCCCCTCAAACGGTTGGCCGTCCGGGCCAACGATAGTGCCTTCGATGGTATGCGGGGGCAAGAGTTCCAGGTCGGCGACGTTCGCATCGCTCTCTTGGCGCATGGCAATCGGTCTGGGCTCTGGCGAAGCGTAGTCGGGGTGTCGGACAGTCACGTAGTATTCACCGGGACGCACCCGGGCCGTGTAGAACCCTTCCGGATCGGTCAGCGTGTCGGCATACGTGTGTTTGCCGGTTGTTCCTAAACGAAACACCGACACCTCCGCTCCCGCGACACCGTGCCCGGCCGCTGTGGTCACCCGGCCGCGCAACTTCAGGCCGGAATACAGGACAATGTTCTGTTTCTTGCCGCCGACCGGCAGATAGGCTACCGGCGTATCGGCGTGTTGATAGTGCGAGACCAGAAACCGCACATGGCTTCCCGCGGGCAGGTCCGGAATGGTCAACAGTCCGTCCGCACCGCTCCGCATGTCTGAAAATCCCATTGGCGCCAGATGCTCGATCGATACGTAAAATCTGTCGGCAACGAACATATTCCTGATGCGCGCGCCGGCCACAGGTTTGTAGTCCCGGTCGATGATGCGCAACAGTACGGCGTCCGGCTTGCACAAGTGCAGCGTGATCGATCCGAGCCCCGCAACGAACTCGCTGAACCCATCGATCGCGTACCCGTCTTTCCGCGCGACCACGTCTGTTGGCCCCGCGTTGGTCTTCGCAAAGCTGAAGTGGCCTGTGGCGCCGGTTTCGGTTTGCAGAACGCGCCGGTCCTGTGCGAGCCATACGGCCGCCCCTGCAATCGGCTGGTCGGCCTCATCCAGTACAGTGCCCGAGAATTCAAACGCCGTGGCAACCGGAGCAATCGCAATTATCGCAACAAAGAACCCACGTACCACTCAAAACAGCTCCTTTTTACACGTATTCTTCGAGTCCATAGGTCTTATAGGTTCTGCACGATGTGTGCCGGGGGCATGCCAAAGGCCTCGAGCACCACTTTGCCATCGGAGCCCACGAGGTACGTCGTGGCGTGCGTCGGGGCTGCACCGGCCAACACGGGAATAGGCGCCGAGTTACAATCATAGCGACCGTGCGCCACGACGGCGAACAGCATTTCTTTCCCGGCGAGGATTTCGCGGGCTACTGTAAGCCCTTCAATCACCATATGGGCTTCCTCCGCCTCGCAGTACATTACCCAGGCGGGCTTGTTCTTGCGCGCCCTCTTGTCCGGTAGCGTACCGCACAGCAAGGGGTTGGCGTACCATTTGAGCGGCCTGCCCTGGATGCTGTCCGCGGCCACGCCCTCGGCAACGACTACATTACCGAGGTCTTTGCTGTACGATGGCTCGAGGCTGAACGGCATCGACTCTCCCGAGGCGTCTTCGCCCGCAGCGGCAATGCAACGCTGGGCCACGTTGGGCATCACTGCCCGCCATTCGAACACTCCGTGTCTATTGGCCAGCGTACGCCAGAGCCACAGCGGATCGTCCAGGAGGCCCTCGCCAAACAGCGCGCCTACAACAGCCCCTTGAATTTCTTGCCTTTTCGCGGTTACCACGCGGCCCTTTACGCTTCCCATGGGGAGCATCTGCACCTTGGCGCTCTCGATCTCCTCGCGCCGGAGTGCAAACAACGCGCACAGCGGCTTGGTAGGATGTTCCGCCATTCCCACAATCACGCCATCAGGGGGCAAGGCGGCAACTCGAATGTTCACGCGGCCCTGGGCATCTGTAACCCGCCAGCCAAACTGCGCCGGCCGAAGCACCTGCACGATGACCCCTGGCGCCGGTTCCATGCTCTCGGCGACTATCTGCACGGTGTACATTGGAATCGGGGCAAGCCAAAACGTGGGGATTTCGCTCCGCTCGCTCTCGAGGACCTCGACTCGCTGCACGGCCAGTTCGGGCGGGTGGTATCCAGGAACAGGCTCGAGTCGCACGATATTCTCGCCCTCGGTTGCGTCGGATTCGAAAACGCCGGTCCGGCCCGTCCGCACGACACCGACCATATTGCCATCGGCCTCGACCAGCAGCCGCGCCCCTGCGATCGGCTCGCCGGAGACCGCATTGCATACCTTGCCGGCGATCTCGCCCACGCCCACCACCATAAGCGAGACTTCCGGGTGAGGCTCGCGGCCTGTGACGGTCAATTGCCGCCAGCCCATCGAGCGGTAGGCTGCACTGGTTGCCTGATAGATGTAGACGCCGGGCTTGAGCCGCAGCATAAACCGCCCCGAGGCGTCCGTTTCAGTTACCGCGGTGTCGTACGGCGCGGCGGCATTGCTCACAAGGATGCTCGCGTTGAGTACCGGAAGCCCCTGGTCGCGGGAACGCACAATGCCCTGAACCAACACCCCCGGATACAGGCTGATCCGCACGTCCTGGTCGCCCACGGCCAAATCGCTCAGGCCCTCCTGGGCAAACTGCCGATGGCAGGTCTTCAGCGCGACCGTGCCCCCTTGCGGCAACCGGCACACCGTGAACCGGCCATCCTCGCCCGAAACGGGCTCATCGACTCCGAACGCTTTGAGCTTCGCCAGTGGAATACCGACTTTCCGCTCGCCCAATAGCGCCACGCGCGTGACACGGGCGCCTTCAACCGGACGGCCTTTGAAATCGGATATCTTGCCGCTGAGAGTGTCCGCAGGCGCCAGTCGAATAGTAATCGCGGGAAGCGCATCGTCCACCGCGACATGGATGTGCTGCCCGCCAAACGCGTGGCCCTCAGCCACGGCGAACACCCCCACGCCACCCGGCGGGACATCTTCAAACAGGAACGCGCCATCCCCCGAAGTCAGCGTCCTGACGAGCAGCCCCAATCGCCCCGGTTCGAGAAACACCTGCGCACTTGCCACGGGAGACCCTGCAGCGTCCACCACTTGACCGGACAGCGTGGTCACTCCCGTCACGACCGAAGTCAGCACAAGAACAAAGCCAATTACATTCAACAATAATCACCTGGTCAACGGCCGAGCCGGCCAAAACTACGGATCACTTCATTCTCAAGCGTCTCGTAGCTGTATCGATAGTTCGCTTTGAGCGCCTGCTCGGACTCAACCCCTTCTGCCAACGAAGACATCATGGCCCGGAGCGCGCGCGATCCATGACGCGAGTATAGGAAGTGGACCGTGGCATGGGACTGGCAGTAAGCCAAGCGCAGCGCTGCGACGTCCAGCCGCCTGAGTTGCGAGCCCTCGAGGTCCGCAAGGGAAAACAAGATACCATTCTGGTAGGCCTGTTCAAGCACTGTGGTCCGCTGGCGGCTGAAATCACGCGAGAACGTCTCGGCGAGCCCTTCATTCAACCACCACGGAACGTTGTCGGCGGCCAGAAACCGCACGACCACATGCGTATACTCGTGATACAGCCGGCGTTTCAGTTCGTGGTCATCGAGCACATTCCCCTCCATGTCCACGAGCGGAATGCGGATTTTGCCATCGTACAGCCCTCCGACATGCTCGCCCAGTTGCGTGGCGACGATAAACCCTTCGGAGATATACACGATGACCTGAATGGGACTGGGGGGGAACACCCGGCCGAACTTCTGCCCGGTCTCGAGATACGCGCGTTCCAGGTGCGCCAGCACCTCACTTAAAGAACGTGAAGGCGTACCCGGAGGAAAACTCAGCGTGAAATGCCTCGAGTCAGACCGTCGGAAGTTTTCCTCGACGGCCTCTTCCCGGAGGGCCTTCTCGATCTTCTCGCGCAGGTTGGGGCGGTGGGGCTGCATTTCGAGCACCCACTGCCACTGCACCCGCGCCGAGGCCAAATCGTTGTCCTTGTAATAGGCATCGCCCAGAAGTTCATGCGCGTCCAAATTATCCGGGGCCAACTCAATCGTCTCTTCCAGGCGAAAGATGGCGTCCTCGACCATATCTAGGCGGAGATAGTACAACCCCAGTTGCATCAGCGGAGAAGGATTCTCCGGCGCGACGCTAATGGCGATCTCGAGGTGCTTGGCCGCAGCGGCGAAATCGGCCACTTTGGCCAGGTCATTCGCCGCGGCTTGATGCGCGTTGCACAGGTTGCGCCGCACGATCGCGTTGTCGGGAGCGAGTTCGTAGGCCCGCTCGAAATTCGCAATGGCCTCTTGCCAACGCCCGGCCCTGTAATACTCGACCCCGGCGGCGTTGTACTCGGCGGCGCTCAGGGCCCGCGCGGGCGCAGCGAAACACACCATTGCCCCAACAAGCCAGACCCACCGGGTTATCACGCGGTTCTTCACGGCCGGTTCCCCAAATCCTCGTCATGTTTCCGGAAGCAGCGCAATGGCCTCGACTTCCAACTGCATGTCCAGCGGTAGCCGCCCGGCCTGGATGCACGTACGGGCCGGATAATCCGAGGGGAAGAACTCCTTGTAGATTTCGTTGAGCGCGGCGAAGTTGTCGATGTCGGACAAATACACGTTCACCTTCACCACCTGTTCCAAACCCGATCCCGCATCTTCAAGCACTCTCTGCAGGTTCGAGAGCGCCAACCGCGCTTCCTCGTCGAAGGGTCCTTTACGGGGTCCGCTGCCATCGGGCGCAATCGCCACCTGGCCAGAAACGAACAACAGATTCCCCGCAGCCACTGCATGTGAATAGGGCGCCGCGACGGGCGGCCCATTAGGCGCGAAAATACAGCGCTTCTCCATTGCCATCCTCTCCTCGATTGCCGATTACAACCTATTCAAACGGTACCACATGCGCCGTTAAGGGTCAAACAACATCATTATTGGCGTTCAGCTATCAGCATTCAGCCACCGGACTTCGCACTGACAGCTATCGGCTGGTAGCTGAACGCCTCTCCTTTTTCCGCTTGCCATTGGGCCGTTTTCGCTATGTGGAGGCACGGTTCGGCACCATGCCCCTACTCGCGCACGCCACCAGCGCGCCCAGGCCGAGGGCGGCGATGCGCTTGAAATCGGACCGCTATTTCTTTTGCTCATTAAACTAAAAAATAAAAAAGAGGCCGGAAATTTTGGGGCCTCACTTTAATCCAAGGCTGTATATCTATAGCAAATCAGGTTTAGGTCCTTATCTCATCCTCAAATTCTGGGAAATAGCTTTTGATAACCGTCAGATTAAATCTAGAAAGAATAGATTCTTTGGATTCTCTCTTCAATAAAAACTCAAAGGAATTTTTTATGAATTCCTCTTTGGTTATTTTACCTCCGGTTAAATCTTGCCAATAGTTATCATCCAAAGTCACGGTGTATTCTGTTTTGGTTCCTTTCTCCTCCACCGTTACTGCAAATTGATTTTGTTTTTTCTTTTTGACTTCAATCATTTTTGCCCCTCTCCCTTCAGATTTAGATTTGGCTTGTGGCCATAAATCAGGCCACCTTAAACCCCACCGATGCAGATAAACCATTCTCCGGACATCAGGCCCTGGTTCTTCGTCACGTATTTTGGGAGGATTTTGAAAATCGAAGATTTTCTGACCTCTATCACCATTAATTAATATATCAGCGGCATTTACGAGATTTTGAAATTTCTTTGATGCATCGAGATCATTCGGATTTAGGTCAGGGTGATATTTATGAGCCAGTTTTTTGTATGCTCTTTCTATATCTTTATCCGTAAGTTCCAAACGTTCTTCAAAGTCAAGCTCCAATATAGCATAAGCTAATTGTCTTCTTGCCCTCTGTCTTTTCATATTATCCAAAATAGTTCCAGCCCCTTTTTATGAAACCATCTCTAAAAGCAAATTAGTCCTTTTACAAACTGAAACATAATATCATAATTTCGGAAAAAGGTTAAAAACGACGTATCGCGCCATCTAAAATCTTACCCAAAGGTGTATGCTCCTGCCATTTGTAAC
>CAYRLQ010000102.1:0-13307 GCA_964425145.1 uncultured Nitrospiraceae bacterium
ATACTTTAAAAACTAATAAAAAGAAATCTTTTTACTGGTTTAAGAAGGCAGTTTTATTAATTCAAAAAGATAAAATTCATTTGACCAAAAAAGGTATATATCAACTAGCTAAGATAAGTGAACGAATCAATCAACAGAAAAAACCAAAGTTTTTAAAATCCCCAGAGACTATACGTGAGACCCCGAACCAGAATAAATACGGTTCAAGGGAAGATATAGTCCGATCTCTACGGCGACGTAGAGAGTCTAAAAAGCGTTAGACTTCTAAATTTTTAGAATAACAAAGCGTAGTTTGAAAAAACTTTATATGAGCGAAGTACCTTGTCGGGTGAGTTCCGACGCGCACGAAAGGTGTAACGACTTGAGGACTGTCTTGATCATCAACCCGGCGAAATTGAAATGGCTGTGAAGATGCGGCCTACGTACAGCAGGACAAAAAGACCCCGTAGACCTTTACTGTAGCTTGACATTGTTTAATATTTTTTAATTGTCTAGTATAGGAGGGAGTCTCGCATTTATGCGGGACGCCAGTGAAATACCTCTCTTTGAAAAATATTGAACTAACCTAATTTATCTGGAAACGATAAAAGGGACAATGTCTGGTGGGCAGTTTTGCTGGGGAGGTGGTTTGCTAAAAAGTACCGCAAACGCCCAAAGGTATCCTTACTCCGGATGGAAATCGGAGTGTAAGTGCAAAGACATAAGGATGCTTGACTGCGAGACCTACAAGTCGAGCAGGTGCGAAAGCAGGGCTTAGTGATCCAGCGGTTCCATATGGAAGGGCCGTTGCTCATCGGATAAAAGGTACGCCGGGGATAACAGGCTAATAACCCCCAAGAGTTCACATCGACGGGGTTGTTTGGCACCTCGATGTCGGCTCGTCACATCCTGGGGCTGAAGCAGGTCCCAAGGGTTCGGCTGTTCGCCGATTAAAGTGGCACGCGAGCTGGGTTTAGAACGTCGTGAGACAGTTCGGTCCCTATCCTTTGCGGGCGCAGGAGATTTGAGGGAAGCTGCTCCTAGTACGAGAGGACCGGAGTGGACGATCCCATGGTGATCCGGTTGTCACGCCAGTGGCACCGCCGGGTAGCTATGTTCGGAAGGGATAAGCGCTGAAAGCATCTAAGCACGAAGCCCCTCTCAAGATAAGATCTCCCCGGACCGTAAGGTCCCTGAAGAGTCCTGGAAGACTACCAGGTTGATAGGCTGGAAGTGTACGCACAGCGATGTGTTTAGCTGACCAGTACTAATCGCTCGTGAGGCTTGGCCTTATTACAGCTCAACGCAAACAGGGCAACAGCATACAACTCGTTTGAGGGTGTAAAGTTGCGTTGAGATGCACTTATTACGCGATACGCCTAGTAGCGGCGTATCAGGGATGGCATTCCAAGGCCTATGAGCCCATGATGGCGCGGTAAGCGCACCCTTGCATTCGCTGTCAGTCTTTTTGCCGGTGGCTATAGCGGTGGGGCCACACCTGTTCCCATTCCGAACACAGCAGTTAAGCCCACCTGCGCCGATGGTACTGCCCGGGCAACTGGGTGGGAGAGTAGGTCGTCGCCGGCTTAGTTTTTGAGCCCCTCGATTCCAAACCGTAATCGAGGGGCTTTTTCTCTTTGCTTTTCGTGCCATAATGGCTCGATGAGGGTTGAGGGTTCGAGACGCGGTTGACTTGCTCGAGAAAGACGGCTGGAAGCTTGTGCGGACACGCGGCAGCCACAGGCAGTATAAGCACCCGAGCAAGCCGGGGCGGGTAACAATCGCGGGAAAGACGAACAAGGACATACCAGCAGGGACGCTGAAAAGCATAATAAAGCAAGCCCAACTCGAAAAGGAAAAACCGGAATGAAGTACGCCGTGGTTCTGGAGAAGGGTCCCGATGGGTATGGCGCCTACGTGCCCGACCTGCCGGGATGCGTGGCCGTGGGGGATGCCCTTGAAGAGGCTGAAAAGCTGATTCGGGAAGCTGTCATGCTGCATTTGGAAGGGCTCCGGGAAGACGGAATCCTGATTCCAGAACCCTCGACCCATTGCGATTACGTGACAGTAGGTTAGCCCACCTGCGCCGATGGTACTGCCCGGGCAACCGGGTGGGAGAGTAGGTCGCCGCCGACTTAGGCATCTAGCCCCCAGATTCCGCAAAGGGTCTGGGGGCCTTTTCTTTAGTCCTTCACTCAATTTTGGGAAACGAGGAAAGAAACTTTCCCCTCCCGAATCGTCGGGCAATTCGGGACGACAATGAGGGCGAGCTTGAGTCCTGCAGAAGTCTTTCGTTGATGTGCGTGGGCAGACTATGACGGCCCGAGTCGCAGCAGTCTGCGCCGCAGCCAGACCACTTGCGGGAGGATGCCGAGTCGGTCGAAGAAGGAAATGGCCCGGCGTCGGCGAATTTGGTGGTGCATTTGCCGCCCGCGGGCCAGTGCCTCGGCACGTTCGTCTGTGATATGGTCTTTCTTCTCGCGCCAATAGGCCATATAGGTATCGAGAAATTCCTGCTCGTCGGGGGCGGGCTTGTTCTCCTCGATCTCGTAGTCGGTGCGGACATTTGCGATGCCGAGTTCGGCTGCGGTCTCGATTATCCGGTTCAGGCGGTCGAGCCGGACCTCGAGGGTGTTCTTCATGTCCTTGGTATGCCAAGAATTATGGGCGTTGCGCTCGTATGTGACGATGCCGAACTTGTCCAACTGGTGCCAGAGGTCCGAGTAGGCCACGTTGAATGTTGCAGCACTGACCATGCAGTCGATGTAGTCGCGGTTCTCGCGCAGGAAGCTCAGCGTTTCCTGGAAATGCTCCTCGGTCTCAGTGGGGAAGCCGACGATCATGTTGATCTCGACGCGCATACCGGCGTTGTGGCACTTGCGCAGAAAGGCTGCGGCTTCCTCACGTGTGTGGAGCTTGCGCATGTGCTTGAGCGTCGTGTCGCTGCCGCTCTCCACACCCATGATGGCGACAGTGAGGCCGGACTTTCGCAGCTTGTGAAAAAACTCGTCGCGCATCCGCGAATGTACCATGACGTTCCCGCCGTACTTCACCTTGAGCCCGCGCCGGAGGATCTCGTCGGCCTTCTCCTCCATGATCCGTAGATTGCCATTCATCAGCGGATCGTTGTAGATGAAGAAATCCGTGTCGTAGCGCTCCTTGAGATACTGCAGTTCGTCGACCTGGTTCTTGGCCGAGCGGCACCGGTACAGGGGGGTACGGATCCGGTCGTTGCAGAAGATGCATCTCGCGACGCATCCGCGGCTCGCCATGAGCGGCAGATCAGGCACCTCGTAGGGGGTCATGTCCACTTCTTCAAAGGTGGGCCACGGGATGTCATCCAGGTTTCGGATCGGGGGCCGGTCACTGGTAAGGCGCCAGCCACCGTTGTGCGGCAGATACAGGCCTGGCACCTCTTCGAGGTTTTTGAAGTCCCGGGCCATCACGTCGCGAATGGTGTGTTCGCCTTCACCCTTGCAGATGGCGTTAGCCCAGGTATTGGGCACAGAAGCCACATCGGACTCGAAATACAGGTCATGCCCGCCCATGATGACCTTCTTATCCGGGTAGCGCCTGCGGATCAGGCTGGACAGGTGGACTGAAAAGAGGCGGTTTGTCGCCGTGCACGAGAAACCGACCACATCGCCCTTAATCTCGTCGAGGTCGATAAGGTCGGCGAGAAAGTTCAGCTTCCCTCTATGCCAGGGCTGATGATAGGCGCTGCTGGTCCACAGGTCGGCAAAGCCCACCTCTTTGCAGAGGGTATACAGGCGAATATTGTAGTCGATAAACTGGACGCGGTAGCCCAGGAAGCGCAGGTACTGGCATATATAGGCGGGCGCGGTCCATGGCTCACGGATATCCCACTTGGGGGCCAGGACAACGGTAACGTCGTACGATTTCTCCGTGGTAGCGGTCAAGGCTCTGCCTGTTATGCGACTATGGGGCCCTAATCCTGCCTATCGGTCAAGCCATGCCCTGTACTGCAATCATAGCTTTGACCAGGCCGCCAAAAGCCTGGGGAACGTTAGTGAGTACGGTCTTGAAGACAAGTATAACACCCCATTAAGAAGACTGGCAACACGGCCCGCCTAGACTTGTGGCCGAGCTCCTAAACCCGGATTTCGTATTCCTTCATTTTCCGCCAGAGGGTGGAGCGGGAGATGCCCAGGCGTTTGGCGGCCTCGGTTTGGTTCCCGTTGAGCTTCTCGAGCGCGCTCTGGATGAGCTGGGCTTCCATTTCGCTGAGCGTGGGGATGTGGTCGGCGGCGTGGTCGGGCAGGGCCAGGGCGGGGCCGAAGCCGCGCTGGACCTGCTCGGGCAGGTCCTTGGCGGCCAAACGCTCGCCGTCGCACATGATCACGCCGTGGGCGATGATGCTTTCGAGTTCGCGCACGTTGCCTGGATAGGAATAGTTGCGTAGGAGCACCTGTGCGTGCTCGTCGATCTCGCGGACGTTTTTGTCAAACTTCGCGTTGTACCGGTTCAGGAAGTGGTTGACGAGTGCGGGCATGGCATCCATGCGCTCTCGGAGCGGCGGGATACGAATTTGGACCACGTTGAGCCGGAAATACAGGTCCTCCCGAAACTGGTTTTGTGCGACGGCCTCGACGAGGTCGCGGTTCGTGGCGGCGATAACACGGACGTTGACGCGTTTGGACACGGAGGCGCCGACAGGCCGGCTCTCGCCGTTCTGGAGCACGCGCAAGAGTTTGGCCTGGGTGATCAGCGCCATGTCAGCGATTTCGTCGAGGAAGATGCTGCCGCCGTCGGCTTCATCGAACAGGCCGGGCTTGTCGCTGTCAGCGCCGGTAAACGCGCCCTTCACATGGCCGAACATCTCGCTCTCCAGCAGGGCCTGGGGAAGAGCGGCGCAGTTGATGGCGACGAAGGACATATCGCGCCGCGGGCTGACCCGGTGGATCGTATTGGCGAGGATTTCCTTGCCGGTGCCGCTCTCGCCGATCAAGAGCACCGTGCTGTCGGTTGGGCCGACCTTGGCGATCATCTCGACCACGCGCTTCATGGCGGGCGTAGCGCCTATCGTCTCCTCGAAGAGGCCCTGTTCGTATTGGTTGACCGCGGTCCGGGCGCGCTTGTTGCGAAGGGCCTTGCCCACCACAAGGGCAATGTCGGTGGGCGGACTGGTCTTGGGCAGGTAGAAGTAGGCGCCGTGGCGGATGCCCTCGATGGCTCGCTCGATTTTAGCAACATCGAACAAGAGAATGACTTCCGCCTCTGGTGACTGGCGCCGTACGAAAGATACCAGCTCGATGTCGCCCTCCTCGCTCAACTCCAAGTCCAGGATGATAATGTCGAATTCTTTTCGACCCACGACGCGCAGGACACCTTTGGCGTCGTGGCAGCGCTCGAGCCGGTAGCCATCTATCTCCAGGAACCGGACCAGCGTCATACCGTACGGGACGTCCTGCGTGGCGATCAATACCGAGCGGGCTTCCGCTGGCTCGTCGTTTCGCATCGAGACAGGCCCTCCTTTCCTTCCACCCAATTGTACCAAAACGAATCGATTCGTGCCAGAAAATCAGCGACTCTTCAACACAGTATGCAATTCCACGGGCTTTCACTCGCACAGCACACGCTTTGAAAATCCCCTATCGGAATCGTTGCAAGTATCCCGGGCAAGTTGGTATACTTGTTGTGTCCCTTCGCGTGTGGTGTATGGCCGGTTCAGGCCTGCGAAGGAATGGAGAGCGCCGTTTATGTCCGGTCATTCTAAGTGGAGCACGATTAAGCGTAAGAAAGGCGCCGCGGATGCCAGGCGCGGCAAGGTTTTCTCGAAGCTTGCCAAGGAAATCAGCGTGGCGGCGAAGTTAGGTGGCGGGGACCCCGATGTGAATCCGCGGCTGCGCACGGTCTTACTAGCGGCGCGCGCCCAAAACATGCCCAAGGAAAACGTTGACCGGGCTATCAAGAAAGGCACCGGTGAACTGCCGGGCACCACGTATGAAGAAAGCCGCTATGAGTGTTATGGGTCCAATGGCGTGGCGATCGTCGTGGACGTGCTGACCGATAATAAGAACCGTACTGTGGCCGAAATTCGCCACCTGCTCACCAAACACGGCGGCAGCATGGCCGAGAATGGCGCCGTCACGTGGAACTTCGAACAGAAAGGCCTCATCATCATCCCCAAAGACACCTGCAGCGAGGAGGAGATGTTTGAGAAAGCGGTCGAAGCCGGCGCCGAAGACATGGATGCCGAGGGGGATGCCTATGAAATCACCACCGCACCCACGGAACTGCACGCGGTAGTTGAAGCGCTCGAAGGCATGGCGGTCAAGGCCGAGGATGCCAGACTGACCATGCAACCCAAGACAACCATCAGGGTGGAGGGCAAGGAGGCTCAAGCGGTGCTGCGGCTGATGGAGTCCCTCGAGGACCACGACGACGTACAAAACGTCCACGCCAACTTCGACATCTCCGAGGAGGAGATGGCCGCGGCGATGGAAGTGTAAATGCGGGTGCTCGGGTTTGATCCCGGTATTGCGACCACCGGTTACGGCGTGGTCGAGGGGGCCGGCACCCGACTTCACCACATCGCCCACGGCAGCATCGTGACACCAGCGGGGCAGCATTTCGCCCTACGGCTCAAGACGATCTTCGAGGAGGCCGCGCGCCTGCTCGATTCGTATGCACCCGACGCTGTGGCCATCGAAAAGCTCTACTTTTCCAAGAACGTCACTACGGGTATCATGGTCGCGGAGGCCCGCGGCGTGATCGCCGCAGCCTGCGCCCGCGTGCCCATCGGCGAGTTCAGTCCCCTCGAGGTCAAGAACGCCGTCGTGGGCTACGGCAAGGCGGACAAGCGTCAGGTGCAGGAAATGGTCAAGGTCCTCCTGAACCTCGATGCGCGTCCCAGGCCCGATGACGCCGCCGACGCACTGGCTCTCGCCATCTGCCAAATCCACGCGGGGAAGCTGCAGCAACTGATGACGGAGCGGTAATACGAGCACGGGGCTATTAGACAATCCGTTCCTCACCCGCTACTATATGCCTCGAATCAAATGCGCGGAACCGTAAGCTCAAAACTGGCGACTAACAATCATGTTCGCTTTTCTTAGAGGTGTAGTTGCTAAGAAGGCCGTCGATCACATCGCGTTGGATGTCGGCGGGGCGGGCTATGAAGTGTGGGTGCCCGATTCGGCGCATCGTAAACTGGCGCTGGATCAAGAACTCACGCTGCTGACCTATTGCCACATCCGCGAAGACGCCTTTCAGATTTTCGGGTTTCTGCGCGAGGACGAGAAGGCGCTCTTCAAGAGCTTGTTGGACGTGTCGGGCGTGGGACCGAAAGTGGCCTTGGCCATCGTGTCGATGATGGACCCCGCGGGCTTTGGCCGCGCGGTGCTTGAGAATGACGTGGCCGCGCTCACCAAGGTCGGCGGCGTCGGCAAGAAAACGGGCCAGCGCATCATTCTCGAGATGAAAGCCAGGCTGGGTCAGGACGCCGAACTGAGCGCAATCCTAGGCGAGTCGGAAGAAGCTGTGGGCACGTCCGACAGCGACGATGTCATCGCGGCGCTGTGCGCACTGGGGTGCACGATGGGCGAGGCGAAGAAGGCCGCGGCCAAGGCCCGCAGCGAACTGGGCAACGACGCCTCGGACGAGGAACTGGTCAAGGCCGCGCTGCGGTCAATGGCGAGGGTCTAGCCTATGCCTACCGACGAAGTGATTAGCCCAGCCCCCGTCGAGGATGATGGTTATTACGACGACCAAATCCGCCCGCAGCGCCTGGCGGATTTCCCGGGGCAAGAGGCCATTAAGGACAAGCTGCGGATTGCAATCAAGGCGGCCAAACAGCGCGGCGAACCCCTCGACCATCTCCTATTGAGCGGCGCACCCGGCCTGGGCAAAACCACGCTCGCGCGTATTCTCGCCAACGAGATGGGGGTGGATATTAAGGCATCCTCGGGCCCGGTCATCGAGCGCCAGGCCGACCTGAGTGCGATTCTGACGAGCCTCGAGGAGTTTGACATCCTCTTCCTGGACGAGGTCCACCGGCTTAACCATGCCGTCGAGGAAACGCTCTACTCGGCCATGGAGGATTTCGAGGTGGACATCATGCTCGGCAGGGGCCCCACGGCCCGCTCCATGAAGATCGGCTTAAATCCCTTCACGCTGATCGGCGCAACCACGCGGGCCGGTCTGCTCACGCCGCCGTTACGGGCCCGGTTCGGCGATAGCTGCCGGTTGGAGTTCTACTCGCCCGAGGAGCTCAACGCCATTGTACTGCGGTCGGCCCGGATCCTGAATGTCCCCATCGAGCCGGACGGCGCGATAGAAATCGCGGCCCGGTCGCGCGGCACGGCCCGCATCGGCAACCGTTTGCTCCGGCGCGTGCGCGACTATGCCCAGGTCAAGGGGGACGGTACCATCACCTGGGCAATCGCCGACGCAGCGCTCAACCTGCTGCGCATCGACGAACTCGGCCTTGACGACATGGACCGGCAGATCGTGCACACAGTGATCGACAAGTTCGGAGGTGGGCCCGTGGGCGTGTCCTCGCTGGCCGTGGCCATCGGCGAGGAAAGCCAAACCCTCGAGGAGGTCCACGAGCCATATCTTATCCAGATGGGCTTCCTCAAACGCACCCCGCAAGGCCGCGTGGCCACCCCACTGGCCTACAAACACTTCGGCCTCGACGCCCCGCCCCAGGGCCAGCAGCGGTTCTTTTAGTTGCTGGTTGTCAGTTCTGAGTTGTTGAGTCGCGTCTTCCTGCCGGCTTTTGACTTCACCCAGGCCCTATGACATACTCTGACTTCTCCTGCACAGTATAAAATCGAGGGGACCTACCATAAGCGACTCAGACGTACAGGTGTGCAAGGAATTCGTCGGCGGAACGTGGGTCGAGTCAGGCGCTTCGGAGACGTTCCCGGTCACGAACTCCTCGACCGGCGCCCTCATCGCCAAGACGCCTCTGGGTGGGGCGGCGGAGGTGGACCGCGCCGTCCAGGCGGCTCTGGCGGCGTTCCCCGAATGGGCGGAGACCCCGGTGGTTAAGCGCACGCAGGTGATGTTCCGGTTCAAGCAGTTGTTCGAGGCGCATGCGGACGAGATCGGCTGGATCGTAGCGCGCGAACACGGCAAGACGCACGCGGAGGCCCTCGGCGAAATCCGCCGGGGGATCGAGGTGGTCGAGATGGCGTGCAGCCTGCCGCTGGCTTACAAGGGCGAGACCCTGGCGAACGTCGGGGGTGGCGTCGACTACGAAACGCATCGCTATCCGCTGGGCGTGTGCGCGGCCATCGCACCGTTCAATTTCCCCGCCATGATCCCCATGTGGTCGCTGCCCATCGCGGTGACCTGCGGAAACACGTTCATCCTGAAGCCGTCGCACCAGGTGCCGCTGACCGCCATGCGCGAGATGGAGCTCCTGTCGGAGGCGGGCCTGCCGCCCGGCGTGGTCAATCTGGTGCACGGCGCGCGGGAGGCATCCGAGGCGCTCCTGGTTCACCCGGACGTGCGGTCTATCACGTTTGTCGGCTCGACGGCCGTCGCCGAAAGTATTTACAAAACGGGCACGGCGCACGGCAAACGCGTCCAGTCGGCCGGGGGCGCCAAGAACCATCTGGTGGTCATGCCGGACGCCGTGCCAGGGCCGACAGTCGACGCGATTATGTCGTCGGCGTTTGGCTCGGCGGGCGAACGCTGCATGGCGGTGGCCACGGTCATCGCCGTGGGCGACGTGGCGGAGCCACTTTTGTCCGCGCTGAGGGAGAAAGCCGCCGCGCTCAAGGTGGGTCCCACGGACATCGACGAAACGGCCGGGATGGGGGCGCTCATCAGCCACGCACATCTAGAGCGTATCCTGAGCTATATCGACATCGGCGTGGAGGAAGGCGCCACGCTGTTGTTAGATGGCCGGATGGTTAAAGTGGATAATGCGCAAGAGGGCGCCTTTGTCGGCGCGAGCATTTTCGACCACGTCCAGCCGGATATGCGGATCGCCCGAGAGGAGATTTTCGGGCCGGTGCTGTGCGTGATGCGCGTCCCGGACCTCGACACCGCCATCGACTGGCTCAACCGCAACCCCCATGGCAACGCCGCTTGCATCTTCACGCAAGATGGCCGTGCCGGACGCGAACTCCGTCGCCACGCCCGCTGCGGCATGATCGGCATCAACGTCGGCGTACCCGCGCCGATGGGGTTCTTCCCGTTCACAGGCTGGAGCGGTTCGTTCTTCGGCGATTTGCACCTGCAAGGCCTCGAGGGCATGGCCTTCTTCACGCAGCAAAAGGTGATAATGAAGCGCTGGTTCGATTCGGAAGGAAGCGTTGTGGATAAAGACCGTTCCGGGTGGGTGTGAAGGCCAACGGCGCGAATTAGCCCAACGCCGGCGCTTCTGCTGCCGGATAAGCTACGCTAGACACGCTTGCGCGAGTTTTGGGAAAAGGTCTCCGAGAGGCTTTTTTGCAAGACCGGCTTTCCAAAGACGCCTTTTTCGGAGGATAGGCATGGTTGAAGCGCTGACCACCGGGCACCGTCGCTGGCGCCGCCGGATTTTCGCGGTGACGTGGCTTGCCTACGGGGGGTTTTACCTTTGCCGGAAGAACTTCAGCGTGTGCATGCCCCTCCTTGCCGAAGACCTCGGCTACGTCAAGAAAGACTTCGCCATCATCATCATGCTGTACAGCATCATGTACGCGGCGGGCCAGTTTTACAACGGGATTCTCGCGGACCGATTCGGCCCGCGGCTGATTGTGGGTCTTGGTCTGATCTTGTCCGTGTGCTGCAGCGTGGTGATGGGGTTCGGTACGGCCCTGTGGGTGTTTATGGTCATGTTCGCGCTCAACGGCGTCGGCCAGGCCACGGGCTGGCCCGGCACGGTGAAGAACATGGCCACATGGTTCCGCCGTAAAGAACGCGGCGTGGTTATGGGTTGGTGGTGCACGTGCTATGTCGTCGGAGGAATCGTAGCGACGGTCTTCGCTACCTTCTGCGCCACTAACACATTCCTGTTGCCTGGTTTGAGCTGGCGGCGCGGTTTTTGGGTGCCGGCGATCGGGCTGGGCATGGTGGCGGTGATATACATCACCTTTACCCGGAACAGGCCTTCCGATGTGGGCCTGCCGAACTTCCCAGAAGATGACGAAGCCCCGGCGGAGCCCGGCACGGCAGTCGCAACGCTGCCCGATCCCCCCTTATCTCAGGTGCTGCGCGAGGTGCTGTCCAAGCGCGTGCTCTGGGTGACCGGGATTTCCTACTTCTTTGTGAAGTTGACGCGCTACGCATTCATCTTCTGGCTGCCGCTGTACATGACCGAGGCCTTGCAGTACAAGGCCGGCCAGGCCGGTTATACCTCTTCGGTTTACGAGTTCGTGGGCTTCGCGGGCGTGGTTGCCGGCGGATACATGTCGGACAAGGTTTTCAGGGCGCGCCGGTTCCCGGTGGTGACGCTGATGCTCTACGGGCTGGCGCTGGCCTGTTTCATACATCCGCACCTCGCGGCGCTGGGCGCGCTTGGCAACGCCATCGGCATCGGGCTCATTGGTATGATGACCTACGGTCCCGATGCGTTAATGTCCGGACCTGCCGCGCAGGACATGGGCAGCCAGCGCGGCGCCGCCACCGCCGCCGGCTTCGTTAATGGGCTCGGCTCCTGCGGCCAGGTTCTGTCCCCGATAATCGTGGTCTTTGTTTCCGATAAATTCGGCTGGAACAGCCTGTTCTATATATTCGTGGTGTTCGCGCTGATCAGCGCCACCCTGATGGCGACCTTCTGGAACTACGGTACCCGCCAGGAACAAGGGAGATAGATTGATTGCAGGTTTAGGTCCGCACTTGGGCCCGGTCTATATGTGAAAGGCAAATGCCATGAGAGTTGGATTTCAAAGTGCTTGCTGTGTTGCGTGTTTGCTTTGGGCGATTCTAGCGCCGATTCCGGCCGCGTTTGGCGAAGAGGTGGGCGAAGGAGTCAAATCCGACCTCAAAGCGCGTGAGCTTATCCGGCGAGTTGCCGAATTCTACGGCGGACTGGACACAGTAGTCGTCGAGGCCACGCTTTCCCTCAAGGGCGCCAAAGAAGGCGAAAAGCCCGAGGCGATGTCCAATACCTTCTCGATCGCCATGCGGCGGCCGAAGCAGTTCGCCATGGCGGCCAAGGGTGACGCGATCGAAATGACGGTTATTTCTGACGGCGATGACCTCTACACTTACGACCCGCAGGAAAACGAATACACCCTCGAAGCCGCCCCCGATACGCTGGCGTCCATTTTGGGTCTGTCGGGGTCGGGCGTGGTGCGCGTGGGTACCATGATCATGGCGGAGCTATTTCGCGACGAACCCTACAAAATACTCGTAGGCCAAGTCCAGGCACAGCATTACCTGGGCGAAGAAGAAGTTAACGGCGCAAAATACCACCATGTGAGATTTGTCCACGATGAAATCGACTGGGAGATGTGGATCGACGCGGGCGAGAAACCTCTGGTTAGCAAGGTGGCCGTGGACATATCCAAAGTGTTGAAAAACATCGGGGCAGGCCAAATGCGGATCGACATGGGAATCACTTACAAAGGCTGGGTGATCAACGGGGAACTGTCTGACGACACATTTACGTTCGTCCCGCCCGAAGGCGCCCAAAAGGTCGAGCCGTTTCAGCCGCAGCGGGGCCCCGATGCACTGCGCGGCAAGCCGGCGCCCGGCTTTACGCTTGAACTTCTGAACGGGGGCACACTCGAGCTCGCCGAGCACAAGGGCAAGCACATCGTCATCCTGGATTTCTGGGCCAGTTGGTGCGGGCCTTGCCGCCATGCCATGCCCATTTACACCAAAATCGCCGAAGAGTACAAAGACAAGGGCGTACTGTTTTACGGCGTGAATCTCGGCGAGGCCCCCGAAGTGGCCCGTGAATTCCTCGAAAAGACCGGCATCACATGCGCCGTGGCCCTGGATTCCAACGGCGCAGTGGCCAACCAATACGGCGTGGTCAGCATCCCGATGACCGTCATTGTCGGCAAAGATGGCACGGTCCAGGCCGTGTATATAGGGTTTGCGCCGAATCTAGAAACGAAGGTCAAGAGAGAACTGGATGCCCTCATCAATAAAGGGTGAAGTTTCTGAACTGACCGATTTGTGGGATAGGCTTTTCTGCCTGCCCTCCTTGCTTGCCCAAGCAAAGCAGGGGGCCACATTAAGACGGTTTCTTAATGTTCGCACCGACATGTAGCTTCAACGCTAGTGGGCTGATTCCGAAACAACATAGCAATAAACACGTGAGAAATCACCAGTCGAGTAGTACAGTTTTTAACCATGGAGAACACGGAGAGTAAATACTGCTTAACCGGTGCAATCGCTCTGGTTATATTTGGGAC
>CAYRLQ010000103.1:0-13292 GCA_964425145.1 uncultured Nitrospiraceae bacterium
GCAGCATGGAGGCCAAGCGGGGTGAGTGAGGCGATTAGGCACCCGGACAAACATCGCCCAAAGTCGCACTAATCGCGATGAAACACCATGTCCGCCCCCTGCGCGTCCCAGTCGTCGGTCGCTCCGCCATCGTCTTGCATATCGCTGCCGGTACTGTACAGCAGATAGCCCGATTCTGTTGAACTGTACACGAACGAATTGCCTGTGAATGGGTCTTCGTGAAGGGTCGACAGGTACTTGGGTACAAGACCGTCGAGCGAAGCCGGATACGCGTCATTCTCTGTTCTGTAAAGTTCGACACCCGCCATGATCATCGTCCCACGGCACCGCGCACTGGCCCTGGCTTCTTGCGCGGGCAATTTCCCCATCCCGGGCAAGAGGATCTGGCTCACGGGGTTTTCACTTATCAGGGCGTCCGTGTCCACAGCCTGCGCTTCGTAGTAGGGCAGCGCGAAGTGGCCGATGAAATCCCGATAATCTCGTACGGCCCCTCGCAAGAGTGACTCGATCTGCTCTTCCGACGAGATGGCGACGAGCAGCTCGAGACCCCCGGACTCTGACCTAAGTAGCTCCCTAAGGTCGGTCTTTTCATCGAGTATTGTACCTAGCCACGTCTCGAAGGTCTGCACTTCAGCGTCCGCCATTTCCCACGCGGAATAGGCCTGCCCTTCCAGGGACTGCATCCGTTCGATCAAGACACGACAGTCCTGAGGACTTGCGCCGCCCCACTCAAGGGTTTCTGCAAGGGAGTCAATCGCGATTCCGCCTATCGCATAGCCCACGAGTCCGGAGATGATGGGGCCTCCCCGCGCCGATTCATTGGCGAAGCCTATCAACGCCGTGTAGTTGTCGAAAGCCGCTTCGTAGTTGCCCTGCGCGGCATACATCTGTCCCTCCATGGCCATGATGCGAGCCAGGTCTCTAAATTTGGCCAGATAGGGCATCTGTTCCGAGAAGCTGCGCATCGTGGGCATCATGGCGTTGCCCACCTCCAGCCCCGTGCGGATGGCGTCGAATGAATCGCGAAACTTGTCGAACAGCATCCAAAGTTCCGGGTCATCGGGCCAGCCATTGGCCTTAAACTCGGCCAACTTGGTATACAGCCAATCACGGTCTACCTCGGGAAACAACTCCGCGGCCAATAGAAAGTGATGCGTCCCGTTGTCCGGAGAAATATCTTTTGACGTGTAGTGTTGCGGCACATCTTGACCGGGCGCTTCGTGCTCACCGTCCGCCCTGGTGCGAGAGGCCCCCATGAGTTTCTTAAGCAGGGCAGCCAAATCGGCCGTTGGAATCTCTGGCCGAGCCGTGCTGCGATCTTCTTGTGCGGAAGGCTTCCCGCCCGGGGCCGCGCTATCCTCGACCCCTGAATTCTGATCGTCTCCAGCCGGTGTCGGTTCAACGGAAAGTGGCTCGCGGTGGTCGGCTGCCATCGTCTGTGGCGCCTGAGTGGACACGACCCATTTTTCGCCCTTCACGTAAAGCACATATAGCGATCCCAGAACAATCGCAATCGCGCCGAGTACCAACGATATATTCTTCCACATGATGGCGGTCCCTCCAATCCCTATCAATTTTGACGTGCCTCCGAGTGCAGCCTGAAACATGTCTCAGCTACGGGCGACACTATTCAGGCGAACCCGCTACTCTGAAGACCATTCTAACCTTAATACGTCACGCACCGCCAGATGGTAAGGCCTTCCCCTGGCATTCAGGTCAGTGGAACTCCTATATTGATGATTGACTTTACCAAGGAATCCTGCTAGGTCATAGAAAACCTGATCTGCTTTTCCTCGCGTATTAGGAGGCGGAAATTGAATGTCAAAAAAGTCCTATACCTGACCGATACGCATTTTGGCGCCCCGGAGGGTGCCTGGGGCCAACAGCCGACGCACCCACACCTGGTACCGCAACTGCTTACAGACCTGAGCGAGTGGATTAAGGTCAATCCAGCGGATTTGGTCCTGCATGGTGGCGATTGCATAGACGCCGGGACTGTGGAGCAACAACGGGCGTTCTGCAAAATCGCCCAAGCGTTCTCAGTCCCTTTCAAGGTGTGTTTAGGCAATCATGATCTGCGCACGCCCGAATCGCTTTTACACTGGCTTAAAGACTATCCCGCCCTATTCGGCGAACAGGTGACCGCTACAGGCGATTATGTTGTGGATTTCGGTCCAGCGGCATTGGTTGTCGTAACCAACTGCTGGGGGCCTGAAACGAGACACTATTGGCCTGAAGACGGCCTCCAGTGGGCTGGACTCAGCCATGATCAATACCGCTGGTTGAACCATCAGATGAAGCGCCTCGGCGGCAAGTCTGTGATACTCGCGTTACACGAAACGCTGTTTCCACTACCCCCGAGACTTACCGGCCAAGACCTGCCCATACACGACCCGCCGGGACCTCATGTCAAAAAAATACGCGCGTTCATCGAAGCTCACAGGCGGATCAGATTGGTCTTGTCGGGCCATTGCCACGCCACGTGCAAAACCTACGACAATCGGTGTGTCCATCTTACCACTGCGGCCTACTTTGAACCCCCGTTTCAAGTCAGGATCATCACTGTGGGTGAGGCAACAATCGATGTAACTGTAGCCCACCCAGTCGATGTAAACAGATATCCGGTGAGGATTGATGAGAAGAAACTATGGTCGGCAGGCAGGTGGCAGGACTGGACTGTTTCGGTCCCACTGCACCCGGAAAAAATTTCCCCCTAAGTATTGCATGTGGGCGCAATTCGTGATACACTAATACAAGATAACCGGGGTAGTTTCGCCCACAGCACTAGATATTGTATCTGGTTTGCGCGGAGAGCCTGTAAGTTGTATGTCCTGAGAATAGCATCGGTTTAGGCTGGACAGTATTGTGACATCCCAGAAATCAGAGAATTCGGGTCAGCAAGACCGATCCACAGACCCGCAAAGTGGCCGAACAACCGGCGATTTGCGCCCGGATGAGGAAGGGCCCGCTTCTGAGGGCGAGGCGTCCGAGGAGGCCCCCTCCATCGACGCGCCCATACCGGAAATCCCATTAGAGCCGGCCGATATCGATGCGATCCTCGCAGGGGACGATGACGACAAACCTCTGGACAACCGAAATCTCGATGCCATAATAGGGCAGGCAGACGCGTCTGAAGGCGGTGCGGGACCCCTTGAACAATCCAGTATAGACACGCTGGTCTCCTCGCTGGCTTCGGAAGGTAAGACAGTTCTCGGGCAACCCTCCGAGCCCTCGGAGCCTGCGCCGCCCGTGGAATCGACCCCGCCCGCTGCTTCGGAAGCCGCTGCGCCGGGTGAAGGCCCCGTCTCCCAGGAAATGATTGACGCCCTTGTCGCATCGGGCGGCGAAGCGGCAGGGCTTGCGCAAGAGCCAAGTGCGGCCACCGCGCCTTCGCCACCAGGGGACGGGGCGCTTCTCTCGCAAGAGGACCTTGATGCTGTCATCCAACAGGGCCAAGAGGAAGAAGAGAAAAGGCAGGAGGCCAAGCAGGCCGCGATCGATACCATAGGCCAACCGGAGACGGCCGTACCCTCAGGGCCCGATGGACCCGCGGAAGAAGCACAACCGCCTTTCGATGTTCTCAAGCCTCGCAAAGGGTTTTTCAGAAAGAAAAAAACCCCTAAGCAAGCGGAAAAGCCACGTGAGCCCGGTGCCGTCACGCTCTACATTCGCGACAACTTTCTCAAGGTTAGCGCCTCTATTGCTGCCATGGTCGTCTTCACGTTGGCCACCTTTACCTATTTGTATACTCATCAGGAACGCGTGCCTGACCTAGAGGCGCTGGCCGCGCTCCAAGGCGCGGACCTGCGAAGGGCCGTGCAAAGCGCCCAAATACTCATCAAACAAGGTGATTATCATGGCGCTATAAAGGAACTCGACGGGACTATCGCCAAGGCCCAGCCCAGCGCCGAACGCATGGACGCGCAGTTCCTGTACCTCGAAGCGGCTTATCGGGCACTCCCAGAGCATCCCAGCGAAAGACAAGCGGAGCGCGTCCATGCGGAGATAAACGACCTTGTAGAAAGCGCCAGAGCGCACCCGCGCGCCGTCGAAGCCCTGCGCTGGAAAGCTGATCTGTACAAGCGTGTGGGCATTCTTCATGGCGCGCGCGACATTTACGAGGAAATCCTGGCTAGTTTCGGCACGGCGCCCATGCTTGACGAAATCCTGATGGACGCGGCAAAACTCGCCATGGAACTTGATAAGCCGAAGAAGGCCGCCGCCTACATGCAGCGCCTGCTCCGGCAGTTCCCAGGGTCGCCCTTGGCCGGCGAGGCCAAGCTCCGGCTGGCCGATGCCTTTGCGGCCGCGGGCGATCCGGACGACGCCCGTGTGCTGTACGTGCGCATTGCCCAAGCCCAAACGGGCACACCGGTGGGTGCTAAAGCCTTTGCGCACCTGGGACAGTTGGCCTACGACCGAGGTGGATATCAGGAGGCCATTGAACAACTCGAGACGTGCCTTGAAATGGCCATCACGGTTGAAGGCAACGATAGAATCTACCTGCAGTTGGCGCACGCCTATCGCGCTGCAGGCCAACTAACCGATGCGCGGCGCGTTTTGAACGAACTCATCGATTTCTTTCCCGAAACTGACACGACGCCCGAAGCATTCATCGAGTTAAGCCACGTGCTCGACGACTTGGGCATGCGTAAAGAAGCCGTGCGACTGGCCTCGCAGACCGCCCAACGCTATCCCCGGAATCCTGCCGTGCTGGAAAACGAGGCGAAATTGCTCGAGTCGGCAGGCGATATGCTATCCGCCGCGCGATCGTGGGTCGCGGCCCACGAGGCCGGCGCGGACAATGCAGGAGTCTTGCTGGCCGCGGCGCGGGCTTTCCACAAGGCCGGCGCCCTGTCCGATGCGACCGACACTTACAACCGCCTCTTGGAAACGTTTTCGAGGTCCCCGCAGGCCTTCGAGGGTGGCATCGAACTGGCCGAGACCGAGTATGAGATGGGTAAAGTGCGCAAGGCTCTGGAAAGCCTTGAGAACCTTGCCACGGCCACGCAGGGCAAACCGCAGCGCCTGCCCGTATTGATCACGCTCGGTACGATGTATCAGGACCTGGGCCTGCGAGAGCGCGTCGCGGAGGTGTTTGGTGAAGTGGCCGTGTTCACCACGGAGCCCGAAGCGCTGGCCCAGGCTGCCACGGCGATGATCAAGGCCGGCGCGCTTGACGAGGGGGTGGCGGTGGCCAAGCGGGTCGATGTAACGAAACTCAAGCCCGCAACCGCCTATGCCCTCGAGATGGCGCACGGCCAGGCGCTGTTGTCCATAGACCCGCGCCGCGCACTCGAAAAAATGGAATCGGCTTACGAAACGTATCCCGAGCACCGCACGCCCGATGGTGATCAGAAACTTCTCGAGGTCTATCTTGCAACCAACAATTCCGCCCGGGCCCGCGCTTTAGTCATGAGTCTTGATGCCCACGTCCGGCGCAACCAGGTGGATGCGCCCCGGCTTGAAAAAGCCGCCATCACCTGGGCCAATTATCTTTACGAGCGAGGCGATTCTCGCGCGGCGGCCGACGCCTATGCGTTGGCTATCGAGGCTGCCACGCCCGGTTCGCCCGACTTGCCATGGGCCAAATATCAGCGGGCCAACGCCCTGCTCAGGCTGTCCGATTTCGAGGGCAGTGTGGCACTGTACGACGAGGTGGCAGCCACGGACGCGCCCTGGGCCGAACAGGCCGATGTCATGGCCGACTACGGGCGCCTCGAACAGCACCTGCGAGGCTTGCCGGTGACGGCAGCCACGCCGGAAGCGGGGTAAGCCCATGGCGGACCGTCGGCTCGTCGTGCGGACAAAAGACTACTTCACGCGGCAGATCGCGTGGTTTGAACGCATGTTGGCGGACATCGAAACGCTTGAACAGGACTTGGAAGACCTCGAGTTGCAGAAGCTCAGCGAGCAGCAGGCGCGCCATACCGAAGGCACTGCCGGCCTCGAACGGGAATTTGGGGAGTTGACGCGCGAATGGGAAACGGCTACCGGCATCGCCCAGGAGGACCGTGAGGCGATTCACAAACTGGCTCAGCGTGCCGAAGTGTTGGCGATGCAACTGTGCGCGAGCCATGAGAGCGCCCAGCAGATGACGGACCGACGAATCGACGCGCTTAAGGACGCGTGGAACGCACTGCGGCGCGGCCGCGGCTTTTTGCAGAAATACCGGCTGCCCGAGTCCCCCGAGGGGAACTTCATCGACAGGAAAGCATGAGTGATACCGCAGCAGACATGAAGGCACTGGCCGAGGCCTTCGATCAGTTTACCAAGACGACCCAGACGATGGAGGAAGCCTACCGTCGTCTGGAGGCGCGTGTCGAGCAGTTGGACCGGGAACTGGCCGCGAAGCACCATGAACTGGCACTGACTATCGACTACCTCAACTCGATACTCGAGAGCATGTCCGACGGCGTCATTGCCACGGACCCCCAAGGCGCCATCACCACGTTCAACCGGGCAGCAAGCGCCGTGCTCGGCTACACCGCCAAGGAGGCCATTGGCCGACAGTTCCGCGAGTTGTTCAGGCGGGAGTTCCACATGCCCCCCGGACCCGATGGCATGCAATTGCACGCGAAAAGCGGGCGCGTGGTTCCGGTGGCCGAGCGTGATTCACCCATTTCCGACAGGCAAAACCAGCGCATTGGCTACGTGAAAGTGTTCCAGGACCTCAGCGAGATCGAGGCGCTGCGCCAGCAACTGCGCCAGATCGACCGGCTTGCCACCGTAGGCGAGATGGCCGCGACCGTTGCCCACGAAATCCGAAACCCCTTGGGGGGCATCCGTGGCTTCGCCGCGCTACTGGCACGCGACATCCCCCCCGACGACCCCCGCGCCCGGCTGGTCAACAATATCCTGGCCGGCACGAAGAACCTCGACCATGTCGTCAACGGGTTATTGGAGTACACGCGTCCAGTCGACTTGCGGCTGCGGCCGACGCCCTGCGTCGAACTTATTGAGGCCGCCAAGGGCCTGGTCGAACTGGACGACCGCCCCATCTCCATCGTCAACACTATTGACCCGGACTTAAAGGTCTTGGCCGACCCGGACAAAATGCGCCAGGTCTTCCTGAACATCCTCCTTAACGCGGTGCAAAGCATCGAGGACCATGGAGAGGTGCGCGTGACCGCCACTGCCCAGGATAATGTTGTGACTGTGGCCGTCTCGGACACGGGTTGCGGCATGACAGAAGAACAGCTTGCACAAGTCTTTTCGCCGTTTTACACCACGAAAGAAAAGGGCACAGGGTTGGGTCTGGCCGAGGCCGCGAAAATCGTGGAAGGGCACGGAGGAACCATCGAAGCCCAAAGCGACCCGGGCAAAGGCTCGATCTTCGCAGTCCAATTGGCTCGGACGGAATAACATATGCCGAAACATCGCATTTTAGTCATCGAAGACGAAGCGCTCATGCGCGAATACGTTGAGGAAGCCCTCACCCGCGCCGGGCACGACGTGGACAGCGTCTCGAGCGGCCCCGAGGGCATAGAGGCGCTCAGGGAAACAGGCTACGACGTCATCATCACGGACCTGAAAATGGCGCCCATGGACGGGATCGAGGTGCTACGCCTGGCCAAGGAAGAAAGCCCCGACACCCACTGTATCGTCATGACCGCCTACGGGACCATCGAGACCGCTGTCGCCGCGCTCAAAGGCGGCGCGGACGATTACATCCTCAAACCCTTTGCCCCTGATGAACTCGAGTTGGCCGTCACCCGTGTGCTCCAACACGGCAAACTCGCCCGGGAAAACCGCTATCTCCGCGCGGAACTCAACGAAATCTACGACTTCCAATCCATGGTCGGCGACAGCGAGCCCATGCACGCCGTATACGACCAAATCAAGAAGGTCGCCGACGGCCGCGCTACCGTGCTCATTCGCGGCGAAAGCGGCACTGGAAAAGAGCTGGTCGCACGCGCCATCCACTTCTCCGGGGTCCGCCGCGATGCGCCCTTCATCAAAGTGAACTGCGCCGCGCTTTCCGCTGGACTACTCGAGAGCGAATTGTTCGGCCATGAGAAAGGCGCCTTCACCGGGGCCCACGGGCGCAAAATCGGACGCTTCGAACTGGCCGACGAGGGGTCGCTCCTGCTTGACGAGGTCAGTGAAATCAGTCTCGAACTCCAGCCGAAACTGCTGCGGGCGCTCCAGGAGCGCGAGTTTGAGCGCGTCGGCGGCACGCAGTCGATCCAGGTCGATACCCGCATCGTGGCCACCTCAAACCGCAACCTCGAACAAGCTACGGCAGAGGGGAAATTCCGGGAAGACCTCTTCTTCCGGTTGAATGTCATCCCGATCTATTTGCCCCCGTTGCGCGAGCGTCGCCAAGACATCCCCGCGTTGATGGACCACTTTTTCACGCGCTACACCCAGGAGAACGGCCGTCGGCTCACCGGATTCAGCCCTAAGGCCCGCCAGCTTTTCCTCGAGTACGATTGGCCCGGCAACGTCCGCGAGCTCCAGAACGCCATCGAGCGCGCCGTGGTGCTCTCCACCGACTCCCTATTGGAACCGGAACACTTCTTCCTGGGGGAAACGCGAGTCAAACCGGGCCGGGGCGCCACCCCGGCCCTTTCGATGGGCATGACCGTGGCCGAAATGGAAAAGGAACTCATCCTGCAAACGCTCGAACATTGCAGTCAAAACCGCACTCGCACCGCCGAAATACTCGGGATTAGCGTGCGGACGCTCCGAAACAAGTTAAATGAATACAAGAACGAAGGATGAATCCTGGTCAAAAAAGCAGAACGCGTAACCGTTCACGCGGTTTGGCCTGAAAGCGCTAACACGCACACGGCCCTTGGTGGCCGTGAACGGTTACCAGAACGGTCATCCGAGTTTTTTGTTGAGAGCTATTGCATTTATTGGTAGGATCGTATAGACTAACAACATATGGTGTCAAGACAGCTTCGGAGTACCATATGTCGTGGTTAGGCCAAAGGCGACTCCCACGGCGTCGGGGCGCTTCCCGCGGAAGCCACCTACGGGCTCCCCCGTGTGCGAGAGATTTGTGGCCAAGCCTCTAGGCAGAAAGCTCCCAGGGCTGAGAGAAGTTGCCGCCTCGAGTGTGCGGACCGATTTATAACATAGCCTGTATCCCATTGAATGTGAGCAGGTTACGGCGTTTGCGCGATATGGCATGCGGATTGCGTAAAACCCTGCGACGGAAAACCATTCGCAGGAAAGGAGGAAGTACTTGCTACCTTACGCGGGCGTAGATACGTCGCGGCTGTTGATTGAGGCCATGAAGGTGGCACAGATCAACCACCGTATCATCGCTAATAACATCGCCAACGCGGATACGCCCCACTTCAACCCAACGCGCCTGGATTTTCAGGCAACGTTGCGATCTGCAGTCGAGGGGCGGGGGCGCATCTCGCTCCGCAAGACGCAGCCCCGGCACCTCGACATTCGCAAATATCGCCCACAATTCGAACGTCTTGCCTTCTTGTCAAAAAATGACTACAATAAGGTGGATTTGGACGAGGAGGTGGCGCTGCTCTCGGAAAATACCGGGCGATACACAACATATGGTAGTTTGCTTGTGAAGCGCTTCGACCAGGTAAAGAACATGTTGACGAATCTGCGCTAGGTGGCGTTGGCCAGGTGGTAGTTGTGTTAACGTCCTTCTCCCGGGCAAGGAAACGGCCGGCGGAGCCATAGAATGCTACTAAGCATGGTTGATAGGGTATCGGCGCGCGACATAGCGGTTAGCGGGCTCAAGGCCCAGCGCATCCGCATGAACGTTATCGCCAACAATGTCGCTAACGCACAGACGACGCGGACGCCTCAAGGTGGGCCGTTTCGTCGGCAGTTGGTGATATTCCGCGGTGAACAGATCAAGCCGGGCGCTAATCCGGCAAGAGTCGGCGTGCGTGTTAAGAGCATTGTGTCCGATCCGTCGCCGTTCATGCGGGTGTACGACCCGCACCATCCCGACGCTGATGAAGCGGGTTACGTGACATACCCGAACGTAAGCATCGCCGTGGAGATGGCGAATCTGGTCTCGGCGCAACGCGCTTACGACGCGAATATCGCGGTGATCGTATCTGATAAGAGGATGCAGCAAACGGCGCTGGAAATTATTCAGCGCTGATATACGTGAAATCGAACATGTAATAGGTGGCATAAATGACTGACCCGATTAGAGTTCCAGGAATTGGGCTTCAGCCGACCGAGGTGCGCCCAAAGCAACTGGGCACCGTGCGGCCGGCGGTCCCCAAGCAGCCCGAGTTGAGGTCCTTCAAAGATGTCCTGACCGAGGCGGTCAGCGAGGTGCAGCGGCTCCAAACGGAAGCCGACGCCACCATCAAGCAGCTTGTGGCGGGCGAGATCAAGGACGTCACCGAGGCGATGGTCGCCGTAGAAAAGGCCGACGTGGCCTTTCAAACAATGATGACCGTGCGCAACAAGATCGTTGCCGCATACGAAGAGATCATGCGCATGCAAGTGTAATCGCCTGGGCGAAGGCCCTGGCTCAGGGGGTGCGCAGCCCCCCAATATACCCTTACGTGAAGGGGACGGTAGGGAACGTGACTGCGAGTGTTTTCCGTCAACTTGCGGCCAGCCCCAACGCAGGGTGGTGTAGTACGCCGTCTTGCGGATGGCGCCGGTGCGCAGGGAGTCTGCACGCGGCTCTGGTGGCCCGGCTACTGCAACTTCGTGCTAGACGCTTGATATCTATCCAGCGGGAGCTGGAATCCCGGTGCGTTCCCGCCAACATGCAGGCCGGTGGGCATGCCGTTGTGGCGCCGACCGGTCTTCGCGCGGAGTTGATAATTGAATCCCCCACTGTAAACGAAGCACAGCGCGTAGCACCGCGGAAACGCATGGGTGCTCAAAAGTGAGGTGTAGCCCGTGGAATTCCTGCGCCAACTCCTAAACGGCATTCGGCAGGCTTGGCAGCGGCTTTCGGCCAGTGCGCGTGTCAATATCGTTGTGGCCGCCATGGCCACGCTGGCACTGATCCTTACGATGGTTGTGACGGCCAGCCGCCCCCAATATGTCCGGCTCTACTCGAGGCTCGACCTGGATGATTCCGCCTCCATCCAGACTTACCTGCGCGAGCAGGCGAACGTGAGGTTCAAGGTTCAAGACAACGGCCAGACCGTTCTTGTGCCCATCGAGGAACGCTCCCGCCTGCGCGGCGCGCTGATGGAGCAAGGCATCCCTCGCAAGCAGGGCATCGCCCCCGGGTTCGAACTGTTCGAGGAGCAAGACCTCATGACGAACCGGTGGCTTCAGGACATCAAGTACATGAGGGCGATTCAGGGCGAGCTCCAGCGGCAATTGAACGAGTTTGAATTCGTCAATAAATCCTTTGTCTTCATTCGCGAGGCCAAAGAAGAGGTGTTCATCTCCGAGCAGAAGCCCTCAGAAGCCGCGGTGACCCTGGACGTTACGCGCCCGTTGAGCAAGCGCGAGGTGAAGACGATCTTAGGCATTATTAGCAGCTTTGGCGGCGCCAACCTCAATCCGGGCAATATCACTCTGACCACCACCGACGGCACCGCATTGCACGTGCCCCCCACGAGCGACTTCGCCAGCATCGCCAACTCGAAGCTCGAGTATATCGCCGAATTGGAAAAGCAGCGCGAGGAGCGAGCCCTTCGGGACCTTGAGAAGTTGGGGGCGCGGGCGCTGGTCAAGGTCAGCGCGGTGGTTGACTTCGACTCGAAGCGAGAGACCGTGAGCCGTGCCGAAGAGGGTGCGGCGATCAGCGAGTCCGCGAACACGGTCAGTATCACCAGCCAAGAGGCCTTGCCCGAGGGCGCACCCGGGGTCATGGCCCACATGCCCGTGGAAATGGGCGCGCCCGGCGGCACCGCGACCACCGAGGAGACCGAGGAGACAATTACCAATTACCAGCCCACCATCACCGAAACGGAGACGGTTACGGAACCGGGCGAGGTCAAACAGTATATTGTCAGCGCGATCATCGAAGGGAAAACGGAAACCTCTACGGATGAAGCCGGTAACGAGATTCAGACGTATGTGGGGCTGACGCCCGAACAGGTCACGGTGTATGAGAACCATCTGCGTGCGGCTGTTGGCGAAGGCCGAATCCCGACGGAGATTACTGTCAATGACCATCCCTTTGAGATCGATAAGCTTGCAGCGGCGCGTATAGCTATCGAGGAGATAGAATACGCCGAATTCGGGCAAATGATGTTACAATATATAATGAACGGCGTGAAAGTGTTGCTCATCGTGATCGGCTTTTTCCTGGTGCGGCGCTTTATGCAGCGGGCCACGATGGTCGAAGTTGAGGAGGAAGAAATAGCTGCCGAAATGCCTCATGCCACTCCCGAGGATTTACGGCGGCGAGATGTTGCTGTAGAGGTTGAGCGCTTGTCCGCCGAGGAGCCGGAAACGGTGGCGGCGCTGCTGCGTTCCTGGATAACGGAAAAAGAGGAATAAGCCACTGCGCCGGTTCGTGTTCTTGGCATCCGTGGCGCAAGGGTGTAAAATGGGTATTAAATGGGACGGACGTTTTTCGATACGAAGACTTTAAGCGGCAAGCAAAAGGCTGCCATTTTACTGGCTGGGCTGGGTTCCAGTGCCGCGAGCCGGGTGTTGGGGGTAATGCACGAGGAGGAGGTAGAGCAACTGACGCTGGACCTGTCCACCATGGGCCCGGTTGATTCGGACATACGCGTGGCAATCTTTGACGAGTTCCACGAGATGGCAGTGGCCAACCGGTACGTCACGCAGGGCGGCATTGATTACGCGCGCGAGTTGCTCGAGATCACATTCGGCGGGGAACGCGCCATCGAGATTCTCTCCAGGCTGCAAAGCGGCCTGCAAGAGGTCCCCTTCGACTTCTTGAAGAAGGCCGACCCGGCGCAAATCTGCGGCTTCATCCAGGACGAGCACCCCCAGACTATCGCGCTGATCCTGGCCCATCTCGATGCGCAGGTGTCCGCGATCATTCTCTCCGGCCTACCCCAGGAGGTGCAGGCGGAAGTGGTCATACGTATCGCGACCATGGATCGCACGCCGCCGGAAATCGTGCGCGAGGTCGAGCGGGTGCTCGAGCGTAAAATGGCCTCGGTGTTCGGCCAGGGCTTCACATTCGCGGGCGGTGTGAAAGACGTGGCCGAGATTCTCAATCGGATCGAGCGGGGCTCTGAGAAGTCAATCATGGCCGAACTCGAGGAACGCGATCCCGAACTTGCCGACGAAATCTCGCGCCTGATGTTCACCTTTGACGACCTAATTTACGTCGATGACAGCGGTATTCAGCGGACGTTGCGCGAGGTGGAAACGAAGGACCTTGCCCTCGCGCTCAA
>CAYRLQ010000104.1:0-13232 GCA_964425145.1 uncultured Nitrospiraceae bacterium
GAAAACAAGTGTGGCAGGTGCGTGGCAACGGACGATGGATGGGCGTTAATAAATGGTTATTGTCCCCATTTGTAATTCATTTGTAATTGAACGGGATTCTCCGGGGTCAACGAGTGGGCGAGGTGGGTTTATCCCTTTTTGGGGGTGCTGCCCTGACATTACCGGTTGTGTAAGAAAAGGGGATATTGGAGATATTGGAGATTAGGAAGACAAACTGCTTTTCTTCGATCAGAAACATTTCCTTATCTCCCTAATCCCCATATCCCCTTTTCTTAAACAGAACGACTGAGATTCGTAACTTCGGATATAGAATCGCGGGGGCGCTGGCTATTCTTCGCAGGGATTGACATGACCGCCCGAGTGTGGGCTACCATGTGCGCGCGGCGCCCAGTTTCCCGAGGTCTCCGCGCAATCGTGAAAGGACAGGGACCGTGCTTCTGGGGATCAGTGGTTGGGATTGGTTCACGCTCGGGTTGTACCTGGTTGGGATCACGGCACTGGGCGTCTGGACCGCTCGAAAAGTGAAGGACACGGCGGACTTCTTCATCGGGGGGCGCCGGTTCGGCAAGACGTTCATGGTGCTGTTCTCGTTCGGCGCCGGGACGAACGGCAATCAGGCCGTGGGCGTGGCCGCCAAGACCTACACGAACGGGCTGTCGGGCATCTGGTACCAGTGGCTGTGGCTGTTCGCGACGCCGTTCTACTGGATTATCGCGCCGATGTTCCGGCGGATGCGGGCGCTGACGACGGGGGACTACTTCGAGGTCCGCTACGGGTCGAAGACCGCCGCGCTGTACACGATCGTGGGGGTGCTGCAGCTCACGGTCAACATCGGCGTTATGTTGAAAGGGTCGGCGGCGGTGATCTCGGCCATCTCCGGTGGGGCCATCAGCGAAAACGCGGCCATCTACGTGATGACGGTCCTGTTTATGGTCTACGGCATCGCCGGGGGGCTAGGGGCCGCCATTGTCACGGACTTCGTCCAGGGCATCCTCACCGTGCTGCTCTCGTTCATGATTCTGCCGTTCGCCCTGCGGGAGGTGGGCGGCTTTGCCGGGCTGCACGAAAGCATCGCCGACGCCGAGATGTTCAGCCTGGTGGCGCCGGGCGAGATCAACGGGTTTCACATCGTCATATTCGCGCTGAACGCGCTCATAGGCATCGTGACGCAGCCCCATATCATGGGCGTATGCGGCGCGGGGCGGACGGAGATGGACGGGCGCGTGGGCTTCGCGGGGGGGAACCTGCTCAAGCGCGTGTGCACGGTGGCCTGGATGCTGACCGGGCTGTGCGCCGTGGTCATGTACGCCAATCTCACGAAGGGGGAGGCCGACTTGGTGTACGGCAAGATGGCCCGGGAACTGCTCCCGGGGATCCTGCCGGGGCTCGTGGGCGTGTTCCTGGCGGCGCTGCTGGCGTCGGTCATGTCGTCGTGCGACGCCTTCATGGTGTCCTGTTCGGGGCTGTTCACGCAGAACCTGTATCGACGCTTCATCGCGTCAGGCCGGTCCGACAAGCACTACGTGTTGGTGGGGCGTATCGCCTCGGTGGTTATCGTGGCCGGAAGCATCGCGTTCGCCAAAGGCGTCGAGGATGTGCCGCAGGGCCTCGAAACGTTCTGGAAAGTCGCGGCCATGATGGGCGCAGCGTTTTGGGTGGGGCTGTTCTGGCGTGGGGCCACACCGGCGGGCGCCTGGGCCGGGACGCTGGTGGCGTTTGGTGTCCTGGTGCTGACCAGCGAGGTGACGGTCTTCGGACACGAACTGTGGAATTTCAACGCCCGTTTTGCGGACTCCCTGCCCTCTTTCGTGCTTTGGGATGAGAAGTTCCGCGTATCTTGGCAGATGTGCGCGTACCTCGTGGCCGCTTTCGGCACGTGCATTGTGGTGAGCCTATTCACGAAACGCGTGCCAAAGGAGCGCCTGGACCGGTTCTACGCGTGCCTGCGGACGCCCATCCAGGAAGACGAACCGCATCTCGAGCCGTTCACGCTGCCCGAGGGCGTCGAGGTCCCCGAGCCGCGCAAGCTGATCAAGCATCCCGACTTCGAGATCCCAGTTCCCAGCAAAGTGGGCATGGCCGGCTTCGCGTTCTTCTGGGCCATGGTGTTCGTCATGATCGGCTTCGTGTACTGGATGGCCACCTGGGGCGCGTAAGTCAGCCACGAGTTGCTCATAGCATTGCGATGACGGCACATTGTACAGTATACTCTCCTGGCCCTGGAAAGGGTCTTTAGAACCGGAGGGGCGCGTGGATTTTAGGGTAGCGTGAGGAGACAGAGGTATGGCTAGAATCTCGACCTACACGGTGGTTCCGAAGCTGCCGCGAAAGCTGGCGGCGCTTACCACGATCTCGAACAACTTGTGGTGGTGTTGGGACCCGGAGGCGATAGAGCTCTTGTACCGCATGGACCGGGACCTGTGGGATGAGACCAACCAGAATCCCAAGCGCATGCTGGGGCAGATCAGCCAGGAGCGGCTCGAAGAACTCGCGCGGGATGATAGCTTCCTGGCGCACCTCAAGCGGGTTGCCGAGAGCCTCGATCAATACATGCAGGGGAGCACGTGGCGCCACGACAAGGACCCCAAGGTCCCCAAAGGGTTCCGAGTCGCATACCTGTCGGCGGAGTTCGGCCTGCACGAGTCCGTCTCGATCTATTCGGGTGGGTTGGGCGTGCTGGCCGGGGACTATTTGAAAGCCGCCAGCGACGTAGGCATTCCTATGGTCGCCATCGGCCTGCTATACCGCGAAGGGTACTTCCGCCAATATCTCAACGCGGACGGCTGGCAGCAGGAGCAATACCCCGAAAACGACTTCTACCGCATGCCTATCGAGATCGTCCGCGACAAAACCGGCGAGCCGGTCATTATCGAGGTCGATTACCCGGAGCGGCCTGTGAAGGCACGCATCTGGAAGTGCCAGGTCGGCCGTGTGCCCCTGTATCTGTTAGACTGCGACTTCCCGGAGAATCACGAGAACGATCGCGAAATAACCGGCCAGCTCTACGGTGGCGACCGTGATATGCGTATTCGGCAAGAGATCATGTTGGGCATGGGGGGGATCAGGGCGCTGCGCGCGCTGCGCATTCAGCCCACGACCTACCACATGAACGAGGGCCACTCCGCATTTATGACGGTTGAGCGCATCCGCGACCTCATGCGCCGCGAGCCCCTGAACTTTGACCAAGCCGTGGACGCCGTGCGTGCGGGCAGCATGTTTACCTCGCACACGCCCGTACCTGCGGGCAACGACATGTTCGAACCCTCGATGATGCAGCGCTATTTCTCACAGTACGTAAAAGACGTCGGTATCACCATGGACCAGTTGCTCGCGCTCGGGCGCCAAACCCCCCACGACAGGCACGAGCCTTTCTGTGTGACTGTGTTAGCGCTCAAACTGTCTGTAGCCTCTAACGGCGTGAGCCAACTCCACGGCCAGGTGGCGCGCGATATGTGGACCCGCACATGGCCTGGACTTCCCAAAGATGAAGTGCCCATCACGGCGATTACGAATGGCGTGCACACCCGGTTCTGGATCTCGCGCGACCTGGCGGGCCTGTACGACCGCTACCTCGGGCCGGCCTGGGTGCTGAATCCCCACGAGCAAGCCACCTGGGACCGCATCGACGAGATCCCCGACACGGAGCTATGGCGCACCCACGAGCGGCGGCGCGAGCGCCTGGTGAACTTCGCCCGGCGGCGGCTTTCCAAACAACTGCGCCATCGCGGCGCGCCGTACGGGGAGATCGTGGCCTCCGCTGAAGCGCTCGATCCTGAAGCGCTCACGATCGGCTTTGCGCGGCGCTTTGCCACTTATAAGCGCGCGAACCTGTTTTTGTTGGACCCTGAGCGCATTAAGCGCATCCTTACCCAGGAAAGCCGGCCCGTGCAATTTATCATTGCCGGGAAGGCCCACCCCGCCGACACCCAAGGCAAAGAGATCATTCGCAATATCGTCCACTTTGCCCGGGAACCCGGGCTCCGCAGCCACATCGTGTTTATCGAAGACTACGACATCAACGTGGCGCGGTACATGGTTCAGGGGGTCGACTGCTGGCTCAATACCCCTCGCCGGCCCATGGAAGCCAGTGGCACCAGCGGCATGAAGGCCGCGGCCAACGGGGCACTGAACATCAGCATCCCCGACGGGTGGTGGTGTGAAGCGGAAAAGCTGGGTGAAAACGGCTGGAGCATTGGGCGCGGCGAGACCTACGACAACACAAACGAACAGGACGTGGTCGAGAGCGAGACGCTGTACGAGATTCTCGAAAAGGAATCAGTGCCCATGTTCTACAAGCGGACGGCTGGCGGAGTGCCGCGCGAATGGGTCAGGCGCATGAAAACCGCCATACGCACCATCTGTCCCAGGTTCAGTAGCAACCGCATGCTGCTCGAATACGCCGAACGGTTCTATATCCCATTCTCGAAGCGCCGCAACGACCTGCGCGCGAATGACCGGGTGCGTGCGCTGGCTTTGACCGCCTGGAAACAGAAGGTGCAGCGCTGTTGGAGCAAGGTGCATTTCGCCGGCGTGGAATCCGGGCCCATGGAGGGGCTGCCGTTCGGATCGCATTTGCAGGTGACCGCTGAGGTATGTTTGGACGAGTTAACCTCCGACGATGTGGTCGTGGAGATTTACTACGGCGACATCGACCGCCGGGACCAAATCTCCAACGGCAAGACGGTGGCTACCGAGTGCACGAAGAAACTGCACGACAACGTATATCGCTTTGAAGGCGCAATCCTGTGCGACAAAACCGGACAGCAGGGGTTCACGGTCCGCGTCATTCCCAGCCACGAGGACTTGGGACACCGCCACGAAACGGGCCTGATCACGTGGGCGTAAGAACCCGTGCGAAGTGCGACGCGTTCAAGTAGATTTCCTTCGCCGATCTGGTTAGACTCCCTGCTATGAAAGTTGCAATTCTAGGCGCTATTGTCCACGACGAAATTACCTGGGTGGACGGGAACCGGCGCGAGAGCTTCGGTGGGATCCTGTACAACGTAGCGGCGCTGTCGAGTATCCTCGCCGATGGAGACTGGGTTGTCCCCGTCTCGAGGGTGGGCGCAGACCGTTATGAGGCCGTCCTCGAGCAGTTCGCCCGGTTCCCGCATGTGGACACGTCAGGTTTGAGCAAATGCGCTGAGCCGATGACGACCGTGCAACTGGTTTACCACACAGCGGCGCATCGCGACGAGGCCATGCTCAATCGGATGCCGCCGTTTGACATGGGTTCGCTCGAACAGGCCCTGGACTGCGACGCCGTGCACGTCAACTTCATCACGGGGACCGAAATCGACCTAGAGACGCTCGAGGCCTTCCGCAAGCGCTTCCAGGGGCTGGTGACGCTCGATGTGCACAACAAGGTCTCGAGGTTCGATTATGCCAACACCGGCAAACGCGAGATCGTGGGGTTCGCAGCATGGCGCGATTGGGTACCGCACGTCGACATGTGCCAGTGCAACGAGCTCGAAATCAGCACGATGGTCCACCAGGAGGTGACGACGCGGGCCGAGTTCACCGGCGCGGCCAAAGAAGTGTGCCAGGCAGGTCCCCGCGTGGTTACCATCACGCTGGGCCCCGAAGGCGTCATCACCGTCTATCGGAAGGATGGGGCCTACTATGCCGTCGACATCGAGGCGCTTCCGCCCATCGAGGCGGTCGACACGACGGGCTGCGGCGACAGCTTCTCGGCGGGTTTCCTGGTGGGCATGCTGGTCCATGACGACCCGGCGACCGCCCTGGCCTGCGCGAGCGTCGTGGCGGGCGTCAATGCGCGCTACAGCGGCCTGGGCCGACTCACCGAAACCAAACCCCTGCTCGAAAATCCCCGAAGCCACTTCCAGGTCTTCGAAAGCAAACCCACCGACTGGCCGGGAGAACCCATTTGATCCCAGACTGATGATTGAGAGAATAGAACTGGTCCCCACGCTTTGCGCGTTTCAATCATCAATTCTTGCCTCATCAGTGTCAAGATGAACCGGGCCGCGACCGACGCGGCTTTCGAGGGTGCGTTTGCGTTCGTCCATGATGCGTCGGGCCAGCTTGCGGACTTGTAGCTGGAGCCACATGTCCGTCGGGCTGCCTTCGCAGTAATCCGCCGGGCCGATCATATCGACCCGCCCCGTTTCGAGCAGCGCAGTCACTTGGGCAAACTGCTCGCGCGAATCCGGCGCGTAGACGGCGTAGCTCATACCCCCGTGCTTGCGCACCACCGAGAAGGAGGGAATGTCACTGGGGCCGTCGGCGACATAGACCATGTTCTTGAAAGGCACGCGCCGCTCTTCCTCGGGGATCATGTCGTTGACCGTGATGGCGTCGTGCTTGTTGACGCCCTTATTGATCTCAAACAGGGCACGGGTTTTGGTGGTGTGGTCGAGAAAGCCGGCGATCTGGCTGATGGGCCCGGACCCGGGTGTGCCGGCCAGGTCCGCATCGGGGCCGGCGGCACACTCGATAAAGGCCGAGGCCCAAATGCCTTCGATCCGGTCGGCGATCGCCGACCCGCGAATGAGCTCCGCCAAGCCGGTGCTGACGATGTAGTGCTCGAGGCGGAGATCGCCATCTCTAAACGGCGGCGCCACAAGGATTTTGTCCAGCCGGTCGAACAACCCGGGGATGCCGGGGAAGAACTCGATTTGTGCGCCCAGCTCGCGCAGTTTCGCGTTGGTCAATCCCGGCATGCGCCCCGCCTTCACGTAGGAAAGCAGGTGGCCCAGGTAGGAGGTGTCGCGCTGAACCTTCACACCGGCCCGGGCGTAATACGCGGGCAGCGCAGCCACCTCGGCCCAGAACTGTCGCGCGTCAATTCCGTACGCATCGAACAGCGGCTGCTGCATATAGTGTGGGGAGAGCGTCTTATCGAAATCCCAGATGATCGCGATGACGTTCTGCAGAAACAATCCCTTTTCCGACACAAGACCCTCCTCCCTGTGCGCGTATTGCACGCTTGGTTGTGCAACAGTCCGTTAGACTGTGATCATGGCGAAGCCTTCTTGTATACTGCCTGCCAGCCCGGCTACGGGTCGAACCGTGTTCATTGTCTCGATATTCGGCCGCTCAGTTGCAAGGACATTTCATATAGCATGGGCGATGTTACGTGGCACAGCCCTGCCTTGTGCCATTTTACACAAAACACCCAGGCAAGGGCATCCGTGGCACAGTGGCCCATATGCACTGCGCTCGGTTCATTTCAGGACATTCTTTGGCCAAATGTGCTTGTTATTCGCCTGAATTAAGGCAGTTAGATAGTAGGCGAGGCGGATTCGAGTGAACGAACGTGCAGACCACCAAGAGGAAGTCGGCGACTCGACCAGCGCTGGCTACGCCCTTCTCGCGCTTATCCACAGGTTGCTGCCCACTGTGTTCCTCCTGGCACTATTCGTCTGCGCGGCGTTCAGCGCGGCCGGCGCGGGCCTTGTCTGGGTATATGGCTTCCAGCGAGGCTTCCCCGAAGGCGTGGGGTTCATAGTGCGGCTGACAATAAAGGTGTTGGTTTTCGCTGCGGTGACGCTGGGAAGCCTCTGGGCGCTGCGGCGCCGATTCGAGCTTGCGCCGGAGAACACGCCGCAGCCGCCGGTCTCGGCGCCCGAAACGTGGCGCAGCCGCACGTTATTTCTGGCGGGCCTATTGGCCACCGCGGCGCTCGTATTGCCTAACCTGACCGCATATCCATGGCTGGCGCCGGATGAATCGCACCACTTGAACGTCGCGCGCAACCTGGCCGAGCATGGCCTGTACGCCTCCGGCCATCCGGACGACGCTTTCATCATGTTTGACCCCTACGACTCAGTAGGCGCCCCGGTCATCATGGCGACTGCAACGGTATTTCGCGTGCTGGGCACCTCACTGATCGCAGCGCGGCTCGTGGTGGCAACGTATTTCCTGCTGCTGTTCCTGGTGGTGTACTTCTTCGCCAAGCCCGTATTCGGTTCAGGTGCGGCCCTGATAAGCGCGCTGATGATGCCGATGACGGGTAGTTCGGTCTACCTGGCGCGGTCGCTGTACGGGGAAGTGCCCGCGCTGTTCTTCGTCATACTCGGGCTGGTGCTTTGGCGCCGTGCACTGTGCATCGAGCGATCGAGCCTTGCGGGATTGCTGGCGGGCCTGTGTTTCGCAGCGGCGGCGCTGTGCAAAACGATCATCCTGCTTAGCGTGTTCGCCTTCCTGGGGGCGCTCGTCTACGATCTCGTTACCTACCGGCGCATCCGGGGCAGCCACGTGGCGCTGCCCGCACTGGGATTCGTGATCGTGTTCGGGGCCTGGTGGTGCTATCAGGCCCTGGCGCAAGACGCCCTACCGGCAGGGGCCAATGCCACGCTGGCGCTCTACCAGCAGTTTCTGATGTTCGGGTTGGGATCGGTTGGGCGGACCACACAGATGCTGCTCGCCGAGCCCTGGGCGCTGCTGGGCGTCGTCGCCGGGCTGGCGGTGGTAATCCCGGCCGTGTTCCGCGAACGCTACGATCCGCCGGCCGTTGTGCTGTTCCTCATCGCGGTGTTGTACGTGTACTGGTGGGTCTTCTTCACGCCGGGCCTCCATCCCCGCTATCTATGGTTCCCATACGCGGCGGCGGGCGTGTTCACGGGCGTGCTGATTTGGATGACTCTGCAAGGGCTCGCCTCCAAGACAGCCGGCCGCGGCACACGCCTGGCCTGCGCCGCAGTGCTGTGCCTCTTCGCCCTCCCCGCGATTGGCCGCACAGCCCAGCAGGCCCATCTAGTGCATACGTTTGATGAAATGCAGGATGATTTCACACTGGCGGAGTTCGTGCGGGAATTGCCGCCTGACACCCGGGTAGCCACCACGTCTTACCCCATAGCCCTTACGCTCAATTTCCTCGCGCACCGCCATGTTCCCCAGATCGAAAACCTCTCGGGGCCGCTCGATCCCTATGGTATTGTAATTGTGGATACGTTGGCCCAGCCGGATATGCCTGCCGACCGGGCGCCTACACTGGCTATCGGCCGGTACGCGGTTCTCAAAACTGAGGAGTAACACGAAGCACTATGGCGAAACATTCGGTGTCGGTGTTTTACCCCTGTTACAATGACTGGGGCACGATAGGCAGCATGGTGTTATTCACGGTGCGGACGGCCCGGCGCCTGGGACTGGACTGCGACATAACGCTCGTGGACGATGGCAGCGAGGATCACACCCAGGACCTACTCGATGAGATTCAGGCGCAGTTCCCGGAGGTCAACATCATTCGGCACGAAAAGAACCGCGGCTACGGCGGGGCGCTGCAGTCCGGATTCGCCGCCGCAACCAAGGAGTGGATTTTCTACACCGATGGCGACGCGCAATACGACGTGCGGGAGTTGGCCACGCTCATCGAGCATGCGGGGCCGGAGGTGGACGTTGTCCAGGGGTATAAGATCACGCGTAAGGACCCCATGCACCGCCGGATCATCGGGCGGGTTTACCACGGGATCGTCAAGGTCGCCTTTGGACTGAAACTGCGCGATGTGGACTGCGACTTCCGGTTGCTGCGCCGCTCTATCTTCGACACCATAACGCTCGAAAGCGACAGCGGGGTCATCTGTGCGGAAATGATGACCAAAGTCCAGCGGGCCGGGTTTCGGGTCGTCGAGGTGCCGGTTCACCATTACCAGCGCGCCCACGGCAAATCGCAGTTCTTCAATTTCGTACGTATCGCGCGGGTCGTGCGCCAACTCTCCGCGCTATGGGTGCGTGAAGTGCTCCTGGTCAGGCTGCACCGCACCACGAAGGCCCGGTCGGAATAGGCTCCTCGGAGGCAGGAACGGATTATGGTCCCATTTGTGGAATTAAAATCGCAGTTTCGGGGCATCGAGTCGGAAATCCGCACGGCCATTGACGAGGTGCTGGAAAGCGGCTGGTTTATCCTTGGAAAACAACTGTCGGCCTTTGAAGAGGAGTTCACGTCATACGTCGGCGCTCAGCACGCAATCGGGGTAGGGTCGGGCACGGACGCCATCCATCTGGCGCTGGCCGCCCTGGGCCTGGGACCCGGCGACGAGGCAATCACCGTGCCCAATACGTGCGTGCCGACGGTCGCGGGCATCTCAGCCAGCGGCGCCAGGCCCGTGCTGGTGGATATCACGCCAGCGACGTTCACTATGGACCCGGCCCAGCTTGAGGCAGCCATCACCGAACGCACCCGCGCCATCGTGCCGGTGCACCTGTACGGCCACCCGTGCGACATGGACCCGATTCGCTCGGTGGCTGACGCCCACGGCATTCCCGTGATCGAGGACTGCGCTCAGGCGCACGGCGCCGAGTATCGCGGGAAACGCTGCGGCACACTGGGCCGGGCGGCCGCGTTCAGTTTCTACCCCAGCAAGAACCTTGGCGCGTACGGCGACGGCGGCGCGGTCACTACGAGCGATGCCGAAGTCGCCCAGCAGCTTCGGATGCTGCACAACTACGGCGAAGAACGGCGCTATTACCACAGCGTGAAGGGATACAACAGCCGGCTGGACGAGGTTCAGGCGGCCATACTGCGGATCAAACTCAAGCACCTGGACGCCTGGAACGCCGCGCGGCGTGAACGCGCCGCGGCATACCAACAGCGGCTCGCGGACCTGCCGATCACCGTCCCGACCGAGGCGCCGTGGGCCAGGCACATCTATCACCTATTCGTGATCCGCTCGCCACAGCGCGACGCACTCCGAGCCCATCTCACGCAGTGCGAGATCGGAACGCAGCTCCACTACCCCGTGCCCATACATATGCAGCGCGCGTATGCGGATTTGGGCCTGCCGCAGGGAAGCTTCCCCGAAGCCGAGAGGGCCTGTGACGAAGTCTTATCGTTGCCCATGTACCCCGAGCTGCCCCTCGAGGCCATCGACCGTGTCGCCGAGGCCATCGCGGCGTTCAACATCTAACCCGTAGCCCGTAGCCGGGTAGGCCGGTGATGTCTGAGCCGGGTCCCGTTACGTTGTCGGCTCACCGGGCGTTATTGATAATTGACCTGCGCGCCAACGCTTTGCAGCAAAAGGGTCAGGCCAAAACGAATGCCCAGGAAAAACTCGAAAAGCAACGTCGCCGACATCCGACCGACGTTCATCGTCAGGATGCGCCCGGTCTTGAGGCGCTGAAGCAGTTCCCTTCGGTAGGCGTTGAACCGGCGGCGCTTGGCCACGTAACGGATCGCCAATTCCTCGTACACGGCCACGCTCTCGGCGACGTATTTCTCGGCATTGAACACCTGCCGCCAGGATGGCATCTGTACTTCGAAGTTGCGGATGTAGTTGTCCACCTCTGCAGCTTTCGCCCGCAGCTTGCGCCGCACACCACGCGTCCGCGCCTTCGGGAGGTTGCTAAGCCGGTGCAGGCTCGCCGAGGCTGCTTTCAACATGGCCCGCATCTCCTCGCGGGCCGCATCGCAATGGCCGCGCAGGTCATATTCCTCCAACCGCCGCCGTACCTCCATCCATTTCTCGCGCAACTCGGCCAGCGTGGCCCAGCGCGGGTCGGAGGACTTACGCGTGAGCATCCAGATTTCCTGAAGCTCGAAGAAAAGCCGCGCATAGGTCTTCGCGCCCCACCCCAAGTCTTTTACACGCCGCCACGCCAGGCGTAGGGGGCTTTCCCGCGGATAGATGGGGCGCCGCTTCCACCCCTTGAGCGGTAGAAACCCTGTCAACATCGGGTGGGCGCGCGCGAGGGCGCAGTACCGAAAGTAAGCGAAGTTCCAGAACATCTGCCAGTAGTGCTTGGGTGGCGTGCGCAGCAATACATTGACGATGTTTTCCTCGCCGTAGAACGTCTGCCACGCCTCGATGTAGCTGTCGTACCATTCGCCCGGGGCGAAGTTCGGGTGGCGGAAGGTCTCGTGCAGGCTGTCGTAGTTGTTGAGGTCCGCCTCGAGTGGCGTGCCTTCCTCCACCATCCGCTGATGGTCCCGCGACCCGGGCACGGGTGTCAGCATGAAGAAGGACGCCTGGTCAACTTTGACGTTGCTGCACAAGGTCCCGATATCGCGCCGGACCGACTCGCGCGTATCATAGGGAAAACCGACGATGTAGCCCGCATATACCAGAACCCTCGCATCGCGCCACGTTTTTACCATCGCCGCGTAGTCCTCGACCCGGTTCTGATTCTTGGCCGCCGCGACGAGGTTCTTCGCATTGAGGCTCTCGATCCCGACAAAAATGCGATAACATCCTGCGCGGGCGGCCTTATCCACAAAGTTCGGGATATGGGACGCCAGCGCGTCGACCTGCATCATGAACGAAATCTCGGTGCCCTGCTCTCGCAAGTCGATCAGTCCATCGAACAACTCCTCCCAAATGGGGCTTCGAGAGAAGTTGTCGTCCGTAAAAAAGAAGGCATTAATGCCCTGGGCATAGCTCGCTTTCACGGCCTCCAGGACACACTCCGCCGAACGATGGCGCATCCTGTGGCCTTGGACATTGACCACAGTGCAAAACGAGCAGTTGAAGGGGCAGCCCCGGCTCGTATCTATTGTGGCCATGTTCTTCGTGAAGAAGTGGCGCAGGTCGTCCTTTTCGGGCTGGGGCACCGGCGCGTCAGTGAGACATGGAAACTCCGCGATGTCGTAGGTGGGCTCCATGGCGCCCTCGAGCGCATCGCGCAGGATTTGCGCCAGCACGCCCGGGGCCTCTGCCTCGCCCTTGACCAGTGTCACGCCGTGATCGAGCAGGCGTTGGAGCTCACGCGAGGGCTCGCCAAACATGGCGAGCACGCCGCTGACGTGAAACCCGCCGATCATCACCGGCACACCAGCGTTGCGAAACTCGATGGCCAGGTCGACGGCCCGCGAGAATTGGTTGCTTTGCACGCCCGCCAGTCCCACGAGCACCTGGGTATCCCGCCGCCGGTTCTGCCGGGCAAGGCGCTTGACGGGAATGCGTTCCACGGTATCGTCGTAGCATTCGACCGATACCTCGACACCCTCGCCCAATTCGCCTGAATCCGCCGCCGCCGCGGTCAAGCTTCTCAGGCACATGAGCGTGTTCGAGGGCAGAACCCCGCGCCAGAATCGCTCCACGTACCCCTCGTCATCGTACTTCGACGAACGGATATAAACCACTTTAAGCCTACGCTTCTTCATCGACAATCGCCCTCAATTAGACTGGATTTCCATTCTACCACGTATCGGGTCCCAGGTTAAACCGCTGGCGCCGCATGAAAACCCCAAAATATGACGCAAGCCCCCAATAAGCCAAATCCAACCTGCCCGTCATTGCGAGCGAAAGCGAAGCAATCTCGCCTGAGTTAAGCCA
>CAYRLQ010000105.1:0-12817 GCA_964425145.1 uncultured Nitrospiraceae bacterium
TGCAGCCAGTGTCGTAGTTGTTGTCGGAGTTAGTGATTGTACTGATGAGCCATGTATCCCCGGTCCAATGGGCCACGCGCCATTGCCGCGGCTCGCCCGCGGGGCCAGGTTCCCAACTTGCCGCCGTGATATGGAGGATGACAGGCCGGCCCACCTGGTCGTAGTTGATGTCCTTCAAATACACCAGCCGTCCCTCGGCCTGGTAATCGTGGACCAATGCGGGGTTGTCCGGCGTAGTGATGGGCGTTACGACCACATCGCCCTGAGCGTTGCGCCAGGTGGTGCCCATGTCGTTGGTTTCTATGTAGTAGAGGTTCGTGCGCCAGTTGAGGCCCCTGCGGGTTTCATCGCCCATAAAGGCCTTGGGATGATAATTGAAGGCTGTGCCAACCTTGGTGCCATGGGGCCAGCTCACCTGATAATGGCCTGCGTCGATGAACGCCAGGCAGGATCGGTCCGACCAAGTCACGCCGTCCGGGCTCGTCTGCCAGTAGAGCACTCGGCCGTCGTCGTAGCTCGTGTGAAGGAACAAGAAGCCCTTTCCGTGGATGTACCATGGCTGGGGATAGGAAAAATTGGTCTTGAGGATTAGGTCGAAATCAGCTACGGCATACGGTTGCTTGCTCCTGTAAATGAAGGCCGGACGCGACTTGCCGTGCGCGCTGACAAATACCCACACATGGCCGATGTCGTCCGTGGCGATGACTGGGTTGTCATGAGCGTCATCGGTTTTCTTATCCACTAACAAGACGGGGCGGGGCACCTGACCTGTTTCGTGGTCGTAGTACGATACCATGGCGCAAAGGGCGCGGTCCGTGCATTTCGTGCCGCCATAGACGAAGAATGTCTTGTTCACCTCCGGGCGGTAAACCGCAAAGGGGATGTGCTTGGCGCAGTACGTGCCCAGGCCGCCGCTATATTTGTACACGTACTCCGTATCGAGCTTCTGGTTGCAGTACCAAATCCCTCGATAGCCCGTGTCTCGACTGAAGGGCGCCAGGTCCTGACCCTGGCAGGGAAGTCCCAGGAGCCCCACGAGAAAAGCCATTACAACAACCAGCCGCAATATGAGCAGCGGTGGCATACCTCCGGTCTCCTTCCGTTACAATTACCGCCGTGGTGCCGTAAATGACGGTCGGTCATGGGTTGGGGCTTCGCTGGGCGTGGGTTCAGTGGGCTCGGCTGGGGCCGCTTCTTCGGTGGCCTCGGCTGCCAACGTCTTGCTCGGCTCCGCCCTGAGCTGTTTGAGGACGATTCCGTTTTCGGTAACCTCGTAGCCAAATTCCGGGACGAGCCATTGGCGGATGAGGAGGTCGATGACAGTACGAACGCGGACATTGTTGAGCACAACGGGGTTGACGGGGAAGTCGTACAGGGCGGGCTCGGCGTCAACTTTCATGCCGAGTTGGACCGAAAGGGCGTCGAGGACCTCGCGCAACCGCGTGGGGAAATCAGGGATTTGGATGAGCGCTGGATCGGTCTGTGGGGTGGGCAAGACCACATCCACGTGGGTGTCGAGCCGGGCGGTCTGTTCGGGAGTCAGGGTTTCAGGATTCAACAGGAGCTCCGCCGGATGGATGTTTCCCGCGGCGCGGATGAAAATGCACTCGCTGGTGCTCTCGACTCGGAACGCGGCCGGGGCAATCCGGGCAGATTTCAGCACGGCCTCGATGGTGCGCTCGAGCGGTATTTCGCCGAGCGTGAGTTCGCCGCAGGTAGCGTCCCCGATGGCGTTATCCGCGACGATGGTAATGTCGAGCGCTTGGCCTAGCAGGGCGAACACGCGGAACAGCGGCGTGTCGGCGCCAAAGGCCATGGCCGCGTTTAGCCCATCATACGCGGCATCGAGTCGGCTCTCGAGCGAGACGTTGACCAGGATTTCGTAGGCCGGCGGATAGATGAAGTAATAGTAAGGGCAAAACTGGACAACACACCCGGACGCCTCGGCGAGTGTTTGTGCGACGGTTTTGTAGGGAGTCCGATTGAACTTGAAAGGGCCGATGACCTGGTTTTCCACACCCTGCATCAGCACCAGGGACCCGCCCACCTCGTCGCCAAGCTGGCGCACAGCATCGCCCAGTGTCACCTTCTCTGCCTGGCGCAGACTGACCCGCGGCTGCGTGAACGTCGCCGACTCGGATGCTGCATGGTCAGGACCGGACGTGGTGGCGCAGGCCGCGGCTAAGCAACACGCGAACAGCGAGACCGATTTACGCATGTGGCGAGGCTCTCCCGGATTCGAACACCGTCTTCGTTATATCCCTGGCTCGGCGTCAAAGTTCCTCACGTCCTTGTGGATAGAATAGCGTGCCGACATGGTAGCGAAAACACCAGGGGCACATCCATATAAAGGATACAGATTCGGGTGCCACGGACAAACTCGTTTGTCCGTGTTCCGGCACAAGCCCGCCTCTGGCGGGCAAGAAAGTCCGGGCCTCAAAGCACGCTCAAACAGAGTTTGAGCGTGGCACCCGCGAGCGAAGGGAGCGACGCGGCAATCTCTTTAGGCACAGTGGCTTAACTCAGGCGAGATTGCTTCGCTTTCGCTCGCAATGACGGGTAGGTTGGATTTGGCCCCATTGATGATTTGAATCAAACCGTGTTCGTTTAGTATAGTGAATGTGCATTGCCCCACGGGGGCATACCCTCGCCTGGGGCATGGTTCAGCAGGGTAATCAGCATCTTTCCAAGAAGCGCTTATTGCGACATCGCAAATTCCAAGGAGACAAGGAGCGGATAGGCTAATGGCCAGAAAAAAGAACGTCTATTTCTTTGGCGGCGGGAAAGCCGATGGTAAAGCGGACATGAAAAACTTGCTCGGCGGTAAGGGCGCAAACCTCGCCGAGATGTCGAGTCTCGGCATGCCCGTGCCGGCGGGTTTCACGATCACGACGGAGGTGTGCACGGCATACTATGGCAACAAAGGGCGGCTGCCCAAGGAGGTCGAGCTCGATGTGAAGAAGGCCTTGGCCAAGGTCGAGCGAATCATGGGCAAGAAGTACGGGGACCCAAAGAACCCGCTGCTGGTGTCGGTGCGTTCGGGCGCGCGGCAGTCGATGCCAGGCATGATGGACACGGTGCTCAATCTCGGACTGAGTTCAAAAACGCTGCCCGGCTTCATTGCGAAGACGGGCAATGAGCGCTTGGCCTATGACGCGTATCGCCGGTTAATCATGATGTACGCCGATGTGGTGATGGAGAAGGCCGCGGGGATCGAGCCGCCGGACGGCATGGGCGTGCGGGAGCACCTCGAGCAGGCCATGGACGCGATGAAGAAGAAAAAGGGGGTGGCAACTGATGTCGACCTCGACGCCGAGGACCTCAAAAAGCTGTGCCGGCAGTTCAAGAGAATCGTGGAGAGGTGCATCGGGAAAGTATTCCCCGACGATGCGGAACAACAGCTTTGGGGCGGCATCAAGGCGGTGTTCCAGTCGTGGAACGGCAAACGCGCCGTCAGTTACCGCCGTATCGAGGGTATTCCCGACGACTGGGGTACGGCCGTGAACGTGCAATCAATGGTTTTCGGAAACATGGGCCGGAACTCTGCCACGGGTGTGGCGTTCACGCGCGACCCCGCCACGGGCGACAACAAGTTCTACGGCGAGTGGCTGATTAACGCGCAGGGCGAGGACGTCGTCGCGGGAATCCGGACGCCGTCGCCGCTGAATAAAGCCACGAAGACCGACGACACACAGGACATGGAGTCGCTCGAGGAGAAATGGCCGAAGTTGTATAGGCAGCTTGCTGCGATTCGCAAAGAACTCGAGAGTCATTACAGGGATATGCAGGATATCGAGTTCACCATAGAGGACGGCACGCTGTGGATGCTTCAGACGCGCGTCGGCAAGCGGGCAGGGAGCGCGGCGATCCGCATGGCGGTGGATATGGCGACCAATGGCCTGATCGATCAGGACACGGCCATCATGCGCGTTAACCCAGAGCAGCTTGATGAACTGCTCCACCCCATGCTCGACCCGGAAGCCGAGAAGAAAGCTGACGTGATCGCCAAGTGTCTTCCTGCAGGTCCGGGTGGTGCGGTTGGTCAAGTCGTGCTCACGTCGGAAGAGGCCGAGAAATGGGCCGAGCAAGGCAAGAAGGTTGTCTTGGTTCGCGCCGAGACGTCGCCGGAGGACGTACACGGTATGCACGCCGCGACGGCTATCCTCACAGCCAAGGGCGGCATGACCAGTCATGCGGCGCTCGTGGCACGCGGCTGGGGTAAGTGCTGCATCGTCGGCTGCGGCGCGCTGGCCATCGATGCCAAGGCCAAGACGATTGCCGTGAACGGCAAGGTTATCAAGGAGGGCGATTGGGTCTCGCTGAACGGCACCACGGGCACGGTATATGCCGGCCAGGTGCCGGTCATGCCGGCGGACCCGGAACGGAACAAGTGGTACAAGAAGATTATGCGTTGGGCGGACGCCAAGCGCCAAATGAATGTCCGCACGAACGCCGACCGGCCCGAAGACGCCGAACAGGCGGTCAAGTTCGGCGCTGAGGGCATCGGCCTGACGCGAACCGAGCACATGTTCTTCGAGCCTGAGCGCATCGTGCACATCCGCGCAATGATCCTGGCCGAAGACGAGAAAACACGGCGCAAGGCCGTGATGAAACTGTTGCCGTACCAAAAGGAGGACTTCCTCGGCATTTTCAAGGCCATGAAAGGCAAGCCTGTCACGGTGCGCTTACTCGACCCGCCGCTGCACGAGTTCGTGGGCGGCCTGACCGACGAGCAAACAAGAGACCTGTCGGACCAGATCGGCGTCCCGGTGGCGAAGATCAAGGCACGCGTCGAGCAATTGCATGAGTTTAACCCGATGCTGGGCCATCGAGGCTGCCGCCTGGGCGTGGCGTATCCTGAGATCACGGAGATGCAGGCGCGTGCCATTCTCGAAGCGGCCGCGGAGTTGACCAAGAAGAAGGTGAAGGTGCTGCCGGAGATCATGATCCCGCTGGTGGGCCACGTGAACGAGTTGCGTCACCAGGCGGCCATCATCGACGCTATTGCGGCGGACGTGAAGAAGAAGTATGCGCTGCGAAAGCTCGATTACATGGTGGGCACGATGATTGAGGTCCCTCGGGCCGCAATCACTGCGAACCAGATCGCCGAGGTAGCCGAATTCTTCAGCTTCGGCACGAACGACTTGACCCAGATGGGCTTCGGCTACTCCCGCGACGATGTCGCCGGGTTCCTTCCGACGTACCTGCGCAATGACATCCTGCCCCACGACCCATTCCAGAAGCTCGACCAGGAAGGCATCGGCCAGTTGGTGGCAATGGGCGTCGAACGCGGGCGGTCAACCCGTCCGGACCTCAAGTGCGGCATCTGCGGCGAGCATGGCGGCGAACCCAGTTCGGTCAAGTTCTGCCACCGCGTCGGGCTCGATTACGTGAGCTGCAGCCCGTTCCGCGTACCGATCGCGCGGTTCGCCGCGGCTCAGGCCGCCATCGAGACGCCGCGCAAGACCCCCAAGGCCAAGCCCAGGAAGAAAACTGCCGCCAAGAGGAAGACCGCCGCCAAGAAATAGCCGCCGGCCTATCGCGACTATCAGCTAATGCCGGTTTACATCTTAATGTAATCTCGCAGTTGCTTTCGCAAATGCCTGATTCTGAAGGATCGAACCTCAGAAGCTCTAACCCTGCGCTTTGTTCAAACCCGTTACGAGCGGTCAGCGGCCGTTTTATCGCACGTGGTCCCTTAAGCGATGAACAACGCCACAGCGTAGTGTCGCATAGAGCGCGTGGGCGCTACCAGGGAACCGCGAGTCCGAGTTCCTCGGGCGCTTTTTCCACGTAGTACAACTCGACCTTCCACCAGGCGTATCCTTGACGCTGGTCGTCAAGATAAAGCTTGAACGTGTAGTTGTTCTCCCTCGTAGGCTGCTCGAGCGCGAAAGGGTGAATCGCTCGAGACTCCACGTCCCTGACAAGCACGGTGACTTCCCGTTCCGGCAGGTTGCGATCGAAGCAATATTTCACGGAATGGATAGGATCGCCTTGAATGTGGTCGATCGTAATGGAGTCGCCTTGGATGGAGAGAATATCTTTCCCGTCGACCTTAGCGCTCCAGGATAGGAACCTAACGGCATCCTTGTGGAATGTGCGCAGGGCGGTGGTGTGTTTCTCTTGCTGCGTCAAGATTGCTTGGCGAACACCATCCATGTCCGGCACCCGTGCCAGCGAGGCCTCTGCCTTGTCCAAATCGGCCAGTGCCTCGCCCGCGCTCTCTATCAATTGGTCAATGCCGAAGAGCTTGTATTCAAACCCGGACGCCTTTACGAACGCTGCACGCGTATTCTTGAGGGCGGCCAGTGTTTCTGAAAGCCGTTCTCTAGTTTCAGGACAGGGTTTCTCCCTGTATTGGAAATAGGCGAAGCAAGTCTTCACGTAGAGGTTGTTGCTCTCGACAAGTAATTGAGTCAGTTCAATGGAGTCGCCCACTTGTCTCGCGAGTCGCGGATCATGGATCCTCGGCGCAAGGGGCTCATACAGTTTCCTCATACGACGCGCAGCATCAAGCCCCCGGTCAAGATAGGTTAGCGTTTCGTCCGTTCGCGCCTTTGAGGGCAAGTACATGGACGAGTTCAACCACTCGATGTGCGCCTTCCCATGGTCGATGAAGTGATAGCCCTTTGCTTGAAAGGTCGTGAGGCGCAAGTGGGGCAGGGTATTCCAGGAGAGGGACTCCGCCACCGGCTTGATGTAGATCCCGTCCTTATAGGCCTGGTGAGACAGCAGAAGTATCTCGGCCATCTCGGAAGCTACGTCCTGGCCCAGGTGAATAGCCGCGAAGTCCTCGGCGATCGTTCTCGGGTCGAGGGTCGGTTCCCATGCAAGACGAAATGCCGTGTAGGCGGTAAGCGTTATCGTATCCCAGGAAGACTCCTGAGGCATACTAAAGTGAACGCCCTTCAAATTGCTCTTCTCTCTACACAGAATGACTTCCAGTCCACCTCGGTAATACTGACCGGGAAACGACGGGAACACGTTGACGCCGCCCGAGGTGTGGTAGTCCAAGGTCGAAAGCAGGACAATCATGTTATGCGGAGTCAAGTTAAACGTGGGGTTGTAAGGCTGATAGTACCAACGATCGGCTGTGCTCAGGTAGGGGGACAGATAGAGATTGCGCGTTGGCACCTCATCCGTAAAGGTCCTTTTGAATACGTCCGGATTTGAGTGTTGTTCGGTCGTATTTGTCACCCAGGTCCTGTGGAAGTAGATCTTGTCGAATTCGCCCACAACCACCTCGTGCATCTTCTGGACAAACGTCCGATAGCGTTTCTCGAGGGACCAGTCACTCTCAGCAGGCTCGTGCATGATGTCGAACGGCCTGTACGTCCCGGTGACGCGTGTCAGCTCCCCGGTGCGGATCCGCACGCCGTCCAATCCGGGCAGCGCGCCAAACAACCGCCTGTACTTCTCTTGAAGCGCGTTCCACAATGCCGGGTCGGCAGGATCGAGTTCTGCGCTGAACTCCTCCAAAAGGCTCGGGTGATACGAGAACTCATCCGCGGTGGCCAGAAACTTCATGTGGGAGGCATGAGCCGTCTCGATGAGTTCCGCCACTTTCTCGCGGTGCGCCGCGTTGTTCGTCGCTTCAGGTTCCGAATTCCATGGAACGAGGTCGTCAATGAGGGAACCAGACACCCAGTTGGCGGTATGACGAAGTGCGTTGCGAATCGCGCCGCTGGTGCTCCCTGGCGCCAAGCGTATGTGCAGGGCAGGTGACCGTTTCAGGTCGAGGTCGGGTATCCTGCCGAACACGCGCATCCGATCCCAGATCCAATACAACCCATATACATCCCCGATAAGGGAACCACCTGCAACCACAATGAAGCGTCCGTCGCACGGAGTACAAGTCCGAATTTCGTAGCCCTGAGGATCGGCAACGCCTTTCAGACACAGACCCACTTCCGTCAGCAGTTGTTCCGTTGCAGGGTTCCGCGTCGCACCGCCCACAAGGATTACGTTCCTCGGCGAAGAGGGCGCCTCCACGATCGGTTCGAAAGTGATCCCGTAACGCTTGCCGTCCTGCTGCAGATCCTCGATAGCCGCGACAACGGCCTCATCGGCCCCGAGCGTTGGTCCCGTGCAAATCGACCATAGTTCCATGTCCTCTGACCTCACCGATTGGCACGCCACAAGCGCCACGACGATTGCCACATAGGTCTTTGAGCGGGCACGCGAACACCTCATTGTCATATGTCACCTTCCTCGGGTCGCTTCATTGGCACAGGCCGGCACCGCCAATGACCGGGTCTGGGCAGGCATTCTATCAGGGGTGGTAGCCTGCTTCAACGGCGTATCCCGCCCGGGAAAGGAACGCCGAATGAACTGGGTCGGTCAGGTCTTTGATCATCAGGTTTCGTCATCGATCTGTCTTGGGAGCCCACTCATGCTCGAGTAGCATACCCCGCATAGGCGAACTCGATCCGCAACGGTCTGACCATGAAGAAGGTCAAGGTGCTGCTTACATCTTAATGTGATCGCGCAGTTGTCTTCGCGTAAGCGTTCAGTTGTCAGCTTTTCGGTCCGGTGCCGTTGGCGCGTGGGTCTCTGCCTCCTACGCGCCTCTGCGTTGAAGGTACAAAACGCAGAGACGCTGAGCCCGCGGAGTTGCGCAGAGGAAGAACTGGCCACCACCTGGTTCATAGCTGATAGCTGAACGCTTACGTTTTCGCAGATGCCCGATTCTGAAGGATCGAACCTCAGAAGCTCTAACCCTGCGCTTTATTCAAACCCGTTACTAGCAACGGCGGGGCGGTAGCGAGCTGGTCCATCTCAGCCAGGGTGACATTGGGCGCAGGTAACCGTCCACGGGAGTGTTTGGTATTTTTTAGACGAAAACAGGCTCTTGAGACCGCGAATTTACGCGGACACACGCGGATTTGCTCTCGATTATCGTCTAATCGGCCTAAATCCGCGTAATCTGCGGCAATATCAGCACTTGGACTTACTTTTTGCTGAGAAAAATGAGGAATATACTCGTGAACGCTTACGGGCGCAGTTCCAGCCCATTTTGGCGTCATTTTCTTCGTTACAGCGCACCCCATTGGCGAAGTATCTCGTAGAAGACCACGCCGAAGGCCGTGGCGACGTTGATGCTGTTTTTGTACCCGTGCATGGGAATACGCACGGTGGCGTCGCAGCGGTTTTGTATCTTCGCGTTGATCCCGGTCACCTCGTTGCCGAATACAACGGCGACGGGTTTGGGCCAATCGAAGGCGGCGTGTGGGATGGCGCTTTCGGACACCTCGACGGCAATGATAGGGATAGCTTGCTCGCGCAGGTGGGCGAGCGCGTCGGTTGTGCGCTCGTAATAGGTCCAGGGCACGTAGGCGAAGGCGCCCAGCGACGTTTTCGCGATCTTCTTGTGCGGGGGATGGGCCGACATGCCGCACAGGTAGAGATGCTCAGCCGCACCCGCGTCGCATGTGCGGAAGATTGACCCGACGTTGTAGGCGCTGCGGAGGTTGTCCAGCACGACGTGCACCGGATTGCGCGGCATGGGCGGCAGTTCTTCCGGCGCGATATTCGCGTAATACGGCTCCCGTTCACCCATCGTAAGTCCTACTATCAATGCAGCGCCCGGGCTTCGTGCCGAGCGCTGGCTGCATCAATCATTCATCGAATCACTTGGGTGTCAGGGTAACGGCCCGGAGGTTCATGACCGCGCGGTGGGGCTTGGTCTTCGGTTTCACGGACATGGTGTAGTCGCCTGGCTCGGCCAATTCCACGGTACCCGGTTTTTGGGTGACAAAATCGGCCCAACCCCCCGTAGGCTGCACCATTGCCGTCAGTTCCGCGTTCCCCACGGCAACGGTATACTCGCTGCCGGCGCTCTTCTCCGAGCATGCAAGAGCGATCTCGACCACGAACGTACCGGGGTTATTCACCCGGAAGTCCCAACTGGCCCAGTCCTTCGCGTCGGTCCAGCGGCGTAGAATGACTTGGCCGTGCCTGGACTCGCATTGGATCGACGTCCCGTGGACGTCTGCATCGGCCGCGGACAGGTTTACGATGCCATCGTCGGACTGGAGAATTGGCGTGATGACGACGTCTGGTTTTCCCTCGATTTCGAGCACGACGACCGATGCGATCGGGTCGGGCGCTTTACCAGGGACGGCGACGAGCACGGCCTCGGCCCCACGCGTGACCTTCAATGGCGCGCGGCCTGCATCGCCCAAGAGGTAGGCCTTCTGCACTTCATTACGGAGTCCCGGCACTTCCAGTTGACCCTCTTTGGGCCAATTGAATACGTGCAAGTACAGCTTCCCAGGCTTTTGCGTGCACCGGCCCCAGGGAAGCTTCTTGAAGGGGCTGGCGGTCGTGCCGTAGATGGCCTCGCTGTTGACCTTCATCCAGGCGCCCATGGCAGCGAGGCGCTCGACACTGGGCTCGGGGATCAGCCCCTCTGCCGTGGGCCCGACGTTGAGCAGGAAGTTCCCCCCTTTGCTAGCTATGTCGACCAGCTTGCGAATGAGGTCCTCGCTGGATTTCCAGTGGCGATCGTGTTTCTTGTATCCCCAGGTGTCGTTCATGGTCATGCAGGTTTCCCAATCGCGACCGGGGATGCCTGTGGCGGGAATCGTCTGTTCTGGAGTGTCGAAATCCTGCGGAAGCCGAATGCGGTTGTTGATGATAATGCTCGGTTGGAGCTCGCGCAGCATCGCTACCACCTCCTCGGCATGGTGCTCTTCGGGGCTGTGCTCCCAGCCGCCGTCGAACCACAGCACGCCGATCTCGCCGTAATTGGTGACCAGCTCCCGGAGCTGGCCTTCCATGTGCTCGATGTAGCGGTCGTAGCTGGCGCCCTCGGTGGGCCGCTTGTCCCACGGACGGGGGCTGCCTTCGCCGCGCGGGAGGTAATCGGGGTGATGCCAATCGAGCACCGAGTGGTACCAGCAGATTTTAATCCCCTCGCGGTGGCACGCATCGGACAGTTTCTTCATGATGTCGCGCTTGAACGGCGTGCTTATCACGTCGTAATCGGTGAGCTTGCTGTCGAACAAGCAGAACCCATCGTGGTGTTTGCTGGTGATAACGATGTACTTCATCCCGGCGTCTTTGGCGATGCGAACCCATGCCTCGGCATCGAATTTGACGGGGTTGAACTGCTCGAGCAGGGGCCCATACTCCTCGACGGGTATCTTGCCGCCAAACATGATCCACTCACCAGCACTGGGGATGTGCTTGCCGTTCCACACCCCGGCCGGGATCGCGTACAACCCCCAATGGATGAACATGCCGAACCGGGCCTCACGCCACCAGCCCATCCGCGCGTCCCGTTCCTCTTTGGTTTCCCCGGGAACCTCCCCGCTGGCCTGCAGACACACGCCCGCCATGAAACTGACAAACACAATCAACGTAATCAAGCCTGTTCCTCTTTTCCTCGCCATCGTGACATTGACCTCCATCGTTTGCGCGTTCTTACAAGAGATTGCACCCAATCCGAACACTGTTGTGCCACCTAAGCTTTGTCGCCCCCTGCGAGGTCGATTTCTCTCAGGTCGATGCGCGCGAAGTCGTTGGTGCCCAGACCGAGCTCGGCTGCGGTGGCAATGTGCTTTGCCCGATCACCGATCGGTGGCAGAGCGGCCTCTTTACGCTTTTCCTCGATGATGCGCAGCCCGAGCGCGTCGACCGCTACAGGGTCGGTACCGGCGATGATGGCGTTGGGTCGGAACCGCCACTGGGGGTTATCCATGGGCCCCGCGTTGTACAACCCGCGCAAGCCGTCAACGAGTATGAGGCGGGTCTTGTCCTTGATGGCCGGCAGTGCGTTGAGCTTGGCCACGTACGGATCGCAACGGTCCCCGTGAAGGTCCCAGGGGTTCGCGATGGCCCCGAAAAGATTCTTCATGGCGATGGTAACCCCCGCGATGGGATGGTCTTTGATAAGGGGCACGTTGATCAGCGCCGAGACCTCCTCGGTGAGGATTTTGGTCAGCCAGACATTCTTATCGGCCACGGCGGCCGGCTCGCTCGCGTAGAACTTCTTCACGGCACGCCATGCAGCGAGCCTGCCGCCGCGTTTGCGATGCGTCGAGGTCCCGTGGTCCGAGCCATAACAGCGCACGCCCTTGCCCGACTCGTTGATGGTATAGCCGGCAGTGGAGAGTTCGCGGTTCCAGACGTCCCAGATAAGAATGTTGTTCTCCTGCACGCCGGCGGCCTTCAGCCCCTCGACGATCGCGTCCACGGTGCAGACCTGGGGCGAGAGACGCCGGCCCCCGCGAACGTTCACTTTCAGTCCGACGACGTCGTCTGGTGAAACGAACGTGCGCCAGGCATCCGCCATCGGTTTCCCACCGGCCAGTTCACACACTGCGCGGTGGACCATTTCGCGAACTATATCCGGTTTGCCGGCGCCATCCTGGTCCGTTGCGTCCTCATGACGCACCAGAACCAGCTTGGTCTTCTCTGACTGCTCGGCGTCGGCCGGGCCACCCGCCGGGAAACGCGCCAGCCCAGCGCCTACCAGCCCGACGGCTCCCTGCCTCAAAAACGCCCTTCGTCCCATAGGGTGGCTCCGGATCGCATAACCCATGGCATTAGTCTCCCTTGTTTGCGCGTTTCCACTCCAGGCCCTAACGAGAAACCTACCCATACCCGTGGGCAAAGTCAAGCGTGTCGGCCTTCAACCATCAGGTGTCGGCGATTGCTCCCACCTCGGGCCTTGCATGGAAACCGACGCCGAGCGCTTCGCTTGCGGCGTGACAAGTCACAAGTTCCAAGGGGTGGCACGTGGTGGGAATTCGGGGCCTGTCAAGCCATTTGCTAATCTTACCCATGGGGGGATCGTCATGACATTTGT
>CAYRLQ010000106.1:0-12563 GCA_964425145.1 uncultured Nitrospiraceae bacterium
TGGGATAGGGTTACTGATCAAGTTTGTCTTAATCCCGGGCAAAGACAGATGGGGCAAGTATGGAAGAAATGTAGACCTCCGGTTTCTTCAGATGGACAGACATGAATGGGGGACAATTCACCTTGTGTGCGGTTTGGTCTTACTATCTCTGTTGGTGCTTCACATTGCGCTTCACTGGAGGCAAATCGTAGGCATCTACAGGATACTTGTAAGGGGCAAAATGACAAGAAGAATAATTGCCGTGATATTTGTGGCCATCTGTGTTGCTTTGGCGCTCTTTCCATTCATTGTGAAGACGGAAGTAACAGAACTCGGACAAGGTGAAGGCCACCATCAAATGCGACGTTACCATGGAGAAGAAACGGGAAAGCGGATTAGTGAGTGAAAGAAACTTGTAAATGAAGGCAAAAAGCCTCATCACGGTTCTACTGTAACCTAAGCGAGACCTCCTCCAACATCTACCGTATCCCCGCCCCACGCTTGCCCGCCTCTGGCGGGGTAGCGCAGGTCGCACATCACGCTGAGAGATTTTGCATTGACATTGCCCACGCGCTGCGTATTGAATAGTGTAAGCGCGCTTACAGGGTCTGGCGCAATGGGCGCTTCGGGGATAATGGGGTTCGGTACAGCAGGTGTAATGGATTGCTTTTATCGGCTCAGGAGGGCAGGAGCATGGTTGGGATGAATCGGCGGGAGTTGCTGAAACGGTCTGTTGCGGCCGGCGCGGCGATGGCCGCGGGGAGCGTATCGCTCGATGCAGCGGGGGCCAATGAACGCGTGGTCCTCGGGGTGATGGGCATTAAAGGGCGTGGGAATTACCTGGCGCAGGAGTTTGCGAAGCGGGACGACGTCGAGGTGCGGTATCTCGCGGACCCGGACAGCCGCTTGTTTAACAGCCGCGCCAAAGGCATCGAGGACATCTGCGGGCAACGGCCGCAATGCGTGCAGGATTTTCGCCGCATGCTCGATGACCCGGAGGTCGACGGCATCGTCATGGGCACGCCGGACCACTGGCATGCCCTGGGGACGGTCCTCGCCTGTCGGGCGGGCAAGGACGTGTTCGTCGAGAAACCCACATCGCATAGCATCTGGGAAAGCCGGAAAATGATCGAGGCGGCGCGGAAATACAAGCGCGTCGTGCAGGTGGGCACGCAGAACCGCAGCGCCGAGTACTGCTACAAGGCTCTCGAGTACATCCACTCGGGCCAATTCGGCGACATCCATTTCGTCCGCGTGCTCAACAGCAAACAGCGCGGCGTCATCAGCGAGAAGCCTGATAAGGACACACCCAAAGGAGTGGACTACGGCATGTGGCTTGGCCCTGCGCCGATGCGCCCGTTCAATGAAAACCACTTCCATTATGCGTGGCATTGGTTCTGGGCCTATTCTGGGGGCGACATCATTAACGACGGCGTCCATCAAATCGATATTGCCCGGTGGGTCATCGGCCGGAAGTATCCGAAGTCAGTCGCGGCCGCCGGTGGCATCCTGTACTTTAACGACGACCAGGAGACCCCGGATACGCAAACGGTGAACTGGGATTTCGACGGCATCACCATGGCCTTCGAGGAGACGCTCTGGGCGCCATACATGAAGAAGACACCGTTCGATATGCGCGACACGGACACTCTCCCGAACTGGCCCTTCAGCGGCACGCGCATCGAGGTGTACGGCACCAAGCAGGTCATGTTCTTCAGCCGCCACGGCGGCGGCTGGGAGGTCTTCGACGCCGACGGCAAATCTGTCGCCATTCAGCCGGGCCGGTTTTCACTCTCCAACGAGGCGCACCAGAAAAACTTCATCGACTGCATCCGCTCGCGGGAGATGCCCAACGGCGACATCGAGAAGGTGCATTACTCGACGTTGCTGTGTCACTACGGCAACATCGCCTACCGCACCGGGCGCGTCTTGCACATCGACCCCAAGACCGAGGCGTTTGTTGACGACGCTGAGGCGAATGCTTTGGTCAAACGGACCTATAGGCCCCCCTGGGTCATTCCGGAAAAGGTGTGAGAAGGCGATGTGGCTCCGCCGCAACCAAGACTCCAAAAGCGGTGCCTATGACTCATGCTGCCGGCTGTCGCGTGCGAAAGTATTGCTAACGGTGATATGGTTTGTGTCGCTACTTCCCCGCGCTAGTTCTGGAGAGGCTACCCCACGGATGGATGCCGTTGATTTTGCGGATTCGGCGCAGGTGAATTCGTGGCTTCGCCATCCCGTGTACGGAGACCCGTCCTTCGACGCGTTTGAACGGGCGCAAGGCAACCCTATCCATCGCGGCGCGCCCCCCTTCGAGTGGCCGGTAAATGGCTTTCTATTCGAAGACCCGCGCAGCGGCAATTGGTACGTTTACGTGGGCCTCTATGCGAAAGGCTATGTCATGGGCGAGGGCAAAGGCATGGCCTGCACGGTGTACCGCTCGGACGACGAGGGGCGTTCCTGGGATCACATCGGGCCGATCTTTCCCAACGACGCCTTCCGGTTTGAGGGCGACGAGTGCGCGGTGGGCTATGCGCCGGATGTCTCGGTCGTATACGCCCAAGGGCGGTACCACCTCGTTTACGACTGGGCTACGGCCAACGCGACGTGGGACACGGTGATGAACCCGGTCAATGGGGCGGACAACGGCATCGCGTACGCCTGGGCAGACCGACCGGAAGGCCCATTCATTAGGACGGCCCAACCGGTCTACCGGACCAGTGCCCATCCTTTCTACAGGGACAAGTATCGCCGTGCCTATGCCGCAACACTGATACGGCGCCAGCACGACTGGCTCGTGCTGGCCATGATGGACTCCGGGGGGCACTATGGCTGGGCGCTGGTCGGCATGAGGTCCGAAAAACCTGACGGGCCCTACTCAAAACCAACATTCCTGAGATGCGTCGAGGGCACGTACTTCCACCCGCCTCTTCTGGAGTTCTACCCGGCGTTCGTACACGACGGCTACATCTACGCGCCCTCGACCTCCGTTGCGCTGAACCGAAACTTTCAGGCCGTGTTCCGCGTCGAGACCGAGCAGGCAATGAACCCGGAAGCCTGGGAGCTGTTTCAGCATGGCTCGGTGTGGCACGCGGAACACGTGGCCCACGAGCACTATGGTATTTGGGGCCAAACCTTTTCCGGATTCGTCAGCACGGACAACGTCCTACACGTCATGTTCCCCTCGCGAGACCCGCGAGGCCTGGGAACGATCAACCTGGCATCGCGGCGATGGGACCGGCCTTACCTTCGGCACGGTTTCACATTGAGCGGCCACCAGGGGCCTAGTCTGACGCTCATCAAACAGGCCTATGAGGGGTTCGACCTAGAAGCCACCTTGGAGGTACGCGGCCAGGCATCGATCTTGTGGGGATATCACGCGCCACTCGGCCCGAACCGGCCCAGCGCGGACGCCTCGCTGCATGCCCTGTCACTCACGCGCTTTTCTGCATTGGAATTGAGCGCGCAACAATGGCGCATTGTCCAGGTGGACGATACGGGAACATGCCGTGCCGCTGCCTCGGGCACGCTTGCCTTGGAGAAACACTGCACCGTTGCGCTCTATCACGGCGTCGATGGAGGCACGCGTTTATCCGTGAACGGTGACGAGGTCTGGCGTGGAATCATTGAACCGGTCGATGGGGCCATTGGCCTCTTGGCTGGCGCAAACAGCCATGTGACCGTTGAACGTTTCGCTGTGCGGGGAACCTGTAAAGAAGGCCGGTGCTCCTACCTGTGCACGGAAGCAATCCTCGGCGCGGGGCAGGCGCTCGGCGCGTGGCGCCCCCTTGAAGCGTCCGTGTTCCGCTACGGCCTCGGAGCAGTATCGCAGAAGCCACAGGCGTGCGGGAAGTGGAACGTGGAAGGAACCGGCTTTTCCCTATGGGCGCCGAAGGGCCCCGAGTATGGGGCAGCGGACCTCTTCGTCGATGGCCTTAAAGTAGCTTCTCTCGATTTCACCGCCTCAGAACCCGAGTCGTCGCAGGTGCTGTTCTCTCAGAGAGGTCTCAACGGCACGTATCACGCGATTCTGGTGCGGGCCAAAGACGGCGCAGTGCCCCTCGACGTACTGGAAGTGGTCTTCACTCCGGGAAAACAGACCACGCTAAATAGCCTGACCATACCTGGGTCGTAACCGTTCACGGGGTTTCGCTCCGGCAGACCGCCCGCCCATGGAATGTGGCTTTCGAAGCGGGTAGTGTCGGTAAAGCGCGTCGCAGGCGATAATCAGCCCTCCACGATGACCCTCAGCCCCATGAGCACAGCCAGGTCTTCCACGGTTTCGACATGGCTGCCGTAGAAGACCACGCGGTGCAGCAGCGTCATCATGTTGGCTTCGTCAAGTGCCCCGCTTCTTCCCCAGTTGCGCGCCATCCGTCGTGCGTCGGCCACTTCAGTGACGATCTGTGTACGGCATCCGCGGTCATCGAAGTCGGGGATTTCCGTTATCTTGCCCGTCGAGATGAGGATTTCCTTCAGATTGACCAGCTTCGCGCAAGTGACCTCCTGACCGATCTTCATCTCGACCTCCAACGATGCGCCCTGGTTGTCACCACGGTGGGTCCGGATGAGAAAGGGAGCGCGCTCGCCACCGGGCCCGGCCATTTTTGTTGCCGCCACACAATGGGCGTGGAGCATCGCATTCTTCGAGGTGTCGAACAACGGGTCGCTGATGAAGCCCGGCAACCCCAACGCGAAAGCGAACATCATCATCGTCAGCGTCGAGTCCATGTCCGCCTCGCACGCCCCCACAAGTCCAAGGTCATTGAGTTTGCTGAAGGCGAGACAGGGATAGCCGAGCACATCGATCGGGATGCCGCCGAGGCACTGGATCGTAATGGCGCGAGCGCGCTGCTCGATCATCAGGTCCTTGAGCGCCAGATACATGCGAGCGGATTTCACGATCTCCGCCCGCGAAGGTTCGACAATCTTCTTGGCCTGCGAGATCCAGTGCTCTTCGGCCTCGACTTCGGCGGCTTTGGGGTCGACTGCCCGATGGGCTTCGACCACCTGCTGAACACTGATCGGTATGACCTCGCATCCGATCTGCTGCTGCACCTGCTCACGCGAGCGCGCGGCGGCAGTCCCGTTGGCGTTGCCGACGAGCAGTATCCGAGACTGCCGCATTCGCACCGGCACGCGCAACAAGGCGGCAAGCCGGTCGAGTTCGTGCCAGTCGCTGGATGGCGCCAAGATGATACGCTTGCCGGCCTCTTGCCACAGGGGAACGTACATCCAGTCGTGTCCGCTGAAGGGCTGCGAGAAAATGGCGCCGGGCAAGCCGGTCTCGGTGAACTTGAGGAGCGGCTGGCCGGATCCAAAAGCGAGATGTATCAACAGCACTGCATCGGCATCGCGCACCTTAGCCACTTCGTCGGCTGCTGCAGGCAAGCTGTTCGGAATCAACCTCCCACCGACGAATGCCACATCCCCGAGTCGCGTCTGGACCTGGTCCAGGTATTCCTCAAACCTGCCGACCTCAGCCGGGGCATCAAACTCCGGTTTCGGCCATGCCCCGCCGACTCCCACGTACACGACATGGACTTTCACCGGTGGCATCTTGGGCCATCCCGCCGATTCCGCTGCAGCATACGGCCGGGACGACAGCCCCCCGGCCAGCAAGGCGCCACCGGTCATGGTGGCCGTCCCGAGAAACTGGCGTCGGCTGACTGAACTGTCCATGGTGTCCTCCTTGTGTGTCCCGAGATCGGAATCAGGGGACGTTGGGCGTTCGGGTCAAGTTTTGCCTTGGTGGGCAGTTCCTTCAGGTCGGATTGCTTGAACTTGACGTGAAGGACCTGGCGCGTCTGGAAGTCGACGAACAGGTGCACCGCCTCGCCGTCGACAAGCAGGTCGTCATAGGAAACGCTGCATACTTTTGATCGCGCGTTGCCACGGGTCGTCACGTGATAGAGTACGCTCGGATATTCGACGCGCAGCAGTCTGGCCATGGAAAGAGGATAGCACAGAGCTGGGAGAATGTCATAATGTCGAAAGAACTTCAGTTCCATGTGGGCGTCAAAAGAGCTCTGCTCAAATGAAACGACGAGACCCAAAACACTTTGTTGTGTGAATTGTGTTAAAGAGCGGCGAGGCGGGCATGTTTCAAAATGAAACACGCCCGCCTCGCCATGAAACAGCGCTATTGCGTTAACTCCCGTAACAACCGTCATTGCGAAGTAAAACAGTTGGCACGGGTCTTGTTTGTTATCGGACGGAATAATACGCTTAGCCGATAGTGAGGAGGAATAAGTATGAGATTGGACAAACTGACTATCAAGGCCCAAGAGGCGTTGTCCGAGGCGATGGACCGCGCCTCACAGGAGGGCCATCCGGAGATCACAACGCTGCACTTGCTGGATGTGTTGGTCCAGCAGGAGAACGGCGCGGTGCCGTCGGTCCTGCAACGGCTGGGTGTGCCTGCCGGCCAGATTGTGGCCCAGGTCCAGCAACGGCTGGCCACAATGCCGAGGGTCTCCGGGGCGGGTGTTGGAAACGTCGGCCTGAGCGCCCAGGCCCAGCAGGCGCTCGATGCCGGTTGGAGGAGCGCCCAGGGTCTTCGCGACGAATACCTCAGCACGGAACATATCCTGATAGGCATGCTCGAGGGGCGTTCGGACCCCGCGGGCGAAATCCTCAGGGCCAACGGTATCACGAAGGACGGGGTCCTGGCCGCGCTGAAGGAAGTACGCGGCACCCAGCGGGTCACTGATCCGAACGCGGAGGACACCTATGACGCCTTGACCAAATACAGCCGCGACCTGACGCAACTGGCGCGGGCCGGAAAGCTTGACCCGGTGATAGGCCGTGACGACGAAATCCGCCGTGTGATGCAGGTGCTTTCCCGCCGAACGAAGAACAACCCCGTATTAATCGGCGAGCCGGGCGTGGGGAAAACCGCTATCGTCGAGGGATTGGCCCAGCGCGTCGTAGCGGGCGATGTGCCGGAGAACCTGAAAAACAAGCGCATCGCCGCCCTCGACCTGGGCGCGCTGGTGGCGGGTGCGAAGTTCCGCGGCGAGTTCGAGGAACGCCTCAAGGCCGTCTTGCGCGAGATCGAGCAGGCCGCCGGAAACGTTATCCTGTTCATTGACGAGCTCCACACGCTCGTGGGCGCGGGCGCGGCCGAGGGCGCCGTGGACGCGTCTAACATGTTAAAACCCGCCCTGGCCCGCGGTGAGCTGCACTGCATTGGCGCCGCCACGCTGCGCGAATACAAGAAGCACGTCGAGAAAGATGCCGCACTCGAGCGGCGTTTCCAGCCGGTGCTCGTCAGCGAGCCAGACGCTGCCAGCACCATCGCCATTCTCCGTGGGCTCAAGGAGAAGTACGAGGTCTACCACGGTGTGCGCATTCAGGACGCGGCGCTGGTCGCCGCGGCAACGCTCAGCAACCGGTATGTCTCTGACCGGTTCCTGCCGGACAAGGCCATTGATCTGATCGACGAGGCCGCCTCGCGCTTGCGTATCGAGATCGATAGTATGCCCTATGAAATCGACGTGCTCGACCGGCGGATTCGTCAACTCGAGATCGAACACTTGGCCCTCAAGAAAGAGAGAAGCAAGGCCGGAAAGGAGATGCGGGAGGGTATCGAACGGGAAATTGGCGAGCTACGCGAGGAGCTCAGCGCGAAAAAGGCCCAATGGCAAGCGGAAAAAGAAGTTATCGACGGCATCCGGCACATCAATGAAGAGATTGACGAGGCCAAACGCCAGGAGGAAATCGCCGAACGCGCCAGCGAACTCGAGAAGGTCGCGGAGATTCGCTACGGTGTCTTAACAGAACTGCAGAAGAAGCTCGAAGCCGCGAAGGCGCGCCTGGCCGACCTCCAGAAAGGGGGTAGCTATCTCAACGAGGAAGTGACCGAGGAAAACGTCGCGCAGATCGTGTCGCACTGGACGGGGATACCCGTGGAAAAGATGATTGAAGGGGAGATGGAACGGCTGCTCAAGATGGAAGAGCGCCTTTCCCAACGGGTCATCGGCCAGGAACACGGCATCCGCGTCGTGTCCGACGCCGTCCGGCGTGCACGGGCCGGACTCAAGGAACCGGAACGGCCCATCGGGTCGTTTATCTTCCTCGGGCCCACAGGCGTCGGCAAGACCGAGCTGGCCCGGTCGCTCGCTGAGCTGCTGTTCGACGACGAAAATGCCATGGTCCGACTCGACATGTCCGAGTACATGGAGAGACACGCCGTGGCCCGTCTCATCGGCGCGCCTCCGGGCTATGTCGGTTACGAGGAAGGCGGCCAGCTCACCGAGGTCATTCGCCGCCGTCCATACAGCGTAATTCTGCTTGACGAAATCGAGAAGGCGCACCCGGACGTCTTCCACGCGCTTCTGCAAGTGCTCGACGACGGCCGGCTGACCGATGGCCAAGGTCGTACCGTCGACTTCAAGAACTCGGTCGTCATCATGACGTCCAACCTGGGCAGCGATGTCTTCAGCCGCAGCAGCGGCAGTGAGGCCGAGAAGGCCGAGGAGGTGATGACCGTTTTGCGCAACCACTTCCGGCCCGAATTTCTCAACCGCGTCGACGACATCGTAGTGTTCCACACACTCACGCGCGAACACATACGCGACATCGTTGAGGTGCAGATCAGGCGCTTGTCCAAGCGGCTCGCCGAAAAGCACATCACCTTCGAGTTGACCGATGACGCCCGCGACCTCCTGGCCGACCGCGGTTACGACCCCGCTTACGGCGCACGGCCGCTCAAGCGCGTTATCCAACGCTTAGTGCTCGATCCCATGGCCGTCGAGATACTCGAGGGCAAGATCGGCGAAAATTCCGGCGTTACCGTTGATGTCGAAGGGGACAAGTTCTGCTTCCGCGCTGTTGCGCCGCAGGCCGCATAATCCGGTTTCGGGTTCATGAACGGGCTCCTCATACGAATCTGTGCATCAACTGGCTATCATTCTGTCGCGACTCTTTGACAATGCATCCGTTGACAGTAAGACTTGGTAACAGACTCGAGGATTACGTTCGCAGCCAGGAGCCCAAGAATCGCTCGGCTATCCTGCTGGGAGAAAGCGCGCAGCGCCTTGGGATTAGACAGAGCGCTTTGCAGGAGGTGGTCAAGCCATACCCCGTCCACATCCAGCGGCTTACGGTGGGAATTCTCGGAACTGTGGTCAACATCATGTCCGGGATCGTTTTACATAATCGTGCGCGGGGTCCCTACAAAGGAGGCATCCGGCTGGCAAAGAATGTGGACCTCTGGGAAACAACGGAGCTGGCCCGGCTGATGACCTTCGGGGAAAATTGGATAGCGCAACTGCCCGTGCTAAAATCCGTGTACAAGACTTCCAAACAAATAGAGATGCTGGCTCTTAAGCCCAATAGAAACATACTACTGAACAGGCTATGAAACAAGAGCACCAGAAAGTGGCGGCGATCATTGTCGCACATCCAGATGACGAGACCCTGTGGGCAGGAGGTCTGCTGCTTACCCGGCGTGACTTCGCGTGGAAAATACTGAGTCTTTGTAGAGCTGGGGACCCAGACCGGGCTCCTCGGTTCTACGAAGCCCTCAAGGCATATGGCGCTTCAGGGGAGATGGCGGACTTGGACGATGGACCCGAGCAATGTCCGCTCGATATGCGGGAGGTGCAGGGGGTCCTAGAGAACACGCTGGGGCGCGAGAAGTACGACCTCGTCGTCACCCATGGCCTGTGGGGTGAGTACACGCGTCACAGGAGACATGAAGAAGTACACCAGGCCGTGGTGGATTTGTGGCGGAAAGGACGCATTTCGACCGAGGAGGTCCGGTTTTTTGCCTACAACGATAATTCTGGAGGAGGGCTACCCACAGCGATACGTGAGGCCCATTTCAAGTTCCCGCTTCCCCGAAGGGTATGGGACGAGAAGTACCGGATCGTCACGCAGGTCTACGGATTCCGTCCTGAGAGTTGGGAAGCACAAACGACTCCTCAGTGGGAGGGGTTCTGGTGTTTTCGCAAGCCTGCGGAATACGAAGACTGGAAAAAGAAGGAGCTGAGCAAGCAATGAAGGTCCTGATTTTGTACGATTATCCCCCGTCTCCGGGCGGGCTGGCAACCCAGGGAGACCTCCTTTACCGAGGGTTGAAGGAGCTGGGTGTGGACGCGTTTGCCGTCCACTTCGAGTCAGCACAAGAGAAAGAATGGTACTACCGCTGGTTCGAGCCAGATGTCGTGCTCGGCGTCGGGTACTGGGGGCACGCGCCACATCTGATTCTGCATCCGCGGCGGTACGGTATACAACCCGTGCCCTGGCTCGTGGCCGACGGATACATCGCCAATTACGTGGAAGTGCTTAACAGCCTGCCCCTTATACTCGCCACCTCGAACTGGGTCAAAGAAACGTACGCGCGTGACGGCATCAACCCAGACCTCATTGAGGTGCTTCCCGTCGGGTGTGATACGGATGCCTTCTGCCCACGCGACCCCACCGACCCGAAGATTAAAACAGTGCGCGAGGCGCTTGGCGTTACCCCGGACCAGGTCATGGTCTTGACGGTGGGAGGCGATGCTGCCTCGAAAGGTGCACAGGAAGTCATGCAAGCGCTGGCCCTTATCGATACGAAGGCGCCGGACTGGAAATACGTCTGCAAGGTGTGGCCTCAGCCGCGCACCGAAATGCAGAGCCTGGCCGACTTGCAGTTGGCAACCCACCTGGGAATTGAAAAAAACGTCGTGTATACGACCAATGTCGTTTCCCGCAACTTCATGCCCTACCTGATTGGCGCTTGCGATATTTACGCCGCCCCGTCCCGCCTCGAAGGGTTCGGCATGCCTCAGATTGAGGCCGGGGCCTGTGGCAAGCCGGTAATCGGGATTAAAGCCATGGCCATGCTGGATACCCTGGTTCACGGTGAGACCGGCTTCTTGGCCGGTGTTGCACAAGAAATCCGCTTGCTGGAAACCGTTGTCGGGGAGGAGAGCGGATATGAAGAGGGGCATAGGGTTGTCTTCGAGCAACCCCGAACCGCGGACTTCCGCGCCAGCGTGTACGACATTGCCGACTACCTCTTGCAGTTGATGCAGGACCCAGGACTTCGTGACCGAATGGGAAAGGCCGGGCGCACGCGAGTAACGGGGCTATTTGACTATCGGGTCGTGGCCAAGCGGTTCATCCAAATCATCCAAGAACGGCTGGGCATCGAATGAAGCCGAAGGTCAAAGAGTCCATCGAAACCGCAAAGCGGGCCGCCATCAAGATTCTGTTGCACAATGTGCACGGACCGTATCGTGGTCTTCCCCGTACCGCTGGATGGGGCTATCCTGAGCCCTATACGCGCGATTGGATGATCTCCGCGTTGGGAATCCTGGCAACGGGCGACACGCGCCTTGTCCGTGGCCTGCAACGTGTACTGGAGGCGTTGGCACGGAACCAGACGCGAAGAGGCCATATCCCTTCTCTGGCACACGATCCCGAAGACCGGGGCGCCAGCGACACGACGCCTCTTTTCCTCTTGGGGCTTGGGTTGTACCGCAAGGCAACCGGGCAAGCAGATTTCTTGGAGGACGCCGCAGGCCGGGCCCTCACCTGGATGGAGTACCAGAGCCCAAGCGATCGCGTCATGGTGGCGCAGCAACCCACGACCGATTGGCGAGATGAACAGTGGGTGATGGGGTTCGGGCTCTACGTGAATGCCATCGTCTTTGCGTACCTACCACTGTTCGGGCGCCACGAGGAGGCAGGTATTCTCAGAGAAATGATGGGGCGCTTCGTCATTCCAGAAGATGCCCCGCCACGCCACGTTCGCGAGGGTCTGGTCATACCTCACAGACCCTATTACGCCATGTGGTCCTACAAGCTCTATCAGAGCGCGCGGTTTGACCTCCTCGGCAACAGCATGGCCGTTCTCTTCGGGCTTGCCTCCCCTTCCCGGTCGAAAGCCATCATCTCATGGGTGGAGCGGGAATGCCAGGCACTGCGGGCCACGGATCAATTGAGCATCGATCTTCCGCCATGCCTGTTTCCCTATATGCGACCTGGTGACCCTGACTGGAGGCCGCGCTATGAGAAGTACAACATGCCCGGGGAATACCACAACGGAGGTGTATGGCCGTTCGTTTGTGGATTCTACGTTGCAGCAGCCGTAGCCGCCGGAATGCCGGCGGTGGCTTCCGAGAGGCTGGAGGCACTTACTGAACTGGTGCGCCCCGCCCGCGAGCATCCTGTCGACTTCGGTTTCAACGAGTGGTTTCGTGCCCAAGACGGCTCGCCACAAGGACAGGATTGGCAGACATGGTCTGCCACTATGTACTTATACGCGGCAGCGTGTGCAGAGGGGGGAACGCCACTATTCTTTGAGCGGACTCAGAAATCGCTGCCCAAAGAAGGCGATGAAGAGGACGGGCAATCGGATGTCGAACAGCAAATGTGCTGAGAAGGTGGCATCGGAGTAGCAATAGGCGAGTACCTAGTATTCTGGGGACAGTATACTTAATTCAGTCGTTCTTGGTCTTTGGTCCTGGTTTTCGCTTCCTACTGAATTAAGTATACTGTCCCCAGAATACCAGTCTACAACTCAATACCGTCTATACTGTTATTGTATGTTTAAAGCGACCTTTTTAGGATGTATTGAAATGTCAGTAGTC
>CAYRLQ010000107.1:0-1059 GCA_964425145.1 uncultured Nitrospiraceae bacterium
ATTAGGTCGTCCGACGTAGCGTCGGGATTGTCACTGAGGTAGACGATGGCGTCGCACACTTCGTTGAGGTTATGCGGCGGGATACTGGTGGCCATGCCCACGGCAATGCCATAGGCGCCGTTGACGAGTAGGTTCGGGATGGCCGCTGGCAATACGCGGGGCTCCCGCAGGCGGCCGTCATAGTTGTCCTGCGTGTCAATGGTTTCCTTGTCGATGTCGGCGAGCATCTCCGAGGTAATCGGCAGCATGCGCGACTCGGTATATCGCATGGCCGCAGGGCTATCACCGTCGATGGAGCCAAAGTTGCCCTGACCGTCCACCAGGGGATAGCGCATGTTCCAGTCCTGGGCCATGCGCACCAGGGAATCGTAGATGGCTGCGTCGCCATGCGGGTGGTATTTACCCATAGTTTCGCCGACGATCAGTGCGGATTTGCGGTGGCCCCGGGTGCTGTGCAGTCCGAGTTCATGCATGGCGTATAGGATGCGCCGGTGTACGGGCTTGAGCCCGTCGCGCACGTCGGGCAGGGCGCGGCTGACGATCACGCTCATGGAGTAATCCAGGAACGAGGTTTTCATTTCCTGTTCGATGGCGATTGGGATGACACGTTCGTTCCGCGTGTACATAGCACTCCTTCAGTCAATCGACTGGAAACTGATGACCGATAACCGACCGCTGACTAGATATCGAGGTTTTGCACCTCGGGCGCGTGTTTCTCTATGAATTCCTTGCGCGGCTCCACCATATCCCCCATCAGCGTTACAAACATATCGTCTGCGGCGATCAGGTCTTCAGCAGTGACCCGCAACACGGTGCGCGTTTCGGGGTCCATGGTGGTATCGGCCAGTTCGTCGGCGTTCATCTCGCCCAGGCCTTTGTAACGCTGGATGTGCAAGCCTTTCTTGCCCAGTTCGAGCAGGCGGTTGCGCAGTTCGATGAGATCGTTGGTCTCGAATTCGATCGCGCCGTTCCCGTCTTCGATACGGAACGGCGGCGATCCCAACGCGGCCAGTGGATCGGCATGCGACAAGAGGACGGAGAATTCATGGCTCTTGAGGA
>CAYRLQ010000107.1:1069-12525 GCA_964425145.1 uncultured Nitrospiraceae bacterium
GGCCCTGCGCGCGGAGATCTGCACCGAGGACGGCTTCACGCCGAACAAGGCGCTCACGCGGCTTGCCGTTGCCATTACCGTTGTCTTCTTCCCCGAATTCGGCCTGGACCTCACGCGTGTTGATAAACTCCACTTCGGAACCGAACACCTCGCGTAGTTCCTCGGGGGACAGATTGCCCGGACCCTTGACCTTTTCGCGCGGCAATGCCAGAGATGCCACAATACTCTCACGCGGTACGCCGTAAACGCGGTGCAGACGGGAAAAGATGCGTCCGCGTTCCATGGCGGCTCCAATACCTCGCGTGAGGGTCTTGAGACTAAGGCCGACATGCTTTTTGCCGCCATCAGAGGACGTCACCTTGGAGGAATCGAGGACCAGCTCGAACAGAAACCGCTCCATCTCCTCGTCGGTGTTCAGGTAGCGGGCCCGCTTGCCCTTGCGGACCTGGTAGAGCGGCGGTTGGGCAATATACAGGTGACCACGCTGGATCAGCTCGGGCATCTGCCGGAAGAAAAACGTCAACAGCAGCGTGCGGATGTGCGCGCCGTCTACATCCGCATCAGTCATGATAATGACCTTGTAGTAGCGGAGACTCTCGATCTTGAAGTCATCTTTGCCAAACCCCACGCCTAACGCCGTAATGATTGACCGGATTTCATTATTGTTGAGCATCTTGTCAACGCGGGCTTTCTCGACGTTGAGAATCTTCCCACGCAACGGCAGAATCGCCTGGTAGCGCCGGTCGCGGCCCTGTTTGGCCGAGCCGCCGGCGCTATCACCCTCGACCAGAAACAACTCGCACAGCATCGGGTCTTTCTCGGAACAGTCGGCCAGCTTGGCCGCTTGGCCAATGGAGTCCACGACACCCTTGCGCCGGGTCAGGTCCCGTGCCTTGCGGGCGGCATCCCGCGCGCGCGCCGCATCGAGAGCCTTATTGATGATCCGGTTGGCCACCGTCGGGTTTTCTTCCAGGTAAGTCTGGAGCCCTTCGTAGACCATCGAACTGACAATGCCCTGGACCTCGCTATTGCCCAGCCTCATCTTGGTTTGCCCCTCGAACTGAGGGTTATGCACCCGCACCGAGATGATTGCCGTCAGCCCCTCGCGCGTATCGTCACCCGAAATGGACGCATTGACCTTCTTCAGCATGTTGTTTTTCCGGGCGTAATCGTTGAGTGCTTTGGTCAGCGCGGCGCGGAAGCCGCTCAGGTGGGTGCCGCCCTCGTGCGTGTTGATGTTGTTGGCGAAACTGGACACCGTTTCGGTGTAGGACGAGCTGTATTGCAGCGCCACTTCACATTGCACCCCATTCTTTTCCGCCTCGAGATATACCGGCGTGCGATGCAGCGCCTCCCGGTTGCGGTTGAGGTACTTCACATATTCTATGATCCCGCCCTTGTACTGCATCGTGAGAGGCTCATCGTCGCTGCGTTCGTCTTTGAACGTGATCTTGAGCCCCCTGTTCAGGAATGCCAATTCGCGCAGGCGGTTGATCAGGATTTCACTGTTGTACGTTGTATCCTCAAATATCTCCGGGTCGGGACGGAACGTGACCTTGGTGCCGGTGCGGGCGGTTCTGTCGCGCCTCTCGAGCTCACCTTCCGGTCGGCCCTTTCTAAACGACATGAAGTGAACGTAGCCCTCGCGCCGGACCTCCACATCGAGCCATTCGGAGAGCGCATTAACGCACGATACTCCCACCCCGTGCAGTCCGCCCGAAACCTTGTAGCTGCGGTTGTCAAATTTGCCGCCCGCGTGGAGCATGGTCATGACCACTTCAAGGGCGCTTTTCCGGCGGAACTTGGGGTGGTTGGCCACGGGAATACCACGGCCATCATCGACGACGGAGACACTATTATCAAAATGCACAGTTACCGAAACCTTGCTGCAATAGCCCGCCAGCGCCTCGTCAATGCTGTTGTCCACCACCTCATAGACGAGATGATGGAGCCCGCGCGATGCGGTGTCGCCGACGTACATCGCAGGGTGTTTACGGACCGCCGCCAGACCCTCCAAAACCTGGATGGACCCGGCATCGTAACCCGTTGGAGCCATTAGATTTACCTCAACCACGTCTGTTGCGTTGTGAGACACCTTACTGAAGCCGCTCCATTATAGCATAATCAGGGGGGGGAAACAACGCAAAAGCGCAACATTTTGAGTTTGTCTGCCGTACACTACACGTCATGTTGTGGCGGAGAGGGCGAAGCACCGAGCGCTGTGGGAGATGCCTCATCGCCTGCGTGCGTAACGAAAATATCGGACACTAATTCGCGCCGGGCCATACGGTTAATGCGCCGGATAATGTCCCACTTCTTGAAGGCGAATCGGTGCATCCATACAGGGCTTTCCGCCGCGATCACGAGCGTGCCGGGCCTCTTAGCACGAAACCCCACGGGCTGGCCATGGGGCGCCAGGCGCGGCCCGGCTAACTCCGGCCAGCGCTCCCAGATTTGGGCCTGCTCGAGCAGCTTACCCAGGTGGGTGGTCTGTTTGAGGTCGCTCAGGATTTCACCGAGACTTTCCGGTTCGTTCTTTTTCAAGTCTGCCTCGTTCGATCCGATAAGACGGCCACTGCGCCCCCAGGAGCGTGTCGTGCGGCGCCTTGTTGATGGTCAACAGACATTGTACCTCGTTTTCGATGGCGCCGACCATACGCCGCCCCCGCGTTCATCCAGTTCTAAAAGCACCTTATCGGGCATGAGAACCGGATACTCCCAGATACGGTCCTAAATCATTTGTGATGGATTCGAGGCGCGCGAAGACGCTTAGCGCTACAGGGCTAGTTTGACCAGCTCCTCGATGCTCGGGAAAGCATCGAAGAAGGCGTTGAGGATTTTCGGCATGTCTTTACCCGAGAGTCCTGAGGCCTCCCAGGCATCCTCACTAACCCGCACCACACTGTCGCGATGGGATGGCAGGGCGCACGATGTGCAAATGTAGTCGGCCACGGACAACGTGGCGGAAATCGGCTTCATGACGGGCTCAGTACACTGCTCCAAATCGTGGTGCCCCGCGATAACGCTGACGATATTCTTCGGCAACCGCCACTTCTGTGCCAGACGCATCCCTATCATGGCGTGATCGGCGCCGATGATCTCCCGCTCGGCTTGATACCGGGGGATTTTGCGTGCAATACACGCTGCGTCGACCAGTGCATATTCCCTGGGCAGAAACTGCTCGAAAATGATCATGCCAATATCGTGAAGCAGGCCGTAGATGAAAGCCTCTTCAGCCGATTCGGCCGACACATCCTTTTTATTCTCGATAAGCACCCGCATGGCCACGCCACAACTGACACTGTGTCTCAGTAGCGTGTCCACGCTGCTCTTAAAGGTGTCGAACACGGTGGCGGTAAACACGAGGTTCTTGATCACCTTCATCCCCAGGAGCACCACCGCGTGTTCCACCGTCGAGACCTCCTGGCGCAGTCCGTAAAAGGCCGAGTTGACCAGCCGCAAGGTCTTCAGCGCAATCGACGGGTCGGCGGAAATGGCCTTGGCCACAGTGACCAGAGAACAGTCCGAGTCGGAGATTAACTGCGAGATGTAGGTGACGGTGCGAGGCAGGCTCGGCAGGGTAACAACTTCATCGAGCAGATAGTCGATGTCGCGTGGCTTATTCACGATGGCTCACTGGGCTCGAACGGAGATTCCAAATCGGTCTCGCCATAAACCCGCTCTTGCATGCAAATAATGTCGATTACCGTCTCGGGGTGCAGCAACTCGATGCCCTCGGCCAATGGTAACGCGCGTACCGGCCCACCGCCTTCTGCCGGCAAGACGAGGGTTGCACCCTTGGGGTTTTCTCTGGGACCGACCAGTACGACGTTTGCTTGGCGCCCGTCCAGTAAGGACAGGTTCCCCACTACCGCAGTCCCCTGCTTTCGATATTCTACCAATGGACTCAGAAGATGTATTCCGGCTCTAGCAGCGCCTCGTAGTTGACCTCTTTGTCCGAAAACGGAAACGAAACTGCCTCGAATACGCCTGTCGAGGTACGCAGCAGCGCCCGTGCCGTGCCCAGCACGGGCACCACGCCCAACAGATACGCCAGCGGCTTGCCTTCCTTCAGCTTCCGGTCAAAGGTCACCGGGATTTCCGCCCAGCCGAACATGATGTTCGACAGCCCCCGGCCCAGCTTCGTCAGGGCTTTGTCCAGTCCTGTCGGCCTCGGGAGCTCCTCCATGGGATCGTATATTTGCCCCGCCACGGGGGCACTTTGAGCAATTATGACTCCCACGAGCACGATTGCAACTGCCCCCGCCCAGCCGTTCCTTTGTATACCCACGGGTCTTCCTCCATCACAGGCATGGCTTGCCGCCAAGTAAACACCTCACCTCATCATGCTAAACGTCTACACTCGTTATTATTGAAACCATCCGTGAGTCTAACACACCCCAGCGATGGTGTCAATTGATCTCCGTCCATGAGCCTGCGTCATGAACGTGGGTTATAGAGCAAAAAAAGTGGTTGGTGACAGCGTGCAGGCACCTGGTAAAAGGGGATAGGAGATAGCATTGGGGCGTTTTAGAAACTTGGGCGACTTGTCATCCAGGACGTGCGCAAAAGCGAGTGCCAAGTGGACCAGGACTACCGATGGTTTTAGTAAGGCCGAGGGCTCTTATCCGAAATGCTTCTTGAAATACGCGGCGTCGTCGATGCGTTTTAGGTCGACCTGGATGAACCGCTCGATTTCCTGTTCACTGATAGGAGCCGCCGGATCGTCACCGGACTTCTGCGCAAGGCGATCGCCTTCCTCGCTGTATTTACCGCGTTCCATGGAAAACATTTCGGGCTCAAGGAACTCGGCGATGACATTGGCGAGGTGCGCCTTCCGTTGCTCGAGTGTACCATGTTCGAGTATCTTGCGGCTCAGCCCGATCGCCTTGTTGCGAAACAACACCACCAGCTCGTGGCACGCGGGACAAGGTATGACGACAACGACGTCCTTGGGCATTTTCGTGGTGACAATCCGGTGAGCCTTGCAGTGGGGACAAACGACATAATTCATCGGGCGCTCTTTCGTTTCTGCAACGATTACATTATACGATGCGATCTCTCCCATGAGCCTAAAGACACTCAAGATTATTTAGTTTAATCCATCGACTCGGCTTCTGTCAAATCACCTATAATCACCGACAACAGGGCTTCGATCTCTTCCAGCCTGGAAGGCAATTCACGCACGCAGCGGAAGCCAACGGTTTCGTGGACCGATTCGTAGGTCGTGCAGTAACGCGCGGCCAGCGGGGCCTTCTCCATGCCGAAATGTCCACCGCGTAAGGCAATTTCCGACCCGAAGTACAACTGGCGCGCGTCTTCCCGACCATCCTTCGAGTCGTAGGGTAGGGGCCGGCAGGCGCTGCGGGTCCATTCCATGGCGTTCCCGGCCATGTCTACACAGCCGAAGGCAGTGCAATCCTCCGGGAATGAGTTAACGGGCGCAAGCCCGGGAAAATCGTCGTCAGTTCCCGCGACGTTACAAGCGCCGGGTTTCCAGGTCTCGCCCCAGGGAAAGAACTCGGACGCGCCCTTGGCGCCGTAGGCTGCCCGGGCCCATTGGGCCTCGGTGGGAATCTGCTTACCGTGATGGGCCGCAAAAGCCAGCGCGTCGTAGAACCTTACCATGGTCACCGGCAAATCACCCGAGCTGAGTGGCTCGAGGATGGCTGGGGTGCGCCAGCCCGTCCTTGCGCAAAAGAGCAGGAATTGCCGGACAGTCACTTCGGTCCGGTCCATGAAGAAACCGTCGAGCCTCACCGGGCCTGTGGCGGTGGCATCGCCAATCGTCACCTCGCCTGGTGGAATAAACACCATGTCCTTGGGCCAATCAATCAGCGCGACGAAGCATTGAAGCGCGTCCATCGCCGGGGCCAGCGCGCCGGGGTCCTCGCGGGCCGCGTGCCGCTTGGCCCGCTCCCATAGAACCTCGGCCACTGCGAGAACCCGTTGTTTCGCCTCGTCATCTTCCGCAGCCAATTCTGCCTGGGGTCGAGCCCGGTCGACAAGTTCGGCAACACGTCGGAATTGCCTCTCAAATGTAATGATGGGCTTCTGCGTTGCGAGGCCCGACCTTTGGGCGGCCTCAATGCTCCGGGCCAGCTCGAGCTTCCAAAGGCCCAAGCCGGCCAAGGCGAGGATGAGAAGGATAAAGCCTGTGCCGACAATCCGGCGCAGCCCTAGGCTTTGCGCAGCCGCCACCTTAGCCGCGGGTGTGGTGATGGTTTGAGCGTCCGGCCCCACGGCGACGCGCACACTGAGCAGCGCATCGCGCAATTCCGTGATGGTATGATAACGGTGCTCCCGGTTCGGCTCGACGCATTTGCTCACGATCGCATCTAACTCCGGCGGCGAGTCTCGCCGCACGTGCGAGGCGGGTTTAGGCACTCCCGTGGGGATATTCCCGGTGAGCGCCTCATAGAGCACCACCCCAACGCTGAACACATCCGCGCGGGCGTCCACATCGCGGCTGTTTTTGAGTTGTTCAGGCGACATGTACATCGGCGTGCCCATGATCACCGAGGTCCCAGTCAGTTGCACGCTCGCCATCAACTTCGAGATGCCGAAATCCATCAGCTTGACGCTGCCGTCCGGCGCGATCATGATGTTCTCCGGTTTGATGTCGCGGTGGATGGTGTACTGATGGGCGTATTCCAGCGCGGCGCATAGCTCATCTATGACTCGCAGAACCGTCTCGACGGGGAGGTGCTGGCCCGGCGGGACCTCGTCGAGCAGAGTCCGCAGCGCCTTGCCTTCGAGAAGCTCCATCGAGATATAGATCACGTTGCCGGCCTTGCCGATGTCGTGCACGCGGATGATGTTGGGGTGGGAAAGGTGCCGTGTGATGCGCGCTTCATTAAAGAAGCGCTCGACGACCAGCTTGTTCTGGATGAACTGGGGCAGGAGCGTTTTCAGGGCGACTTCCTCGCCAAGCGTCTCGTCCCGGACACGGTAAATGGCGCCCATCCCGCCCCGGCCAATCACATCGATCACGGTATACCGGCCTGCGACCTTTTGCCCCGCGTTGAACAGCGTGTCCGGCCTCTGGCGGGCTCCCGCTTCAGGGGTTGGACCCGCACGGCCGGCCTCAGACCGGACTTTGGGCAACGACGCGCCGCATCGCAGGCAGACGGATTGTCCTTCAGGATTGATGAACTCACATTTCGGGCACTTGATCCGGGTCATGCCACGCGTCCCTCTCGACCGGACACCATCCTAGCGCGATTGTCCCCAATCTGCAACCACAAAGCGCGGTAGAGCATCTAAGGTTTGCGCGAACTACGGCGGAATTTGTCGAGAATTTGGCAAATTAGGGGAAAGCCGGTTCCGAACCATTCCACCACGAAGTGCAGCCAGGCCTTCTCGTTGAGAGATCGCCAGAAACTGACAACTGATCACTAACGGCGAGTCTCGTTGTACAACGCCCGGACTTCACCCGGGGTCAGCGGGACCATGTAGATGCTGATATCGTCCATGAGCCCGCGTACGAAGTAAACGTCGTCGCTCGCTTCGTACCGCCCCACCAAGAGCGGCTTGGGGCTGGGGCGCGGACGCCCGATGACGCGCTTGCGGCCCACCTGCTCGCCATTAAGGTAGAGGCGCATCTGGTTGAAACCGAAGGTCGCGACGATGTGCTGCCACGTGCCGGCCTTGGGATGACCCGCGTCCAAGGTGTCCACGCCGGCCAGGTAGAACCGGATTTGCTTGTCGAATATTTGGAGAAAATACCCAGAATGTTGCCACGCACCTTTGCAAATAAGCACCGGCATACCTTCCAGGTCGTCCAACTTTACCCAGACAGCCAGCGTGAGCGCGTGGTCCGGGTCCCACTCGGGCTGCGCAGGCAGTTCGGCCCAACCGCGGCCACCGAGCGCCAGGGCGTTGTTGGCCACTTGCGCCAGCCCCGCCAGATGCGCATCATCTTCGAACGAGAGGTATACGCTAGGCTCCAAAGGCTCATTGGATGAGATGATCCCGACGGGTTTCGAGGGCGGGCCGATACGCCCATCGGGCGCCACCGACGCCACGGTGTAGGTGTAGGGAACACCCCCAGTAACCTGATCGGACATTTGCAGGTAGTGGCCGTAGTCCGCGTCGATGTACGTCTCCTCGATCACGCGATGTTCCGTGTCGTACTTGAGAATGTAATACTGCGCGGCAGCGGGGTTATCGCTGTCCCAGCCCAGCACGATACGGTTGGCGCGGGTGACGATGCGGATGTGCTCAGGTGGGGCCGGCAAGGGCAGTTCCGGCACGGGCACGATCAGATTGGCTGTCGCCGTCTCTCCAGAAAATAAGTTGCGAGATACGATGGAGTAATTCACGTTCGTTCCGGAACGCGGTACCGTGTCCTCGAACCAGCCATCGCACACTGTGCCCAGGCGCTTGCCCTCGCGCGAGACGGTGTAAGCTTCGCCATCCCGCGCGCTCCAGGTCAATTGCACGCTGTAGCGGTCGGGCACTACCGTGTGTTGGGCTGAAACGGCCTGTGCCGGCTGAGCCCGTGGGACGCGAGGCGGCACGGGCGCCTCGGGGGCCAAGGTGGTCATGGTGTGCAATTGATCGGGGAAGTGCTCGGGCCACGCCAACACCGTGTGCGTGCCCGACTTTACCTCGATGCCATATTCGAAGTTCTGCGCCTGGGTCCGCGCCTGCGGAAGGGCCAAGGCGAAGCTGGTTCGGCCCATCGGCTCGAGTTCCTCCACTGTGAACCTCTGTCCGCCGAGCGGGCGCGTCTTCCTAACTGCGCGAAGACCTTCCTCGGAAACGCCAACAGCGATGACCCGATCGGGCAACACCAGCACCTGCGGCTCGTTATCATAGTCTCCGGGCAATGCATCGAGCGCGGCGAGCATCTCCTCGTCGAACCCCGCCCGCGTGCGAAGCTCGGTCCAGGCCTTCGCGTTGATCGTGGCCAGCACGCCCAATTCGCCCTTGTTCTTGATCCGCCGGGCATAGGTGTGCAGCGCGCCGGCGAGGCCCGAGTCGCGGACCAGGTCCGCAGCACCCTCGATGTCGCCTCCGTAAACAAGTTCGTCGAAGCCGCTATCCGGCAGGAACTCCGAGGCAGCGCGGTCAAAAGCCACGACATAGTCAATCTGGCGAACCAAGTCTTCAAGTGGCACCTTCCGGTCAGTCCGGAATCTGGGGTGTTGCAGGGGGGCCAACTGCGTCAGTTCGGCCCGGAGTTCCTGGGCGATCGTCGCCAGTTCCACACGCTTGCTTTCCTCCCCCTCGCTCCATGAGAACTGCCCGCATTCGGATTGGCCCTTGCCGCCCACCCAGCGATAGCCGAGGTCCTGAAGCCGGAGAAGATACCCGGCCATGGCCTCGCCGGCCTTTTCGCCGAACAAGCTTTCGGCCCGGCGTCGGCAAAACGCCTCAACCGTAAGGCCGGTGTCCCACGCGAACTGTGCGCAGTACGCAGCCTCCTCCTCCACGGCCCGGGTGCGCCAATGAATGCCCAAAAGCCCCTGGCAGCCCTTGGCCAACGCATCGCGGCAGGCGCCGGCGGTTGCGCGGAGGTTGGGCTGGGGGAACCATTGGTCGCCGTCGTACTCGAACCAGACGATCGGCCAGCGTACCCGATCGGGCGCCAGATGACCGTACGCCTCGCTGACCGTGGGTGACACGACGATGTTGTCCAGTGCGGCAAAGGCGATGTCCTCGGGCAGAATCCGGTCGAGACCGGGGAACATATCAGTGCATTTGAGCCAGGCGTCGCCACCCCACCCGCTCACGACCAGTTGGACGCCAGGACGCACCGCGTGTAGGACCTGATTCGCATGGAGCGCAAACAGGGCCAGGCGGACCGCTTCGGCGCGCCGCTCGGGTTCTTCGATGTCGGCCAAGGTGTCCGACCAGCGCTGCGTGTAGCTTTCCCAAAGGCTGCGGGGTTTGGTCCATTCCTGGGGGAGAATCCCGCGGCCCTCGGGCTGCCACAGCCAGACGTAATCCAGCGTGGGGTAATCCTCGAGCAGGGCCCTCAGCTGCGTTTCAAACCGGGCCTGCACATCAAAGGCCATCGGGTTGCCATAAAGCTCGAACCCGAGACACACTTTCATCCCACGCCTCTTGGCGTAGTTCAAAGCCTCGCGCAAGACATCTTTGGCGGTCCGGATGGACACATCCCGATCTTCGATGAACGAGCTGGCCGCGCCAAAATAATCGCGTGCGAAATACTGGCCCGTGCCCGCTAAGAACTCGTCCGTGGCCATGGGGTGCGTGCCCCAGGTCGACGTCGAGGTGTTCCGGAGAGGCTCCCCGCCAACCAACCGCCCCTCCCACTCGTAGGCGGCGAACGGCTCGGAATCGTAGGCGTGGAAGCCGAGGAAGTTGCACCGCATGCGCACGAGTTGGTCGATAAAGGCCCTGTGGTCGGCCAGTTCCCACGTGGTCGGACTATTGAAGAAGTTGTACCAAGGCAGCGACCCGCGAATGGCGAACGCCGGGGACTCAGACTCGTGAAGCTGGGGCACATCCCCTTCAGTAAACTTGGGGATCGAATCCGGGTAGGTGTCACCACCCAGGTAAAACCCGAAACCTAGTCCTTCGAGGAGGCCGTAGGCGCCATTTTGCGTTCCAGCGGGGGTTGCTCCCGCAATCACAATTAGACGGCCGTTAACCGTGTGGAGGATATACCCGTCGTCCCGAGGCGGTGTTAAGCCAAACGGCCAGGCCTCGCCGACGTCTGGCAAACTCGACGCCGTGCCTAGCACGATTCCTGTGGCCCCGGCGGTAACCTCCTCGACGGATTCGAGCGCGATGAGCTCGCCGTTGACCCCATACAGGTACCGTTGCAATTCCGTGGCCGCGTCGTGTACCAATGTCGTAGCTTCAGGGCCGAGAAAGATGACCGGCGCCGCCGCTGCGCTCGCGCTAGCCATCACCCCTGCCACCAGGATCGAACACATGCGTTGAAAACTCATGGGAAACTCCCTTTTTGACAGTGCCATACACATGTTTGTAACCTTGACGACGCATAGTCTACCGCAAAGCGGCATACCGTGTGAAGGATAAAATTATTCTCCGTGGCGCCGGGCTCTGGCAATGGACAACTGCGATGGAGGAACACGTGATGAATGGCAACGATCAGCCTGTGGCTCGCATGGACGTCGTCAGCGCCATTGACAAGGCCATCCGGCATACCAAGCGGGTCCTGTTCCAGCCATTCGACATCGTCAGGTGGCTGTGTTTTGGGGTCATCATTTTCCTCGAATCGCTTGTTCAGGGCTGCCCGGGGGGAGGAGGGGGGGGAGGCGGTTCCCACTCTTCGGGCATGGCAGGGTACGGGGAAACAAATGCCAGCGAAGTGGTGAACAGGAGCGTGGAATGGGTCACGGTGCACTTGGTCTCCATTCTACTCGTGGGGACCCTTTTGATGCTTGTGATAGCGGGCTTCGTGATCCTGCTCAACTGGCTGGGCAGCCGCGGTCAGATGATGTTCATCCGCGCGG